>NZ_NRSH01000019.1 GCF_016584055.1 Halorhodospira neutriphila
TCCCGCTCGCCCGGGCCGGATCCGGCCCGGGCGAGCGGGAGGGCCGCTGCGGCGGCCCTCCCGCCCGGGGAGCCGGGGGAGGGCGGCTAGGCCTCCTCGGCGTCGTAGCCGAGGTTCGGCCCGAGCCAGCGCTCCGCCTCCTTGCGGGACATGCCCTTGCGCGCGGCGTAGTCCTCGACCTGGTCGCGGAAGACCTTCCCGACGCCGAAGTAGCGCGCCTCGGGGTGGGCGAAGTACCAGCCGGAGACCGCCGCCGTGGGGACCATGGCCCGGGACTCGGTCAGGCTCAGGCCGATGTTCTCCTCGACGTTGAGCAGCTCCCAGAGCCGGTCCTTCTCGGTGTGGTCGGGGCAGGCCGGGTAGCCCGGGGCCGGGCGGATGCCCTGGTAGCGCTCCTTGATGAGGTCCTCGTTGGCGAGGTCCTCGTCCGGCGCGTAGCCCCAGAACTCCTTGCGCACCCGCTCGTGCAGCCGCTCGGCGAAGGCCTCGGCGAGGCGGTCGGCCAGCGCCTTGAGCATGATGGCGTCGTAGTCGTTGCCCTCGGCCTCGAAGCGCGCCACGTGCTCGTCGATGCCGATGCCGGCGGTCACCGCGAAGGCGCCCAACCAGTCCGTCTTGCCGCTGCCCTTGGGCGCCACGAAGTCGGCCAGGGACTGGTGCGGCTTGCCCTCGGCGCGCTCGGTCTGCTGGCGCAGGTGGCACAGGCGGGCGAGCACCTCGCCGCGGCCCTCGTCGGCGTAGAGCTCGGTGTCGTCGCCGTCGCTGTTCGCCGGGAACAGGCCGAAGACGGCGCGGGCGGTGAGCCACTGCTCGTCGATGATGCGGCGGAGCATCGCCTGGGCGTCGTCGAAGAGCTTGCGCGCCTCCTCGCCCTGCTGCTCGTCGTCGAGGATCTTCGGGTACTGCCCGCGCATCTGCCAGGCGGCGAAGAAGGGCGTCCAGTCGATGCGCTCGGCGATCTCCTCGAGCGGGTAGTCGTCGAGCACCTGCACGCCGGGCTGCTCCGGGCGCGTGGGCGCGTAGCCGGACCAGTCGATGGGCGTGGCGTTGGCCTTGGCCTCCTCGTAGGCGACCCACTTGGTCTTCTGCTGCCGCGCCTCGTGCTGCTCGCGGACCTGCTGGTACTCGGCGGCGAGCTCCGCCTTGTACGGCTCCGCCTGGGTCTCGCTGACGAGCTTGGAGGCTACGCCCACGGCCCGGGAGGCGTCCTTGACGTAGATGCTCGGCTGCGAGTAGTTGGGGGCGATCTTCACCGCCGTGTGGACGCGGGAGGTGGTGGCGCCGCCGATGAGCAGCGGGCAGGTGAAGCCCCGGCGCTCCATCTCCTGGGCGACGTGGACCATCTCGTCGAGCGACGGGGTGATCAGCCCGGACAGGCCGATCATGTCGGCGCCGACCTCCTCGGCCTTATTGAGGATCGTCTCCGCCGGGACCATGACGCCGGCGTCGTGGACCTCGAAGTTGTTGCACTGCAGGACCACGGCGACGATGTTCTTGCCGATGTCGTGGACGTCGCCCTTGACCGTGGCGATCAGGAAGCGCCCGGCGGGCTCGTCGTCGCCGGACTTCTCGGCCTCGATGTACGGCAGCAGGTAGGCCACCGCCTGCTTCATCACGCGCGCCGACTTGACCACCTGGGGCAGGAACATCTTGCCCTCGGCGAAGAGGTCGCCGATGGTGTTCATGCCGTCCATCAGCGGCCCCTCGATGACCTGGATGGGCCGCTCGTGCGCCTGGCGCGCCTCCTCGACGTCGACGTCGATGTAGTCGGTGATCCCCTTGATCAGGGCGTGCGCGAGGCGCTGGTTGACCGGCTGCTCGCGCCAGGCGAGGTCCTCCTCCTTCTTCTTGCCGCCCTGGTCCTTGTAGCGCTCGGCGAGCTCGAGCAGCCGCTCGGTGGCGTCCTCGCGGCGGTTGAGGATGACGTCCTCGCAGAGCTCGCGCAGCTCGGGGTCGATCTCGTCGTAGACCTCGATCTGCCCGGCGTTGACGATGGCCATGTCCATGCCCGCCTTGATGGCGTGGTAGAGGAAGACCGAGTGCATGGCCTCGCGGACGGCGTCGTTGCCGCGGAAGGAGAAGGAGAGGTTGGACAGGCCGCCGGAGACCTTGGCGTGGGGGAGGTTCTCCTTGACCCAGCGGGTGGCCTCGATGAAGTCGACGGCGTAGTTGTTGTGCTCCTCGATGCCGGTGGCGACGGCGAAGATGTTCAGGTCGAAGACGATATCGCCGGGCGAGAAGCCCTCGCCGACGAGCAGGTCGTAGGCGCGCTGGGCGATCTCGAGGCGGCGCTCGTAGCTGTCGGCCTGCCCCTGCTCGTCGAAGGCCATGACCACCGGCACGGCGCCGTAGCGGCGCAGCCGCCGGGCCTGCTCCAGGAAGGGCGCCTCGCCCTCCTTCAGGGAGATGGAGTTGACCAGGCCCTTGCCCTGGATGCGCTTGAGCCCCTCCTCCATGATCTCCCACTTGGAGGAGTCGATCATGATGGGCACGCGGGCGATGTCCGGCTCGGCGGCGACGAGGTTGAGGAAGTCGATCATCGCCTGCTGCGAGTCGAGCATCCCCTCGTCCATGTTGATGTCGATGATCTGCGCGCCGTTCTCGACCTGCTCCTTGGCGACCTCGAGGGCGGTCTCGTAGTCCTGCTCCTTGATCAGGCGCCGGAAGCGCGCCGAGCCGGTGACGTTGGCGCGCTCGCCGATGTTGACGAACAGCGAGTCGCGGTCGATGTTGCACGGCTCGAGCCCGGAGAGGGCCAGGGTGTCCGGGTCCGTCTCGGGCACCCGGCGCGGCTCGAGGTCCTGGACCGCCTCGCGGACGGCGGCGATGTGCGCCGGCGAGGTCCCGCAGCAGCCGCCGATGATGTTGATCAGCCCCTCCTCGGCGAAGGTGCGGATGATCCGCGCCATCTCCTCGGGGCTCTGGTCGTACTCGCCGAACTCGTTGGGCAGCCCGGCGTTCGGGTGCGAGGAGATGTGGGTGTCGGCGATCCGGGAGAGCTCCTGGAGGTGCGGGCGCAGCTCCTCGGCGCCGAGGGCGCAGTTGAGCCCGATGGACAGGGGCCGGGCGTGGCGCACCGAGTTCCAGAAGGCCGCCGCGGTCTGGCCCGAGAGGGTCCGCCCCGAGGCGTCGGTGATGGTCCCGGAGATCATCAGCGGCAGCCGCCGGCCGGCCTCCTCGAAGACCTCCTCGAGGGCGTAGATGGCGGCCTTGGCGTTGAGGGTGTCGAAGACCGTCTCGATGAGGATCAGGTCGGCGCCGCCCTCGATGAGGCCGCGGGCCTGGGCGGCGTACGCCTCGCGGAGGTCGTCGAAGGTGATGTTGCGGTAGCCGGGGTTGTTGACGTCCGGCGAGATCGAGGCGGTGCGGCCGGTCGGCCCCATGGTGCCGGCGACGTAGCGCGTCCGCCCGCTCTCCTGCTCGGCCGCGTCGCAGAGCTCGCGGGCGAGGCGGGCGGCCTCGACGTTGAGCTCGTGGACGAGGGGCTCGGTCTGGTAGTCCGCCTGGGAGAGGACCTGGGAGTTGAAGGTGTTGGTCTCGACGATATCCGCGCCGGCGTCGAGGTTGGCGCGGGTGATCTCCCGGATGACATCGGGGCGGGTGAGCGTGAGCAGGTCGTTGTTGCCCTTGAGCTCGCAGGGGTGGTCCGCGAAGCGCTCGCCCCGGAAGTCGGCCTCCTCGAGGGGGTACTTCTGGATCTCGGTCCCCATCCCGCAGTCGAGGATGAGGATCCGCTCGGCGAGTTGCTCTCGGATGCTATGGCTGCGATCGGTCATGGTCTCGGTACGCTCTTCGGCTCGCGATTTCGTTCGGTGTCGCGCCTGCGCAGCCGGCCGTCTCGTCTGCGGGCGCAGCCCGGGGCTGGCGAAAGGGGTGATGGGCTCGGGAGCGGGCGCGCTGAGGGCGGGTGCAGCAGGCGGGCACCGATTTGGGTACAATCGATAGCCGCAAAGGATGACAGCTCCACCCCGATAGATCAACTAAGGCCCCAGTCGTTGTCGGCCCATCGGCCGAGTGGTACCGTCGGCTGTGGCCAGGCCCCAGGAACACCGCCGCACCCATGTCCGCTAGTGACGCCCCCGCTTCGCAGTACCTGCTCCGCCTCTACATCGCCGGCCAGACGGTGCAGGCGCAGCGCGCCCTCGCCAATCTGCGCCGGATCTGCGAGGCGGAGCTGCAGGGGCGCTACCGCATCGAGGTGGTCGACCTGCTCGAGAGCCCGGAGGTGGGCGAGCGCGAGAACATCCTCGCGACCCCGACGCTGATCAAGGAGCTGCCGCCGCCGCTGCGCCGGCTCATCGGCGACCTCTCGGACCGGGAGCAGGTGCTGCGCGGCCTGGAGGTCATCCCGCAGGGAGGGGGGACAGCGTGACCGAGCAGCCCGCACAGCCGGCGGTGGAAAAGCTGCCCACGGGGATCCCCGGCTTCGACGCCGTCGCCAACGGCGGCCTGCCCGCCGGGCGCGCCACCCTGGTGGCGGGGACGCCGGGCAGCGCCAAGACGGTCCTCGCCGGGCAATTCCTCGCCACCGGCATCGAGGCCGGCGCCGCCGGCGTCTTCGTCACCTGCGAGGAGTCGCCGGCGGACCTGCGGCGCAACCTCAGCGCCTTCGGCTGGCCCATCGCGGCGTGGGAGGCGAGCGGGCGCTGGCGGTTCGTCGACGCCTCGCCGGCGATCGACGTCGACGCCCTCGAGGCGGGCAGCTACGACCTCGGCGGGCTGGTCGCCCGCATCCGCCACGCCGTCGAGCAGAGCGGGGCGCAGCGGCTGGCCATCGACTCGCTGGCGGCGCTCTTCTCGCGCTTCCCCGACGCGCGCCAGGTCCGCTGGGACCTGTACCGCATCGCCTCGCAGCTCAAGGCCCTGGGGGTCACCGCGGTGATGACCGCCGAGCGCGACGCCGAGTACGGCGGCGTGGCGCGCTACGGGGTCGAGGAGTTCGTCGCCGACAACGTCGTCATCCTGCGCAACGTCCTCGAGGCGGAGACCCGGCGGCGGACCCTGGAGATCCTCAAGTTCCGGGGCACGCACCACCAGAAGGGGGAGTACCCATTCACGATCCGGCCGGACAGCGGCGTCGTCGTGATCCCCCTGTCGGCCATGGAGCTCGTCCAGCGCTCCTCGGATACCCGCGTCACCTCGGGCAACGCGGCCCTGGACACGATGTGCGGCGGCGGCATCTACCGCGACTCCATCGTCCTCGTCTCGGGGGCGACGGGCACCGGCAAGACGCTCATGGCCACGGAGTTCACCGCCGGCGGGCTGGCGGCCGGCGAGCGCTGCCTGCTCCTCGCCTTCGAGGAGAGCCGCGACCAGCTCATCCGCAACGCCCGGGGCTGGGGCGTCGAGTACGAGCCGGCGGAGGCGGGCGGCGCGCTCCAGATCCGCTGCGACTACCCGGAGGCGGCGGGGCTCGAGGACCACCTGGTGCGCATCAAGGAGGCCATCGACGCCTTCCGCCCCCAGCGGGTGGCCCTGGACAGCCTCACCGCCCTCGAGCGCGTGGCCTCGCCCCGGGGCTTCCGCGAGTTCGTCATCGGCCTGACCTCCTTTATCAAGGAGCGGGAGATCGCCGGGCTGTTCACCGCCAGCACCCCCTCGCTGATGGGCGGCGCCTCGGTGACCGAGGCGCACATCTCCACGTTGACCGACTCGATCATCCTGCTACGCTACGTAGAGATGGGCGGCGAGGTCCAGCGCGGCCTGACGGTGCTCAAGATGCGCGGCGCGGCCCACGAGAGGAGCATCCGCCAGTTCACCATCGATCAGCGGGGCATGCACATCGGCGCGCCCTTCCGCGGCGTCGAGGGGATCCTGGAGGGGCATCCCAACCGGATGCTCGGCAGCGACTACTGACCGCCCGCGAGCGCCGGGCGGGCGACCGACAGAGGAGGGCCGACCCGTGAGACTCGAGACCCAGGCAGTGCACGCCGGCTACACGCCCGACCCGACGACCAAGGCGGTGGCCGTGCCCATCTACCAGACCACCTCCTACGCCTTCGACGATACCCAGCACGGGGCCGACCTGTTCGACCTCAAGGTCGAGGGCAACATCTACACGCGGATCATGAACCCGACCAACGCCGTGCTCGAGCAGCGGGTGGCGGCGATGGAGAACGGCATCGGCGGCCTCGCCGTCGCCTCGGGGATGGCGGCGATCACCTACGCCATCCAGTGCATCACCCGCGCCGGCGACAACATCGTCTCCACCTCGAAGCTCTACGGCGGCACCTACAACCTCTTCGCCCACTCGCTGCCCGTCCACGGCGTGGACGTGCGCTTCGCCGCGCAGGACGACTTCGCCGGGCTCGAGGCGCTGATCGACGAGCGCACCAAGGCGCTCTACTGCGAGAGCGTCGGCAACCCCTCCGGCGAGGTGGCGGATGTCGAGCGCCTCGCCGAGATCGCCCACCGCAACGGCATCCCGCTGATGGTGGACAACACGGTGCCGACCCCCTACCTCTTCCGCCCCATCGACCACGGCGCCGACATCGTCCTCCACTCGCTGACCAAGTATATGGGCGGGCACGGCACCACCGTCGGCGGCGCCATCGTCGACGCCGGGCGCTTCCCGTGGGCCGACCACCCCGAGCGCTTCTCGATGATGGTCGAGCCCGACCCCTCCTACCACGGGGTGAGCTACACCGAGGATATCGGGGCGGCGGCCTTCATCACCCGCTGCCGCGTGGTGCCGCTGCGCAGCACGGGCGCGGCGCTCTCGCCGTTCAACGCCTTCCAGCTGCTGCAGGGGATCGAGACCCTGCCGGTGCGCATGGACCGCCACTGCGACAACGCCCAGCGCGTGGCCGAGTACCTCCAGGGCCACGAGCAGGTGCGCTGGGTGAAGTACGCCGGGCTCGCCGACAGCCCCGACCGCGAGCTGGCCGACCGCTACATGGGCGGGCGCGCCTCGAGCATCCTCAGCTTCGGCGTCGAGGGCGGCTACGAGGCCGGCGCCCGCTTCATCGACGCCCTGCAGCTGATCACCCGCCTGGTCAATATCGGCGACGCCAAGTCCCTGGCCTGCCACCCGGCGAGCACCACCCACCGCCAGCTCAACGAGCGGGAGCTGGAGAGCGCGGGGGTGACGCAGGACATGGTGCGGCTGTCCATCGGCCTGGAGCATATCGACGACCTCATCGCCGATCTCGACCAGGCGCTGGCGGCGGCGCGCGGCTAGGCGGGCCCGGCCTCGGCCGGCCCGCCTAGCCGCTGCTGTGCGAGCGCGGCAGGTAGCGGGCCCGGACCCGGTTCCCCGGCGGGAAGTAGACGAGCTCGTCGCACAGCGAGCGCACGAGCAGGATCCCCCGGCCGGCGACGAGCCGCTGCGCCTCGCCGTCGGCCGGGCCGCTGCTGTCGAGGACCCGCTCGTAGTCGAAGCCCTCGCCGGAGTCCTCGATCTCGATGACGACGCCGCTGTCCTCGCGCTGCGCCGCGTAGGCGAGCCGCAGCCGGATCTCCCCCGTGGACAGGCCCGCCAGCGCCTCGGCGCGCTGGCGGTAGTAGGCCTCGAAGCCCGCCTCGTCGCCCTTGAGGCTGGAGTCGAGCTGGAGGATGCCGTGCTCGAGGGCGTTGTTGTAGAGCTCGGCGGTTACCGTGTAGAGGGTCTGCCGGTCTGCCTCCAGGGCGCCGAGCTCGGAGAGCATCCGCATGAGCGTCGGCACCGGGCTGACGCTGGCCAGGCTCCGGGCGTCGAGGACCAGCTCCGCCTGCCACTGCATCGGCTCCGTGTACGCCGGGTCGTCGGCGCCGGCGGCGAAGAGCCGGTCGAGCTCGAGGGCGACCAGGGAGGTGTCGTCGCCGGGCTCGGCCCCCCCGCGGAAGCGCTCCAGCCCCTCGAGCAGCCCGTCGAGCGCCTGGGCGGCGGGGGCGCCCGTCAGGCTCGCCTCGACGCCCTCGGTCCCGTAGCGCGCGCCCTCGGGGCCGGCGGCCTCGGTCACGCCGTCGGAGCAGGCGAACAGGTAGGAGCCGGGCGCCGCCTCGCAGTAGGTGAGGGTCCGCCGCCCCGGCGCGGTATCGCGCGTCACCCCCAGGGGGAGGTCGCCGGAGTCGAAGCGCTCGCGCACGGCGCCCTCGCGGATCAGCCACACCGGCGGCATGCCGGCGTTCCAGACGCCGATGCGGCGCTGGCCCGGGTCGATCTCGACGAGCGCCGCCGTCAGGAACATCTCCGGCGGCAGGCTGCGGTAGAGCCGCTCGTTGATGGCGTCGAGCATCTCCGCCGGGTGGGCGCCCTGGGCGACCATGTCGTAGTAGAGGGTGGCCAGCGCCGGCACCCCCACGGCGGCCCCGATGCCGTGGCCGGTGAAGTCGCCGAGGAGCACCAGCAGGTTGCCGTTGGGCCGGCTGGCGGCGAGGAGGATATCGCCGCCGAGGATGGCGGCCGGCCGGTAGACGTAGCGCAGCCCCGGCGTCTCCAGGGCGCTGGAGGTGGTGGCCCGGTCGACGATGCGCTCCGCCGTCTTCTGCTCCTCCTCGAGCACGCGCTGGTGGGCGTCGAGCATCTCCTTGTCGACGGCGATCGCCCGCAGCCGGCAGATGAGCTTGTCGATGTGCCCCATGACCCGGTTGAGCTCGGCGAAGCCGAGGTCGAGGGCGCTGGGGCGGACGTGCTGCAGGTCCTGGACGGCGTTGACCTGCTCGATCTGGCCGCTGAAGGCCTCGATGGCCCGGCTGAGCCGGCGGTTGACGAAGTAGGCGGTGCCCCCGGCGGCGAGCAGGGCCAGGGGGGTGACGGCGAAGAAGAGCCAGCGGTAGCCGGCGCTCGCCTGGGCCTGGGCGGCGCTGATGTCCTGGCTGACGTCGATGACCCCGAGGACGTCGCCCGGCTCGGCGTTGGTGTGGCACCGCAGGCACTCGCTGCGCGCCTCGACCGGCATGACGTGGCGCTGCTGGTCCCCGCCCTCGATGCGCTGCGCCTTGCCGCGGGCGAAGGCGCGCTCGACGGCCGCGTCCGCCTCCGCCTCGCCGGGGATCTCGCCGTAGAGGGCCTCGACCAGCGCCCCGCGGTAGATGGCGACGCGCAGGGGGCTGCCCTCGTACGCCTCCTCGAGGGTGGCGATGAAGGCCTTGAGGTCCTCGCGCGTCCAGCCGCGGCGCATGACCTGGTACATGGACCCGAAGGTCTGCTGGGCGGTGGCCTCGGCGGTCTGCTCCGCCTGGCGGCGCAGGATCTTCTCGTAGAGCAGCGAGGAGAAGAGGGTCGCCCCGAGGAAGACCCCCAGGGCGACGGCCAGGATGGTGGCGATCAGGAAGCTGCGTAGCCTCGGTCGGCGCACGGTCGGGGGGTCCCTCTCGGGCTACGCTCAGGCGCCGAGGCGCTTGTACTTGATACGGTGCGGCTGGGTCGCCGCCTCGCCGAGGCGCTTCTTGCGGTCGGCCTCGTACTCCTGGTAGTTGCCCTCGAAGAAGGTGACCTGGCTGTCGCCCTCGAAGGCCAGGATGTGCGTCGAGATGCGGTCGAGGAACCAGCGGTCGTGGGAGATGACCAGCACGCAGCCCGGGAAGGTCAGCAGGGCGTCCTCCAGGGCGCGCAGGGTCTCGACGTCGAGGTCGTTGGTCGGCTCGTCGAGCAGCAGGGTGTTGCCGCCGCTCTGCAGGAGCTTGGCCAGGTGTACCCGGTTGCGCTCGCCGCCGGAGAGCTCGCCGATGCGCTTCTGCTGCTCGCTGCCGCGGAAGTTGAACTTGCCCACGTAGGCCCGCGACGGCGTCTCGTACTTGCCGACCCGGATGTAGTCGTGGCCGCCGGAGATCTCCTCCCAGACCGTGTTGCCGTCGTCGAGGGCGTCGCGGCTCTGGTCCACGTAGGCGAGGGAGACGGTCTCGCCGACCTCGATCTGCCCGGCGTCGGGCTGCTCGGCGCCGGAGATCATGCGGAACAGCGTGGTCTTGCCGGCGCCGTTGGGGCCGATGATGCCGACGATCGCCCCCGGCGGGATGTTGAAGCTCAGGTCCTCGTAGAGCAGCTCGCCGCGGTAGGCCTTCTGCACGCCGTCGGCGACGATGACCTTGTTGCCGAGCCGCGGGCCCGGGGGGATGTAGAGCTGCTGGGTCTCGTTGCGCTTCTGGAACTCCTGGGACTGGAGCTCCTCGAACTGCTTGATCCGCGCCTTGTTCTTGGCCTGCCGGCCCTTGGGGTTCTGCTTGACCCACTCGCGCTCCTGCTGGATCGCCTTGCGGTGGGCCTGCTCCTCGCGGGCCTCCTGCTCGAGGCGCTTCTCCTTGTACTCGAGCCAGGCCGAGTAGTTGCCCTGGAAGGGGATGCCCTCGCCGCGGTCGAGCTCGAGGATCCAGCCGGCGACGTTGTCGAGGAAGTAGCGGTCGTGGGTGACCGCCACCACGGTGCCCGGGAACTCGGCGAGGTAGCGCTCGAGCCAGGCCACGCTCTCGGCGTCGAGGTGGTTGGTCGGCTCGTCGAGCAGGAGCATATCCGGCGCCGAGAGGAGCAGCCGGCACAGGGCCACGCGCCGGCGCTCGCCGCCGGAGAGGTTGGCCACCTGGGCGTCCCACGGCGGCAGGCGCAGGGCGTCGGCGGCCTGCTCGAGCTTGCGGTCGAGATCCCAGGCGCCGGCGGCCTCGATCTGGTCCTGGAGCTTGGACTGCTCGGCGATCAGGGCGTCGAAGTCGGCGTCGGGGTCGGCGAACTGCGCCGAGACCGCGTTGAAGCGGTCGACGAGGGCCTTGGTCTCGGCGACCCCCTCCTCGACGTTGCCGCGCACGTCCTTGCTGTCGTCGAGCCGCGGCTCCTGGGGCAGGTAGCCGACCTTGAGGTTGGGCTGCGGCCGGGCCTCGCCGTCGAACTCCCGGTCCTCGCCGGCCATGATGCGCAGCAGGCTCGACTTGCCGGCGCCGTTGAGGCCGAGCACGCCGATCTTGGCGCCGGGGAAGAACGACAGCGAGATGTCCTTGAGGATCTGACGCTTCGGGGGTACCACCTTGGATACCCGGTTCATGGTGTAGACGTATTGGGCCATAGGGTCGCGCGCTTCGCCTTCGGGGTAAGGAGCCCAGATTATGGGAATACGAGCGTGAAGTTGGAAGGGTGCAGACGTATCTGCGTGCCGGGCGCGTAGCGCCCCGGGCCGGGGCGCCTCACCCGGGGCCGCCTGCGCGCCCGCCGCCGGGGCGGTGGTGGGCGTGGAGCTGCCGGGCGACGCCGATGGCGACGGTGAGCAGCGTCAGCGGGATGACGAAGCCGAGCATGGCGTCGCTGAAGGGCGCGAGAGCGTCGTGCTCGGTGGCGGCGAGGAAGAGGTAGGCGGCGTAGGCCGCGTAGTAGGCCAGGAAGACGATCCCCTCCCAGCGCGCGATGGTGTAGCCGGTGAAGAAGACCGGCAGGCAGGCGAGGGCCACGGCGAGCATCACCGGCAGGTCGAAGTAGAGGGCCGCCGGGGCGACGCTGACCCCCGCCGGCGTGAAGAGCGCGGCGCAGCCGAGGACGGCGAGCAGGTTGAAGATGTTGCTGCCGACGACGTTGCCCACCGCCATCTCGCGCTCGCCGCGCAGGACCGCCACCGTCGAGGTGGCGATCTCGGGCAGGGAGGTGCCGATGGCGACCACGGTCAGCCCGATGACCAGGTCGCTGATGCCCAGCGCTCCGGCGATCTGCGCCGCGGCGTCGACCAGGAAGTTGGCGCCGCCGACGAGCAGGGCGAGCCCGAGCAGGAGCAGCCCGCCGATCTGGGGGACGGAGGCCTTCCCCGAGGCGGGGACCTCGTCGACCGGCTCGCGGTCGCGCAGGGCGATGAAGGCCAGGTAGAGGCCGAGCCCGGCGAGGAGCAGCAGGCCGTCGGCCGTCCCGAGGTGGCCGTTGAGGGCGAGCAGGGCGGTGCCCAGCGAGGCGGCGATCATGATCGGGACGTGGATGCGGATCAGCCGCTGCGCCACGATCAGCGGCGCCAGGGTGGCGGCGACGCCGAGCACCAGCAGGACGTTGGCGATGTTGCTGCCGACGATGTTGCCCAGGGCGATGTTGGCGGCCTCCTCGGAGAAGGCGGCGCGCAGGGAGATGGCCAGCTCCGGGGCGCTGGTGCCGAAGGCGACGACGGTCAGGCCGACGACCACCGGGGCGATCCGCGCCCGGGCGGCGGCGTGCCCGGCGCCGCGGACGACGAGCTCGGCGCCGGCCAGCACGGCGACGAGCCCGATGGCGAAGACGAGGAGATCGAGTGCCATGGCGCGGGGGTGCTCTGCGGATGCGGCTGTGCCGCCGCATGCTACCAGGATTCCGGCCGCGACGGGCCGCCGCCCGGTACACGCTGCCCTAGGCCGCCCGCGCGGGGAGGACCACCGCGTGGAGGACGGCGGCGTAGTGGCAGGCGGCGGCGGCGACCACCAGGGCGTGCCAGGCCAGGTGGTGGTAGGGCAGGCGGTAGGCGAGGTAGAGCACGACCCCGGCGCTGTAGAGCAGCCCGCCGGCGAGCAGCAGCGCCAGGCCGGCGGCGGAGAGCCCAGCGGCGAGCGGCTCGAGCACGGCGAGCACCGACCAGCCGAGCGCCAGGTAGAGCGCCACCGAGACCCTCCGGCCCGGCGGGCGGCGCAGGAGCAGCTTGGCGGCGGCCCCGCCCAGCGCCACGGCCCAGACGAGGGCCAGCAGGGCGGGGCCGGCCGGCGGGGCGAGCACCCGGGCGGCGAAGGGCGTGTAGGTCCCGGCGATCAGCAGCAGGATCGCCGCGTGGTCGAGGCGCTGGAGCCAGTGGCCGCCGGCCGAGTGGTACTTGCCGAGGTTGTAGTGGTTGTTCAGCGCCGAGCAGAGGAAGAGGAGCACCAGGGTGGCGCCGTAGAGGCCGACACTCCCGGTCAGCCCCCAGTCCCCGAGGGGGAGGGTGAGCGCGAGCAGCAGCGCTGCACCGGCGATAGCGGCCGTGAGGGCCGCCCCGTGCAGGAGCCGGTCGGCGAGCCACTCCCGGTGGGAGTAGGGGCGTGCACAGAGGGTCATCCTACCCGGAAAGCTTGGCCGCATCGGGGCGGCTGTCAACGCCAGCTCGGATACGGTGGGGGAAATCGGTTAGACTAGGCCGATTCCCTCCGGATTCGAAGCGAGAGACAGGAGCCTCTATGTTCTCTGACGATATGAAGATCGCGGGCTACGACCCCGAGCTGGCGGCCGCCATCGACGGCGAGCGCCGGCGCCAGGAGGAGCACATCGAGCTGATCGCCTCCGAGAACTACGCCAGCCCCCGCGTGCTCGAGGCGCAGGGGAGCGTGCTGACGAACAAGTACGCCGAGGGGTATCCGGGCAAGCGCTACTACGGCGGCTGCGAGTACGTCGATATCGCCGAGCAGCTGGCCATCGACCGCGCCAAGGAGCTCTTCGGCGCCGACTACGCCAACGTCCAGCCGCACTCCGGCTCCCAGGCCAACGCCGCGGTCTTCCTCTCGCTGCTCAAGCCCGGCGACACGATCCTCGGGATGAGCCTCGACCACGGCGGCCACCTCACCCACGGCGCCAAGGTCAACTTCTCCGGCAAGCTGTTCAACGCCGTCCAGTACGGCATCGACGACGACGGCCAGCTCGACTACGCCGAGATCCAGCGCCTGGCCACCGAGCACCAGCCGAGGATGATCATCGGCGGCTTCTCGGCCTACTCCCAGGTGGTCGACTGGGCGTGGCTGCGCGAGATCGCCGACTCGGTGGGCGCCTACCTGGTCGTCGACATGGCCCACGTGGCCGGGCTGGTGGCCGCCGGCGTCTACCCCAACCCGGTGCCCTTCGCCGACGCGGTGACCACCACCACCCACAAGACCCTGCGCGGCCCCCGCGGCGGGCTGATCCTCGCCCGCTCGAACCCGGAGCTCGAGAAGAAGTTCCAGTCGCTGGTCTTCCCCGGCACCCAGGGCGGGCCGCTGATGCACGCCATCGCCGGCAAGGCCGTGGCCTTCAAGGAGGCGATGGAGCCGGACTTCAAGGCGTACCAGCAGCAGGTGGTGGCCAACGCCCGCGCCATGGCGCAGCGGGTCATCGAGCGCGGCTACAACGTCGTCTCCGGCGGCACCGACAACCACCTCTTCCTCATGGACCTCACGCCCAAGAGCCTGACCGGCAAGGACGCCGACGCCGCCCTGGGCCGGGCGCACATCACCGTCAACAAGAACACCATCCCCAACGACCCGCAGTCGCCCTTCGTCACCAGCGGGCTGCGCATCGGGACGCCGGCGATCACCACCCGCGGCTTCAAGGAGGCCGAGTCGCAGCGCCTGGCGGACTGGATCTGCGACGTCCTCGACCACATGGGCGACGAGTCCGTCATCGAGCGGGTCCGCGGCGAGGTGCAGCAGATCTGCCGGGAGTTCCCGGTCTACGGCTGAGCGACGGAGGCGTTGACCGCGGGCCATGCGTTGCCCCTACTGCCAGGGCCTGGATACGCGGGTCGTCGACTCCCGCCTCGTGGGCGAGGGCGAGCAGGTGCGCCGCCGGCGTCAGTGCTCGGCCTGCGGCGAGCGCTTCACCACCCACGAGGGGCCGGACCTGGTCATGCCCCGCGTGGTCAAGTCGGACGGCCGGCGCGAGCCGTTCGACGAGCAGAAGCTGCGCCTCGGCTTCCGCCGGGCGCTGGAGAAGCGCCCGGTGGCGACCGAGGCCCTCGAGGCGGCCCTGCGCCGGATCTGCAAGCGCCTCTCCGCGCTCGGCGAGCGGGAGGTGGCGGCCGCGGCCATCGGCGAGCACGTCATGGAGGAGCTGCGCGGGCTCGACGAGGTGGCCTACGTCCGCTTCGCCTCCGTCTACCGCCGCTTCGAGGACGTCGGCGCCTTCCGCGAGGTGATCGAGGGCCTGGAGCAGAGCCAGCGTGGCGAGCAGTAGCGAGGCGCACGCGGACGAGCGCTGGATGGCCCGGGCCATCCGCCGGGCCGCGGCGGTCTTCCCGCCGCCCCACCCGAATCCGCGCGTCGGCTGCGTGCTGGTGCGCGCCGGGGAGGTGGTCGGCGAGGCCGCCCACCAGCGCGCCGGCGGGCCCCACGCCGAGGCGGCGGCCCTCGCCCAGGCGGGGGAGGCGGCCCGGGGGGCGACGGCCTACGTGACCCTGGAGCCGTGCGCCCACCACGGGCGCACGCCGCCGTGCGCCGACGCCCTGGCCGCCGCCGGCGTGGCCCGGGTGGTGGCGGCCTGCCGCGACCCGAACCCGCAGGTGGCGGGCGCGGGCCTGGCGCGGCTCGAGCGATCCGGGGTGGCCGTGGAGGCCGGGCTCCTGGAGCCGGACGCGGCCGCCCTCAACCGCGGCTTCCTCCGCCGCATCGCCGGCGGGCGGCCGTGGGTGCGCATCAAGCTCGCCGCCAGCCTGGACGGCCGGACGGCCATGGCCTCCGGGGAGAGCCAGTGGATCAGCTCGGCGGCGGCGCGCGAGGTCAACGAGGTCCTCGTCGAGGCCGGCCCGACCCTCGCCGGCGCCTGGCTCGCGGCCGGCCTCGCCGATGAGCTGGTGGTCTACACGGCCCCCCACCTGATGGGGGACGCGGCGCGGCCGCTGCTGGTGCTGCCCGGCATCGAGGCCATGAGCGAGCGCCGCCCGCTGCGCTGGACCGATGTCCGGCGCGTCGGCGAGGAAATCCGCATCACCGCAGGGTTGGCATAGGCGATGTTTACCGGGATCGTACAGGCCGTCGGCCGGGTCGCCGAGGCCGAGCGCCGCGGCTCGGCCCGGCGGCTGAGCGTCGAGGCGCCGGGGCTGGGGCTGGCCGGCTCGGCGATGGGCGACAGCGTCGCCGTCGACGGCGTCTGCCTGACCGCCGCGGCCCTGCACGGCGAGCGGTTCACGGCGGACGTCTCCGACGAGACGCTGCGCTGCACCACCCTCGGCGCCCTGGGGGCAGGGGCGCGGGTCAACCTGGAGCTGGCGGTCACCCCGAGCACGCCGCTCGGCGGCCACCTGGTCACCGGCCACGTCGACGGCGTCGGCGAGGTCGTGGCGCGGGAGGCGGCCGGCGGCTCGGAGCGCTGGCGCTTCCGCCTGCCCGAGGGGCTGGCGCGCTACGTGGCGGTCAAGGGCTCGGTGGCCGTCGCCGGGGTGAGCCTGACGGTCAACGCCGTCGCCGGCCGGGAGTTCGAGGTCAACCTGGTGCCCCACACCCTCGCCGCCACCACCCTCGGCGAGCGGCGCCCGGGCGATCCGGTCAACATCGAGGTCGACCTGCTGGCGCGCTACGTGGAGCGCCTGCTCGGCGGCGCCCCGGGGGCGGAGGGCGGCGGGCTGAGCCTGGAGCAGCTGCGCCGCGCGGGCTACGGAGAGTGAGTCGAGGCATGACTGAGGCAGTGCAGTTCCACACCATCGAGGAGATCGTCGCCGACCTGCGCCAGGGGCGCATGGCCGTGATCCTCGACGACGAGGACCGCGAGAACGAGGGCGACCTGGTGATGCCGGCGAGCCTCGTCCGGCCCGAGGACATCAACTTCATGGCCCGCTACGGGCGGGGGCTGATCTGCCTGACCCTGACGCGGGAGCGCTGCGAGCAGCTGCGCCTGCCGCTGATGGTCCACAGCAGCGACGAGGAGCACACCACCAACTTCACCGTCTCCATCGAGGCGGCCGAGGGGGTGACCACCGGGATCTCGGCGGCGGACCGGGCGCGGACGGTCCAGGCGGCCGTCGCCCCGGGGGCGCGGCCCGAGGATGTCGCCCAGCCGGGGCATATCTTCCCGCTCATGGCGCAGCCGGGCGGCGTCCTGACCCGCGCCGGGCACACCGAGGCCGGGTGCGACCTCGCCCGGCTGGCCGGCTTCGAGCCGGCGGCGGTGATCGTCGAGATCCTCAACGAGGACGGCTCCATGGCGCGCCGGGACGACCTCGTGGCCTTCGCCCGCGAGCACGGGCTGAAGATCGGCACGGTGGCCGACCTGATCGCCTACCGCGTCCGCAACGAGCGCTCCGTCTCCCACCTCGGCGCCTGCGAGCTGCCCACCGAGCACGGCGAGTTCCGCCTCCACACCTACCGGGACCACCTCAGCGGGGCGCTCCACTTCGCCCTGGTCGCCGGCGGGCGGGCGCGCCCGCCGGAGGAGCCGGCCCTGGTGCGCGTCCACGTCGAGACCCCCCTCGCCGACCTGCTCGGCGCCACCGGCCCGCGCTGCGGCCTGCCCCTGCGCGCCGCGCTGCGCCAGGTGGCGCGGGAGCCCGGCGGGGTGGTGGTGGTCCTGCGCAGCGCCGACCCGAGCGGCGAGATCCTCGAGCACATGCGCTGCTACCAGGGGGAGGGCGCCTGCGACGAGGAGGAGGCGCCGGCCTCGCCGGATCTGCGGACCTACGGCATCGGCGCCCAGATCCTCACCGACCTCGGCGTCCGGCGCATGCGCGTGCTCAGCGCCCCGAAGCGGATGCACGCCCTGTCCGGCTTCGGCATGGAGGTCGTCGAGTATGTGCACCCGGAGTAGGCCCGCCCCGGGGCCGGTTGCGGTCGCCGGGCGGCGCTTGTAGCGTAGCTCGCCGGTCCCGGGGCGGCGGGTCCCGGCCGGGGCCCGCGGGCGCCCCGCCGGCCGCGCCGCCGGGGCCACTACACTGAATGGAGACCGAGGTTCCGCCGCTATGCAAGTAACCGAAGGGCAGCTTGTCGCCCCCGAGGGGGTGCGCCTGGCGCTGGTCGCCGCGCGCTTCAACGACCTGATCGTCGACCGGCTCATCGCCGGGGCCTCCGACGCCCTGCGCCGCCACGGCGTCGAGGAGGAGCGGATCGAGCTGATCCGGGTCCCCGGCTCCTTCGAGCTGCCCCTGGCGGTGCAGCAGGTGGCCGACGCCGGGCGCGCCGACGGGATCGTCGCCCTCGGGGCGGTGATCCGCGGCGGGACGGACCACTACGAGCACGTCGCCACGGAGTGCACCAAGGGGGTCGCCCAGGCGATGATGGCCTCCGGCGTGCCCGTGGCCTACGGCCTGCTGACCGTCGACAGCGTCGAGCAGGCCATCGAGCGGGCGGGGACCAAGTCCGGCAACAAGGGGGCCGACGCGGCGCTGTCGGCCCTGGAGATGATCGACCTGATGCGGCAGCTCGAGGCCTGATGGCGAGAGGATACAAAGACCGGCGCCGGAGCCGGGCGCGCGGCAAGCTCGTCCAGGCGCTCTACCAGCACCTGGTGACCGGCCAGGAGCCCGGCGAGATCGAGCGCCAGTTCCTGGCGGCGGGCCTGGGCGATGTCGACGTGGCCTACTTCCGGGAGCTCATCTACGCCGTGGCCGCTGCGGCGGAGCCGCTCGACGCCCGCCTCGAGCGGCTGCTCGATCGCCCCCTGGTGCAGCTCGACCCGGTGGAGCGGGCGATCCTGCGGCTGGGCGCCTACGAGCTCAGCGAGCGCCTCGACGTGCCGTACCGCGTGGTGATCCACGAGGCGGTGGACCTGGCGCGGCGCTTCGGCGCCGAGCAGTCGCACCGCTACATCAACGGCGTTCTCGACCGGCTCGTCGGCGAGATCGAGCTGCGCGCCGGCGAGCGGGGACCATCGAAGGAGCGGCAGGATTGACGACCGGAGGCGGGGAGGCGGCGCTGATCCGCCGCTACTTCCAGGCGCTGACCGCCCACCGCGAGGGCGTGGCGCTGGGCGTCGGCGACGACGCGGCGCTGCTCGAGCCGCCGGCGGAGGGCCGGGTGGCGGTCAGCTGCGACACGCTGGTCAGCGGCGTCCACTTCCCGGAGGACATCCCGGTGGAGGCGCTCGGCCACCGGTCCCTGGCCGTCAACCTCAGCGACATCGCCGCCGTCGGCGGCCGGCCCCTGTGGGTCCTGCTCTCGCTGACCCTGCCGGCGTACGACGCGCAGTGGCTGGAGGCCTTCACCCAGGGGTTCAAGGGGCTGGCCGACCGCCACGGCGTGGCCCTTGTCGGCGGCGATACGACGCGGGGCGCCCTCTCGGTGACCATCACCGCCCTGGGCCACGTGCCGCCCGGCGGCGGGCTGCACCGCTCCGGCGCCCGCCCCGGCGACGGGATCTGGGTGACCGGCACCCTCGGCGACGCGGCCCTGGGGCTGCAGCGCTGGCAGCAGCGCGCCGGGCAGCCGCTGACCGGCGACGCGGCCTTCCTGGCGGCCCGGCTCTTCCGCCCGGAGCCCCGGGTGGTGGCCGGCCAGGCGCTGCTCGAGACGGCCAGCGCGGCGGTGGATATCTCCGACGGGGTCGCCGTCGACGTGGCGCGGCTGCTCGAGGAGAGCGGGGTCGGCGCGACCCTCGAGCTCGATGCGCTCCCCCGCTCGGAGGGGTTCATCGCCGAGGGCGGCGACCTGGCGACCCTCCTCCACGGCGGCGACGACTACGAGCTGTGCTTCACCATGCCGCCGCTGGGGGCCGAGGCGCTCGAGGGGCTGCGCCGGCGCCTGGATGTGCCGATCACGCGCATCGGCACGGTGGAGTCGACCCCGGGGCTGCGCGGCGCCGACGGCGCCGGCAACGTCTGCGCCCTGGACGTCGGCGGCTACGACCACTTCGCGGTGGACCCGTGAGCCGCGCCGGGTTCCGGCTCACCGACCCGCGCCACTTCCTGGCCCTCGGCTTCGGCCTCGGCCTGGCGCCCGTGGCGCCGGGGAGCTTCGGCACGCTGGCGGCCCTGCCGCTGCTCGCCGTGGGCGCCCTCCTGCCGCTGGCCGCCTACGCCGCGATGGCCGCGGCGGCGGCGCTGCTCGGCATCTGGCTCTGCGGGCGGGTGGCCGCCGAGGTCGGCGTGCCCGACCACCCGGCCATCGTCTGGGACGAGGTCGCCGGCATGCTCGTCGCGGCCCTCCCGTGGGTGGCGGGGGTGGGGCGGCTGCACCCGCTCGCCGACCTGCTCGTGCTCCTGGCCCTGTTCCGCCTCTTCGATACCCTCAAGCCGTGGCCGATCCGCGCCCTGGAGCGGCGCCTCGCCGGCGGGCTCGGGATCGTCGCCGACGATCTCGCCGCCGGGGCGGCCGCCGCCGCGCTCTGGGGAGGTGCGACCCTGGGCCTGGGCCGGCTCGCCGGCGCTTGAGGGGGCGGAGCCGGCCTGCCGGCGGCGGCCGCAGGCTGCGGCCCCGGGCGGGGGGCCTTTGGGTCGAGGCGCGCGACGGCGCTAGAATAGCGGAGAAGCAGGCGAGAGCAGCGAGGCCGAGCAGACCGTGACCGAGGCCGTCTACGTCGAGACCCAGGGCTGCCAGATGAACGAGTACGACGCCGACCGGATGGTCGACGTGCTCGTCAGCGAGGCGGGCTTCCGCCGGGTCGACGCCCCCGAGCAGGCCGACCTGCTCCTGCTCAACACCTGCTCGGTGCGCGAGAAGGCGCAGGAGAAGGTCTTCTCCCAGCTCGGCCGCTGGCGGCGGCTCAAGGACCGGGCCCCCGAGACCCTGATCGGCGTCGGCGGCTGCGTGGCCAGCCAGGAGGGCGACGCCATCCTGCGCCGGGCGCCCTACGTCGACCTGGTCTTCGGCCCGCAGACGCTGCACCGGCTGCCCGAGATGGTCGCCCGCCGGCGCGCTGGCGGCGGCCCCCAGGTGGACGTCGCCTTCCCCGAGATCGAGAAGTTCGACCGGCTCCCGGAGCCCCGGGCGACAGGGCCGACGGCCTACGTCTCGGTCATGGAGGGGTGCAGCAAGTACTGCTCCTTCTGCGTGGTGCCGTACACCCGCGGCGAGGAGATCAGCCGCCCGGTGGCCGACGTCCTCGCCGAGGTCGAGGCCCTCGCCGCCCAGGGGGTGCGGGAGGTCACCCTGCTCGGGCAGAACGTCAACGCCTACGCCGGGCGCCTGCGCGACGGCAGCGCCGGCGATCTCGGGCTGCTGATCGAGGCGGTGGCGGCGGTCCCCGGCATCGACCGGATCCGCTTTACCACCTCGCACCCGGCGGAGTTCCACGCGGGCCTCGTCGAGGCGTACCGCGAGGTGCCGGAGCTGGCCGACTTCCTCCACCTGCCGGTGCAGGCCGGCTCCGACCTGCTGCTCCGGCTCATGAAGCGCGGCCACGACACCGCCGCGTACGAGGCGCTGGTCGCCGAGCTGCGTGCAGCCCGGCCGAGCCTGGCGCTGGCCACCGACCTGATCGTCGGCTTCCCCGGCGAGACCGAGGAGCACTTTACGGAGACTATGGCCCTGATCGACCGTGTCGGCTTCGACGCCGGCGCCTTCAGCTTCATCTACAGCCCGCGTCCGGGGACGCCGGCCGCCGCGCTCCACGATCCGACCCCGCAGGCGGCCAAGCGCGAGCGCCTCCACCGCCTGCAGGCGCGGATCGCCGAGCAGCAGGCGGCGGCCGCCCAGCGGCTGCTCGGCACGGTGCAGAGCGTCCTCGTCGAGGGGGTCTCCCGGCGCAGCGCCGCGGAGCTCCGGGGGCGGACCTCCTGCAACCGGGTGGTCAACTTCCCGGGGGATCCCGCGCTGGTGGGCCGCTTCGCCGAGGTCCGGATCAGCGGGGTCCGGACCCACTCCCTGCGCGGCGAGCTCGAGGCCGTCGAGCAGCCGGCCGCCGCCGGCGCGGCAGCGACGGGTGCCTGAGGCCTTGAGCGCGCGCCCGACGGCCACCGACCTGGAGCTGCGCCCCGCGGACAACGAGCAGCTCGCGCGCCTGTGCGGCCAGTTCGACGAGAACCTGCGCCAGCTCGAGCGCCGGCTCGGCGTGGAGATCAAGAACCAGGGCCACCGCTTCCGGATCATCGGCGCCCCCGAGGCGGCGGGGGTGGCCGAGCAGCTGCTCCAGGAGCTCTACGAGATCGCCGGGCGCAAGCACCTCGAGCCCGAGGACATCCACCTGCACCTGCAGCAGGCCCGCCTCGACGAGCTCCAGGAGGCGGTGGCGGCCGAGGGCGCCGACGCCGATGCCGGCGAGGCGCCCGCGCGGGCGCCCGAGGAGGGCGAGGCGCTGGTGCGCACCCGCAAGCTGCAGATCAGCGGCCGCGGCCCGGGGCAGCGCGCCTACATCGAGCGCATCCGGGCCAACGACCTGAGCTTCGGGATCGGCCCCGCCGGCACCGGCAAGACCTACCTGGCGGTGGCCTGCGCCGTGGAGGCGCTCGAGACCGAGCAGGTCCGCCGCGTGGTGCTGGTCCGCCCGGCGGTGGAGGCCGGGGAGCGGCTCGGCTTCCTGCCGGGCGATATGGCGCAGAAGGTCGATCCCTACCTCCGCCCCCTCTACGACGCCCTGTTCGAGATGCTCGGCTTCGAGCGCGTCGGGCGGCTGATCGAGCGCAACGTCATCGAGGTCGCCCCGCTCGCCTTCATGCGCGGGCGGACCCTCAACCACGCCTTCATCATCCTCGACGAGGCGCAGAACGCCACCGTCGAGCAGATGAAGATGTTCCTCACGCGCATCGGCTTCGGCTCGACGGCGGTGGTCACCGGCGACGTCACGCAGAGCGACCTCCCGGCGGACAAGCCCTCGGGGCTGCGCGACGCCGTGGAGGTCCTCCACGAGGTCCCCGGGGTGAGCTTCACCTTCTTCTCCGCCTCCGACGTGGTGCGCCACGCCCTCGTCCAGCGGATCGTGGAGGCCTACGACAGCCGCAGCAGCCTCAGCGCCTCCGGCAAGCGCCGATGACGGCCCTCGAGCTCGCCTTCCAGCCGGCCGCCGCCCTGCCGAGCCCCGCCGAGGCGGCGTTCCGCGAGTGGCTGGCGGCCGCCCTGGCGGCCAGCGGCCGGGGGGGCGAGGTGACCGTGCGCGTGGTCGACGCGGCCGAGTCCCAGGCGCTCAACCGCGACTACCGCGGCCGCGACGCCCCGACGAACGTCCTCTCCTTCCCCTTCGAGCCGCCGCCGGGCATCGACGATCCCGGCATCCTCGGCGACCTGGTCATCTGCGCGGCGGTGGTGGCCCGCGAGGCGGCCGAGCAGGGCAAGCCCGAGCGGGCGCACTGGGCCCACATGACGGTGCACGGCGCCCTCCACCTGCTCGGCTACGACCACCAGCACGACGCCGAGGCGGAGCGCATGGAGGCCGAGGAGCGGCGCATCCTCGCGGGCCTGGGCTTCCCCGACCCGTACTGACCGCCTCCCGGCGGGGGCCGGCCGGCCCGCCGCCGGGGGGCGCGGGCGCGATGGCCGTCAGCCGGGACAGTTAGTACACTCTGCGGACCTCCTTAGCCCCTGCAATACCATGACCGACGACGAACCTCCGAATCCGGCGCAGGCCGAGGGCGGCTCCTGGCGCGAGCGCCTGCGCCGCCTCCTGCCCGCCGCCGAGCCGCGCTCCCGCGAGGAGCTCATCGAGCACCTGCGCCGCAGCCAGGGCGCCGGCCTCCTCGACGCCGACGGGCTGTCGATGATCGAGGGTGTGCTCCACGTCTCGGAGCTCCAGGCGCGGGATATCATGATCCCGCGCTCCCAGGTGACCACCCTCGCCCGCGACAGCGAGCCGCGCCAGCTGCTGCCGACCATCGTCCAGACGGGCTTCTCCCGCTTCCCGGTCACCGGCGAGAGCAAGGACGACGTCATCGGCATCCTCCTCGCCAAGGACCTGCTGCGGCTGTTCTACGAGGAGGGCGGCGACTTCCGGACCCGGGAGGTCCTGCGCCCGGTGCTCTTCATCCCCGAGAGCAAGCGCCTCGACGCCCTGCTCAAGCAGTTCCGCGAGAGCCGCAACCACATGTCGGTGGTGGTCGATGAGTACGGCGGCCTCGCCGGGATCGTGACCATCGAGGACGTCATCGAGCAGATCGTCGGCGAGATCGACGACGAGCACGACTTCGACGAGGAGGCGCCGATCCTCGCCCGGGACGACGGCAGCTGGATCGTCAAGGCCGTCGCCCCGGTGGAGGAGTTCAACCGGGACCTCAACGCCAGCCTGCGCGACGACGACCTCGACACCGTCGGCGGGGTGGTGGCGCAGCGCTTCGGGCGCGTGCCGCGGCGCGGCGAGCGGATCGTCTTCGCCGGCTTCGAGTTCCGGGTCCTGCGGGCCGACCACCGGCGGATCCACCTGCTGCGCGTGGTGCCGGTGGGCGAGG
>NZ_NRSH01000020.1 GCF_016584055.1 Halorhodospira neutriphila
GGCGGCGGGGTCGTCCGGCCAGGCGGCAATCAGCGCCGCGGCACGGCCGGCCGCCCCGCACGGGGCTGCCGGCGCCCGCGGCGGCGCCGTCTGCGGCCGCACCCGGGCCACCCGGCCGTGCCTATCGATATGGATAGCCAGGTAGAGGCCGCCGAGCGCCACGGCGGCGTCCGCCTCGGCCCCCGGCACGGCGCGCAGGCCAGCCGCTAGAAGAGGTCCGGCGAGTCGCCCTCGCGGGGCTCGCGGCGCGGGGCGACGGCCGCCACCTGCCGGGCGGGGATGAAGTCGCCGGTGACCATCTCCTTGTAGCTGCTCCCCGGCCCCACCATGGGGTAGACGCCGGCGTCGGGGTCGATCATCACCTCGAGGAAGGCCGGCCCGGGGTGGGCGAGGAAGTCGCGCAGGGCCTGCTCGACCTCCTCGGGCGCCGTGATCCGGCGGGCGAACTCGTAGCCGTCGGCCTCGGCCGCCTTGATGAAGTCCTTGCGGTGCAGCGACTTGTCCGAGCCGGAGAAGCGGTCGCCGAAGTAGAGCTTCTGCCACTGGCGCACCATGCCGTCGCCGGTGTTGTTCAGCGACAGGATCTTGATCGGCAGGTCGTAGGTCGAGGCCGTCTCCAGCTCGCCGAGGTTCATGCGCAGCGAGCCGTCGCCGTCGATGTCGATGACCTGCTTGTCGGGCCGGCCCACGTAGGCGCCGATGGCCGCCGGCAGGCCGAAGCCCATCGTCCCCAGCCCGCCGGAGGTCAGCCACTGGCGCGGCTCGCGGAAGTCGGCGTACTGCGCCGCCCACATCTGGTGCTGGCCGACGCCGGTGGAGATGATGGCCTTGCCGTCGGTGAGCTCGTTGAGCCGCTCGATGACGTACTGCGGCTGGATGAGCTCGCTGCTGCGGTCGTAGTTGAGCGGGTGGCGCTCGCGCAGGCCGCGGACGTGCTCGCGCCACATCTCGAACTGCGCCTCGAAGCCCATGGACTCGCCGTAGCGCATCAGCTGGCGCAGGCTGCGCCCGGCGTCGCCGACGTGGGCCCAGTCGACGCCCTTGACCTTGCCGATCTCGGCGGCGTCGATGTCGATGTGGGCGATCTGCTCGGCCAGCGGCGCGAACTCGTCCACCTTGCCGGCCACCCGGTCGTCGAAGCGCGCGCCGACGGCGATGAGGAAGTCGCAGTCCTCGACGGCGTAGTTGGCGTAGGCCGTGCCGTGCATGCCGAGCATGCCCAGGAAGAGGTCGTCGGTGGTGTCCATGGCGCCGAGGCCCATGAGGGTGCTGACCACCGGGATCTGGTAGGCGTGGGCGAACTCGCGCAGCTCGCGGGCGGCCTCCTCGTTGGCCACGCCGCCGCCGACGTAGAGCAGCGGCCGGCGGGCGTTGCCGAGCATCTCGAAGAAGCTCCGGCACTTGCGGTCGGAGAGCTTGGCGGAGCGCAGCGACTCCATGCGCTGGCGGTAGCCGCGCACCTCGAGCACGCCCTCGCCGCGGAACTCGCCGATCCAGTTCTGCATGTTCTTGGGCAGGTCGACCACCACCGGCCCGGGCCGGCCGGAGCGGGCCACCTCGAAGGCGGTGCGGATGGTCGCCTCGAGCTTCTCCGGGTCGGTGACCAGGAAGACGTGCTTGGCGCAGCTGCCGATGATGTTGACGATGGGCGCCTCCTGGAAGGCGTCGGTGCCCATCGCGTGGGTCGGCACCTGGCCGGTGAGCACCACCATCGGCACCGAGTCGGCCATGGAGTCGCGGATGGGGGTGACGGTGTTCGTCGCCCCGGGGCCGGAGGTGACCAGGCAGCAGCCGACCCGGCCCGTGGCCCGGGCGTAGCCGGCGGCCATGAAGCCGGCGCCCTGCTCGTTGGCGGGGACGATGAGCCGGATCGGGTCCGACTCCTCGCCGGTGTCCTCGGCGCGGTGGCGCTTGTTGTAGCGGAAGATGGCGTCGTAGGTCGGGAGCACGGCGCCGCCGCTGTAGCCGAAGATGGTATCGACGCCCTCCTGGGCGAGGACCTCGATGATCATCTCCGCGCCGCTCATGGTCTTGCCCGCAAGCGGATGCGTGCTACCCTCGCCCACAACTTGCGGCGCAGCGGCCGAGGACTCCGCCCTCGCTACGGCCTGCTCGGCCTGCGACTGCTCGAGTGCCTGGGCGCTCGGCCCCCAATCAGCCGACTCCACGGCGGTGCTCGTCGCTGTCTCCATCTTGCTCACGGCTCGGCGGCCTCTCGTCTGCTCAACCTGGTATGACGCTTGCAGCGCCCGCGGCAGACCCGCCCCGGGCGCTAAAGCGCACCTATAGATATTTAATTGTACGGCGCCCTGCCACTCCCCGGCAACCGAGGCGCCTAGGCCTCCTCCGGCGGGGCCTGCTCGTCGAGGCGCAGCGCCGCGGAGTTGATACAGTAGCGCAGCTGCGTCGGCGGCGGGCCGTCGGGGAAGACGTGGCCGAGGTGGGCGTCGCAGGCCGCGCAGAGGACCTCCTCGCGGTGCATGCCCATGGAGCGGTCCTCGCGAATTGTGAGCCGGTCGGCGTCCACCGGCGCCCAGAAGCTCGGCCAGCCGCTGCCGGAGTCGTACTTGGTGCGCGAGGTGAACAGCAGGGCGCCGCAGCAGACGCAGCGGTAGGTCCCGGACTGGTGGCAGGCGTAGTAGGCGCCGCTGAAGGGCCTCTCCGTCTTGCCCTCGCGGGCGACGGCGAACTGCTCCGAGGTCAGCTCCTGGCGCCACTGCGCCTCGGTCTTGTGGGCTTTGTCCATGGCCTCTTACCTCATCTACCTGCAGGGAATAACCCGGGCGATATCAGTGAGTTAGGATGGGCGGCACGAACACTCCCTGATAAATATAACTCTAGAATACACCATAGACGACGTTGCCGGTAGCCGCCTTCATTCAGAGCCATCCCCGTAGCATGCGAATAGCACACATGAATCTAGAAACCACCTCCACAGCGGCAAAAACAGAGAGGAGCGGGATGCGCTCCCGATGTCCTTTTCTAATCTGCCTCCGCGGCAGCAAAAAAGCGCGTTCCCCGCGCCCGCAGGGCTGAACCTTTCTAAGCTGCCTCCGCGGCAGCAAACCACCACACAACGGGGGACGCGCTCGCGCCGCATTTCTAATCTGCCTCCGCGGCAGCAAACGAGGCGCTATAGAGATGCCCGTCAGCGCCCCATTTCTAAGCTGCCTCCGCGGCAGCAAACGTCCAGCTGCCCAAGATCACCCTCAACACCGATTTCTAAGCTGCCTCCGCGGCAGCAAACGGAACGAGGTAGGCCTCGTCGGAGCCGATAAATTTCTAAGCTGCCTCCGCGGCAGCAAACCTCGAACGGCGTGCGGCCGCCGAGCCCCTCGTTTTCTAAGCTGCCTCCGCGGCAGCAAACGGACGCTAGTGACGCCGGAGCAGCTCAAAGCATTTTCTAAGCTGCCTCCGCGGCAGCAAACCCCTCCCGAAAAGGGGAACTCTTGATGTGTTTTTCTAAGCTGCCTCCGCGGCAGCAAACCTCCACCGCGGCGAGCGTGGGCTGAATCGGTATTTCTAAGCTGCCTCCGCGGCAGCAAACGTTGCCGAGGACTACTGGCCGGAACTCGACGATTTCTAAGCTGCCTCCGCGGCAGCAAACGTAGTCAGAAGGGAGGTTTTGAAGAGGTATATTTTTCTAAGCTGCCTCCGCGGCAGCAAACATCCGCACCGTAGGCAGCCACGCCGTCGACATTTTCTAAGCTGCCTCCGCGGCAGCAAACGCTCGAAGAAGACCTGGCGGCGTCGCCGAAGTTTTCTAAGCTGCCTCCGCGGCAGCAAACCCGGGCAACGGCCCGGCGCTCGACCTCGAGCCTTTCTAAGCTGCCTCCGCGGCAGCAAACCTGCTCCTGCTCCTCGACCATCGGGCCCTTGATTTCTAAGCTGCCTCCGCGGCAGCAAACCTCAACGACTCGGATGATGCCCTCAGCTTCGATTTCTAAGCTGCCTCCGCGGCAGCAAACACCTGCTGAGCGAGCGCGGTCGTGTCGTCCCATTTCTAAGCTGCCTCCGCGGCAGCAAACGGACGACGCGATAGCGGTAGTCAGTCATTGCGTTTCTAAGCTGCCTCCGCGGCAGCAAACCGGCGGTGCCCGGCGTTCAAGCTGGACCAGGATTTCTAAGCTGCCTCCGCGGCAGCAAACGGTGACCTCGCGCTCCGCGGCGTGGCTGCTCTCTTTCTAAGCTGCCTCCGCGGCAGCAAACGTCGAGGGGTGGTAGGCTCAGGGAACCCACAATTTCTAAGCTGCCTCCGCGGCAGCAAACCGAACCCGGGCGCCCGGAAGGGCATCGGCTCGGTTTCTAAGCTGCCTCCGCGGCAGCAAACAGCGGTCCACGTCGAAGGTCATCCAGAAGCACATTTCTAAGCTGCCTCCGCGGCAGCAAACTGCGTACGGGCTGACGGCGCACCAGCTCTACTTTTCTAAGCTGCCTCCGCGGCAGCAAACGAGGACTTCTTGGCGGGCTCCTCGGCGGCTGCTTTCTAAGCTGCCTCCGCGGCAGCAAACGCGGGCTTCGCCGGCCTTCGTCTCGGGCAGATTTTCTAAGCTGCCTCCGCGGCAGCAAACGCCTTCCCCTGCAATCCCGCTCTTGAGGATCGTTTTCTAAGCTGCCTCCGCGGCAGCAAACTTTGTGGCCGGTAATGCTTGCTACCTCCGTCATTTCTAAGCTGCCTCCGCGGCAGCAAACGGTGAGGCGCGAGGGGTGGCCTCAGCAGGTACTTTCTAAGCTGCCTCCGCGGCAGCAAACGGCGTGCAGCGCATCGTCGTGAATCGCGCTATCTTTCTAAGCTGCCTCCGCGGCAGCAAACGATCTCAGCGACCAAGTCCGGCAGCGCGCCCATTTCTAAGCTGCCTCCGCGGCAGCAAACCTCGACCAGGTCTTCGCAGGCCAGGTCCATCATTTCTAAGCTGCCTCCGCGGCAGCAAACTCAATCGGATGTGGCTTCTTCGGTTGCGGAGTTTTCTAAGCTGCCTCCGCGGCAGCAAACACTACCTCGAGTACGACGCCGTACGGCACAACTTTCTAAGCTGCCTCCGCGGCAGCAAACCGTAGCGTCTTTGTGGGTGATGACGGGGTTTGTTTCTAAGCTGCCTCCGCGGCAGCAAACTGACGGAGGAGACGATGACGGATAACCGTCTCGTTTCTAAGCTGCCTCCGCGGCAGCAAACAGGATGACGTGCACGAGGTGGTCTTCATACCGCTTTCTAAGCTGCCTCCGCGGCAGCAAACCTCAGCATCCGCACCGGCTGCCGGTGGCGCAATTTCTAAGCTGCCTCCGCGGCAGCAAACAGCACAACGGTGATGCCGAGCTCGCCGGCGAGTTTCTAAGCTGCCTCCGCGGCAGCAAACGGACCTGGTCGAGCGCGTGGCGCCACTCGACCATTTCTAAGCTGCCTCCGCGGCAGCAAACCAGCGGCTGTGCCAGCGGGCGATGGGGGAGGCTTTCTAAGCTGCCTCCGCGGCAGCAAACCCGTGGAGCAGGGGTATCTGACGCAGGAGCGATTTCTAAGCTGCCTCCGCGGCAGCAAACGGTGCTCGCCCTGGTCCGTGTCCGGGCGCTCCTTTTCTAAGCTGCCTCCGCGGCAGCAAACCAGGTGTGGCCGTGCTTGATCGCCAGGATGGTTTTCTAAGCTGCCTCCGCGGCAGCAAACGCCATGATCGGCGCTGCGCTGCTGCTGTTGCTGTTTCTAAGCTGCCTCCGCGGCAGCAAACCACCTGCTCGGCGAGCATCAGGAAGTCGTACATTTCTAAGCTGCCTCCGCGGCAGCAAACATCACAGTCACCGGCAACCACTCCGCGTCTAATTTCTAAGCTGCCTCCGCGGCAGCAAACGGAGGTGTGGATGAGGTGCTCGTAGGACCCCATTTCTAAGCTGCCTCCGCGGCAGCAAACATTGGGCGACCAAGACCGGCGAGCAGGTTGAGTTTCTAAGCTGCCTCCGCGGCAGCAAACGTCGCCGTCCGGCTCTTCTCCGTCGTCGAGCTTTTCTAAGCTGCCTCCGCGGCAGCAAACCACGGCTTGGCGCTGCACCCTCTGAGCTACGATTTCTAAGCTGCCTCCGCGGCAGCAAACAATTCGTCGTCGCTGAGGGAGGTTTGAGCTATTTTCTAAGCTGCCTCCGCGGCAGCAAACCATTGTAGGTGTTATCAAATCGTTTTTTGATTTTTCTAAGCTGCCTCCGCGGCAGCAAACATGGCATCGGATCGCATAGGAGACAGCACCATTTTCTAAGCTGCCTCCGCGGCAGCAAACTCTGGCCGCCGCGCCGCTGGCGGATACCGGCTTTTCTAAGCTGCCTCCGCGGCAGCAAACGGCGGCTACGTCGGTGCTGCGGATGTTGGCGATTTCTAAGCTGCCTCCGCGGCAGCAAACTGACAGGCTCGATATACCCGCATCTTATGTATTTTCTAAGCTGCCTCCGCGGCAGCAAACAGGAAGCCCTGCACGGCGACGTCTAGCTCTCCTTTCTAAGCTGCCTCCGCGGCAGCAAACAGGGTCTTGATGCCCATCCCCTTACACACATCTCAGTTGCCCTGAGCCTGCTTGGCGTACTTGACCCCGTCGGCGAAATCCATGACGCGTAGCAGGCCTCGCCAGACCGTTTTGACGCCGGGCTCGCCGTCGCTCTTGCGCCCGAGGAAGCCCCCGAGCCCGGCGATCAGACGTAGGACGTCGTTGAGTCGGGGTGGCGAGTCCGGGACAGGCTTCTTGGCCAGCAGGTAGGCGGCCTGCCACTCCTCGGGCTCGAGCATCAGCTCGGCCTGGAACTCCGGCACCTGGCGACCGAGGCGCATGAGCCGATCGATGCGCCAGCTGATGATCAGAAACAGCACCAGGGCGCGCTCCAGGCGCTCGATATGGCCCAGCTGCAGCGCCTCGACCTGGCAGGCCTCCTTGAGCACGCCGAAGAGCATCTCGATCTCCCAGCGGGCCCGATACCACTCGATCAGCTCCGCCGCCTGCTCCAGCGTCTCGACAGAGCGGTTGGTCAGCAGGCGCCACTCGATCGGCTTGACCCCTTGTGGCGCACCGATCTCGGTCGCGATCATGCACGTTGCCTCCACCTCGCCGCCCTGGCGATCCGAGAGCGCCACGCGCTGGGCATGGAGCTGCTGATGGACCGGGCGCGCCCGGCGCCGCCGTCCCGCCGGGAGCGTGAAACGCAGCTCGCCGAGCTCAGGCGTCTCGCGAACCGAGCTCCACAGCTTCTGGCCATTGGGCAACGCCCGGTTATGCTGGGCCCGCAGCAGCCAGTCCACGGGGGTGCCCCGATCCCGGGCACCGATCATGAGATCGAGGATGTCGGCCTCTCGATCCGCGACGTAGACCAGCTGCGTCTCGGGCAGCTCGGGGGCCAGCTCGGCGAGCCGCTCGTAGCCCTCCTTCCAGCGCTCGCTCTCTTTGACACCGGGGCGGCTCCCATCCGCCTCCTTCGGCTCCCGGGCCCACATCCAGGCATCGAGCACGCCCAGCGGCTCGCGCTCCGGCGTCACCGCATAGGTGGGGTGAACGTACATGCCGCGCTGGGCCTCGTAGCTCAGCGGCCCCAGGCCCTCGCTCTGCTGGCCGTTGAAGTCCAGCTCCGTGGTGTCCTGCAGGCACAGCACGACCGGATGGGTCGCCATGCGCTGTTGCGTGCGCTGGCGGTGCGGCTCGAGCAGATCCTGCTCGTCGTAGCCCTCGCCCCGCAGCAGGCGGTAGGCAGCCTGGGTCTCTGACCAGCCCTCACAGGCCTGAGGGATGCTCGCCGTCGGATTATCAGCCAGGCGCTCGACGAGCTGGATCAGCCGCCGATTCCGGCGCTGATCGCCCAGGTCCACCTCTTCGAGCTCCAGTGCCGCCCAGCTCATCGCCGCCTCCACGTCCACATGGCCAAGGAAGGCGCCATGCTGCCATACGCGGGCGCGACCGCGGGCTCATCAGTAGGCAACAGAGCGCATCGAGGCCGATCGCTCATCGCTCAGCGAGCAGCTCCTGGCCGACTTGTGTGTAAGGGGATGCTTGATGCCCTGCCAGGCGGCGCCGAATTTCTAAGCTGCCTCCGCGGCAGCAAACCTTGGTGGTGTGGAAGCGCGTGAAGAGGACGATTTCTAAGCTGCCTCCGCGGCAGCAAACGAGCAGGCCGCGCAGCGCATGGCTGCGCAGCAGTTTCTAAGCTGCCTCCGCGGCAGCAAACACCAGGGCGCGGACGTGGCATCTCGGGCAGACTTTCTAAGCTGCCTCCGCGGCAGCAAACCTGCACGGCCTCCTCCGACCAGCCGGCCTCGCTTTCTAAGCTGCCTCCGCGGCAGCAAACGGAATGGTGAGGCGCGGAGAGCTGCCCCAGCCCTTTCTAAGCTGCCTCCGCGGCAGCAAACGCAGAGGTGGCCGAGCGCCGGCTTGAGCAGCTTTTCTAAGCTGCCTCCGCGGCAGCAAACGGCGGGTCCGGCGCGTCGGCGTCCGCATTCGTTTTCTAAGCTGCCTCCGCGGCAGCAAACCGCTACTACGAGCTGACCATTGACGGCCAGCATTTCTAAGCTGCCTCCGCGGCAGCAAACTAGAGAGACTGGCACTTATCTTGCTGATTTTTAAAGAACTAATCCTCTGCACCCCTCGTGACCCCCTCTTAACCAGAAGAGTCATAACTTCTTGATTAAGAAGGGTGCACAGAGGGTTCTTCAAAAAGGGTCAGAACCAGGGCACGGTCGCTTCCTTGCTAAGCCCATAGGTACTGAAGACGCCAGTCACCGGCGCATCCTGGCAATCGCCATGCTCGATAAAGAGGGCGAAAGCTTGCCCTGAGCTTCGGCTCCGCACTACAACGTAGGGCGTTGTCACCTGGCGCTCAACAGCGTCTGGAATACGTCGGGCGGCTTCTTCGTAGCTCTCGTTGTGGCGCCTCATCCGGCGCCGGCGGAGACGCTCTGGATTGGTTTTGTACTGCCGTCGCCGTACCACGCGATGGGTAACATCCGCCGGGACCGGCTTGATGCCATCAAGCGTTACATGATCCCGCATTCCTTTAAGCCACTGGATCTCCATCAAAGCCTGTAGCCGGCTTACGCTGCCGTGGAGCCGCAACGTGGCACCTAAAGGGGGATAGCGCTCGTGCTCCGGCAGACTGATGCCGATATCGTTAGCGCCGAGCTCTACAAGTGCCCTATGCAGCTTACTGACCAGCGCCCCCATCAGAGTCGGCGCCGGGAACTCCGGATCAGGTTCTAGCCGGATATCTAGGTAATGATCCATGGCTCAATCCACCTTATCTCCGAAAACGCCCCCGCGGATAAGCGTGGCTACGACAAAGTGCTGATTTTCCAGATCAGGCTTTTTCCCTTTCAGAATCCAGTTGTCCAACAACGAGTAGAAGTCGACTTTCTGCTTCGGCTGCCGATAGGCTGTGCCCTGGTTGGTAACCGAGCCGTAGGGTTCTACCGCAATGGGGCCCACCCCCTTCTCGGCGGCAGCGGGATACCATGTATCGATGGTGCGGATAGCGTTCCCCAACTTCTGGGAGTGGATCCCCGCGATCTCCCCGACCTGGTAGAGGGTCTTGCTTTTGTCTCGTTGACCGCGACTCAGGATCAGCTCTTGCGATGGAAAGACCTCCTGGCCGGCCCCCATCCGGGCAAAGGCACAGATTTCTAGGAGAACAAAGCGCTCTCCTGAGAGCCCCTGCCGAATCGTATCCGCAAGGGCATTGAGATCACCCTGGGAGGCCTCCGGCGCCTCGAACCTTTTCAGGGAAAACTCCAAGGCATTGAAAGTCCAGGTAGTAGCAGCCTTGCCCTCCTCTAGGCAGCTGATGCGAACCTCCACATCTTCAGCCCCTAGCCGGTTACGCCACAGGAAACGGCCATTGGCAAGGTTATGGGCATAGCGGCGGGCAAGCTCCGCAAAACCCTGCGCCTCCACGTACTCATCCACGACTGCCCGGAGCCTCTCCTGATAGGCCGCGTTGTTGCACGCAGCCGGTCGGCCGACTCCCCCTAGGACCTTGAGCGTGAAGCGGGCCATCAGAGTATCGGCGCCGCTCGGGAGAGCAGCGACATCCACAGCCTGCAAATTAGGGGTCTCGATGGCGGCGTCGAGCTTGGCAGGGTCTTGATCCTTGGCCTTGAGGCGGTTCGAGATGGTGCCGCGTACCGATTTCTCCCGGACAGCGACGCCGGGCCACTCATCTGCACGGTCCCGATCCTCCCAGTCGCCTGCGAAGAGCAGAGCGTCTGAAAGATCCAGCTTGCGCTCAAAAGCGAGGACAGAGGCGGTCTTCAGTTCAGCAGCAGCGTTATCGGCCATGGCGAGGCTCCTTCTCCTGGTCAGATGGCGTCGGAAGCGTTAGAGGGGTAGTCGTTGCACAAGCGGTAGAGGCCTTCCTGCTCACGGTTGCTGACATACCAGAGCAGCTCCTCCGGGCTGCTTAGCCGGTGGGGGCTCTTCCACTCCCCGATAGAAAGGAGGCTTTCCACAAACCGGAAAGGGACGCCCATATCCCTGGCTCCCTCGACGGTGCCAGCCTCATGCAGCGGCCCGAGGGCGCCGTAACCCACCGGTATGGGGACGATCCAGCCGGCGGGGCGACGGGCCTCCCAGTGAAACTTTTTAGGTACCTCGCTGCCGGCTTCCCCCGGCTCGTCGACGTAGCACTCCATATTGAGTCGGGAGAGATCCAGCCAGGCATCGAGAAGGCTGGCCTGAGGGTCTTCGTCTTGCATCTCCTGCCAATGCTGCTGGAGCAGATCGTCCCGGGACACCAGAGCAAATCCGGGGAGCCAGCTCCGGAGCAAGCGCCGGTACTGCTGCTGGCGCTCCTCTTCACGCTCATCTACGCGCTCTAGCCTCGGAGCTGGCGTGCGTCCGCGACGGACTGCAGCAGGCTGAACGCTCCCGCCGGCCACGCGCAGGGTCATCAGTGCATCGGTGACCTCTCGGGCCAACCGGGCCCGTTGCTCGGCGTCTCCGTGACAGGCCTCCCCATCGACATCAAAGATCAGGGTGATCTCCATGTGGGTCCGCCCTTCTTCAACGATGGCCGGCGTCTCTCCCTTCTTGTTCAGCGGATTTCGAGTCAAGTGGAAGGCATGGGTGTAGCCGCTACGGCTGGCTTGTGGCTCATGGCGGTGGCAAACGACGCCAACCCCCTCGAACTGCAGCTCCGTTCCCTGCCGTGCAAGAGTCCGCTCCAGGGCGTGCATCAGTCCCACAAAGGCGCTCATGGCAGGGAAACCCCACGTATGAGGACTAGAAACAGCGTTGGCGTTCTGCACGCGGACCCAGGGAATAACGAGGAGGTGACTTAGCTCAGACATGGGGCAGCACCTCCTCCAGCTCGTCCATCTGCTCCCTCAAATGTTTCTCCCAGTAGTCGTGCTCGACATCCCCTACTGGTAAGGCCCGCTCCAGCTGGCCGTTCAACCAGTTGGCGAAGCGGTGACACACCTCTGCCGGCCACTCGCTGTGGGTTCGACGCTCAGCGAACTCTAGGTCTATCTCGGCGCGGCCGGCGTCTAGCCAGAAGGCCTCCGCGGCGGGGAGATCGCAGGCTGGGTCGGCACTCCAGCCGGGCTCGAGGGTGGCGATCTCAGCAGCGAGCTGGATCAGCTCATCAACGATGGCGGCAACAAGGCGATCCCGCCGCTTCCGAGTTTTTATATTGGGTCGAGGCTCGGACTCCAGCAGCCGATGCAGCGCGTAGACCTGTTCGCGAACGGATTTCCTGCGCTCGAAACGCCGAAAGACGGAATTCACATGGAGAGGAGGACGAATGCCTTGAGCGTGCCAATTCGGCGGCAGAGAGGCCAAAAGGTAGTTGTAGCCACCCCGCTCACTGTTGAGTTGGGAGATGTTCTGAGGCTGGGAGCCGCCGAACTTCTGGATGGCTATATGAGGGTAGTCTCGGTAGCCTATCTCACTGTAACCCCCGTCACGCCGCGCTTTACGAGCTGCTTTCGCCTCCTCGCTAAAGCGGTCAGCACTGACTCGTTGATAGAGCTCGTGGGCCAGTATGGTGGAGTAGAGAGGGGCCAGGAGGTGGTACTCGCTATCCTTCTTTGGGTCTTCACCTACTAGCCAGTAGCACTGCTTGGCCCAGGCATGGGAAGTCAAACGGTCAGGCGGCTCCGTGATCCTAGCGAAGGCCCGGAGCCACTCTTCCCCCTCGGCACGGTCCTCGGTGAAAGCCTCTGCTAGCGCCAGGTCGTGCTCCCGCGCTCGCTCCAAGAGGGTCTTGCCGTCGTGCTCCAGCTTGAGGAACTTGTAGACGTCCAGGGCTGCCGCGTTGCCTACAACGTCGGTCTCGAAGGCTTCCCCCAGGAGATGGCTACCGACGAGTGGGTGGCTCGGCAGCGTCGAGGGCGGTGCGTAGAGATTGCTCCCCTTGGCATCGGGATGGGTTGCCTTGATGGCGTGGGTCACCACCTGCAGCTGACTCACCCTCCGGGCCGCATTGGCGATCCAGCTCTCGCGACGGTACTGCTGGCGGAGCTCATCCCGCTTGTACTCAGGGGCATCGGCTTTCAGCCCCTTCAGCTTAGCTTCGAGGCGCTCCCCCAGGAAGTCGTCAATCAGCTCCCGCAACGCCCTCGCCTTGGTGCTCCCTGTCGGCATGCGTACCTCTCCGTGTGATCCGCTACTTGAGCCTGCACCGTTAGCCTCTCAATCGTTCAGCAGTAAGTCAATCCCTAGCTGTATATCTATAAACATTACAAGCTGAACTCAGTGGTAGCATAACTGGGTTGCCGTGCAGGCAGCTCAGAAACTAGCGGTATAGCTATAAGGGTTGCTGCCGGATAGGCAGCGGGGGCTGCTCGCAGAGCAGCCCCTATTGATGCCTTCGCGTGAAGCCGAGCAGGTCATGGTAGGACCACTCTTGCTCGCTCTCCGACAGAGGCAGGGTGACCACGCCATAGACCCGGGCACAGCGTTCCAGCGACCAGCCCAGCTCCTCGGCAACCCCGCCAAGTGCGGTCAAGTAGTCAGCAACCGCCCAGCGCCCGAGCCGCTCTCCCCAGGAGTCTTCCAGCGTGACGTGATGGACACGCCGATCAGCCGGCACGTATGCCGAAGGCTGCCGTTGCCCCCGATCGTACCGGATCTGCTCAGGGAACCACCGCTCGCCGGACTCATCGGGCATCAAGACCAATTCCGTCTGCTGCGTGGTTTGCTGCCGAAAGGGCTGCTGTCGAGGCAGGACACCGGTAAGCGTCACCCTGGGGAGTTCATACCAAGTAGCCGCGCTTAAGGGAGACGCTGTCCGGCCCGTACTACGGCGCCTGTGTCTCCGGGAAGAGCCTTGGGCGGCTTCCGCGGATGGGGGCGGCTGGAGCACACGCCGAAGGCGAGCGTGCTCCAAGTCTACGAGACTATCGTGAGGCGCTAAGGAGGCTTGCTGCAGGATCCGGGGCCTGGCATCAACGACTTCGTACTCGGCCGGCCGCAGCAGCTGCTGCAGATCGTGACTGTTGAGCCGCCAGCTTCCGCCGCCCTCAAAGCCCGGGCGGGTGAAGGCGGGTCCGCCTGGCTGCAACAGCGCCTTGAGATTCGTCTGCAGGAGAGCCAGGTTGGGCGTCTCGCACGGATGGGGCCGGTGGCGACGGACCCGGCCAGCGATCTGGATCAGTGAGCGCATGGAGGAGGGCTCCACAATGGCCCAGTCGTAGTCGTGGTCCCGTCCCACTTCGGTCACTGGCGACCCTAGGACGAGGAAGAGATTATGGCTCTCCTCGCTGCCGTCGATAGCGGCCCGGATCTCGGGAAGATCAAAGACTGCCATCTCTTCCCGCCGATCCAACGCCCGATCCAGGTGGTACTCGATGGCGGAGCGGGTCACCAAGGGGAATTGAGAGTGGTACACACAGAGATGGAAGCGATACCCGGAGGGCGCGCCTTGGCGGATAAGGCTCTGGGCCACCCTCACCAACGGGTCGATATTCGCCATGCGGATGAGCCCGAAGCTCACCCGCTTCCCGCTACGCGGATCCACGGTGTGGTGGTAGCCGTGGAGCTCAGCGGCGTTGGCCCGCACCGTCTCGGCGAAGCCATCGTAAGCCTCTGCCTTGCCTGCGCTACCAGCAACCGGCAAGGAAACTAACCTGGCACGCCGACGGGCCTCGGCTCTCCCCAAGCGCTCATGCCGCCGGCTGGCAAAGCGCTGATGGGCCGCGGCGAAGGCCTCCAGATCCGCGCAGTCCTCGTGCTGACGCGCGTGCTCGTCGAACCAAGCGCAGACGATCTCTGTAGGACGGCCGGGTTCGCCACGGTTACGCTGATACTCGCTGCGTCCTGCCCAATAGGCCCGGAAAAGCCCTTCAAGGAGGGCTGGAGGGAGAGTAGCGGAAGACAGGATAACCCGGCCTCCCAGCAGGCCAGCCCAATGCACGAGACGCGCCAACGCCGGCATGTCTTCAAGCCCGTAGTCGTCGATCTCGTCCAGGATGAGATCGCTGCTCATGAGCCTCATCATCGGCGCGATCTGACGCCCTCCCCGCACCCCTTCGGTAGCCGGAACCAGATGGTCCACAGTGGAGACAAGGACGGGGGCAGCAATGAGGGCTTTCACGCTTGGATCGTGGCCGGCCCTCTTCAGAACCGGATGGTTCTCAAAGTCCCCCTCGAAATAGACGTGGCTATCCTCCTCGATCAGGCACTGGCGGGACGCAGAGCCCCCGGAGCCACTCTGCTCCTCGTAGTAGGCGAAGAGCGTGCGGCTAGCGCTGCCGCCGACACGGATCGCCAGATCGTCTTCGCCCAAGCGGAGGAGCTCTTGATAAGCCCGTCCGGTCTGGAGGGTGAGGGTCCGCAACCCCAAGGCAACAGAGAAGCGCGCTCCCCGCTCCGGGTCCGCAAGAGCGTAAGCGATCCGGCCGTGGGCCAGCGTCTTGCCGTAGCCCGTGGAAGCCATATTGACACCGAAGAACCCCTGCTCGAACGCCTTATCCCGCAAAGAGGCAGCAAGATCGAAGGCCCGATCTTGCCACCGGAAGCGTGAGTCCTTGCTCCGTCGCCGAAATCCCTTGTGGCGGGCCAAGCGCGGTAGGAAGCGGGTCACGCTGGGCAGGGAACGGCTGATAGTCCGGGCCGCGGCCTCAACGCCGAGAAGGTGCTCATCCAAGGGCTGGCTCAGCTCCCCTGTTTTGCGGGCTGTATTCGCGTAGAGAGGATAGCCTGGAGCCCCATGGGATCGGGAAGAGGGATCCTCCAAGCTGGAGTAGTGATGGTCGGCGAGCATTAGGCTGAGCCGCGCCAGATGCAGGACGTAGGGATTGTCTAGCCAGTTCTCCCGGCGATGGATCTCGCGCCGCAGCATCTGCTCAGCCAGCCGGCTCGCCCGTTGCTGCCAGCGCCTCGTGACCACGGGCAGAGGGTGATCGAATCGCCAATACGGCCGGACCTGCTTCAAGTCTGGAGCCCCCGGGTCCTGGTTCCAGGCGGCAGTGATAATCGCAGGCAGCCCCTCGAGCTGCTGGCTGCGGAAGCCTTCTTTATCAGCTGCAGGCAGATCGGGAAGGCGGTGATGGGAGAGGATCAGCCAGCCCACTGCGGCAGCCAGAGGCGGCAGATGCTGAAATGGTGAAGGAGCTGTGCTATCGAGGCCGTCCCGAATCAGGCCCCGCCGCCACACCGTATCGTCCTTTTGCCCCCTGATGTCGCGGAGCCGGCCAAGCCAGGCTGCGTCATCATCGCCACCGGCAAAGGCCTCCAAGAGACGCAGGCTGATCCATTCGTGCCGATAGAGATTGGCTGTCGATCCGCCCTCCCCGGCCAAGCGGCCCTGAAAAGCAGCGGACCCTTTGCCGAGGTCATGCAGAAGGGCCGCCAAGCTCGCCAGCAAACGGATATCCTCACCAGTGTGCCAATCGTCCTCATCATCCCGTCGTAAGACATCCCGACTCGTAGTGTCGGTAGGGACAGCGCCGTGGGCGTTGAACCGGCTCGCATCGCCTACGATCCAGAGCAGTTCACTGTGATCCCGCCCCTTTATCCAGTGGCAAGCGACTGCAGTGTTCTTGCGTGCACTACGGCGCAACATCCGGCGCAGGGTATCGAGACCAGCCCAGGTGATAGGCGTCTGCCAGGTACGCTCTCCAATACGCTCTGCGAACTGATCCAAGATGCGCCTTGTCTCTTTAAGGGCGTTCTTATTGCATTGAGAGACGAGCAGAATATTCATTGCGGATCCTGCTCCATTTCCAATGCCACTGCCTTGAGCGTATCAATCATAAAATCGAGCGCTTCTGTACGCGTCAGCTGCTCTATACAGGCTTGACGAAACTCCTGCTCCTCATCTCCGCGCATGGCCGAGATGAAGGCCTGCGGCAAAATAACGGCATCTTTGATGAGGTCGGCGACATCGAAGACCAGGCCGCCTCGCCGAGTCTTGCCATGGAGAACCGAAAGCCCATGAGGAATCCCCATAACCCAAGTAGCGGTCGCCCCAAGGCCGTAGGCAAGGTAGTTGCCGTGATCGAGGAACCGGTTAGCAGGATCTGTTCCACTGCCTCGCTTCGCCCGCACGAACTCTCCATAACCTACAGCGCGGGCCGCCAGAGCGAAGAGATCTTTGGTTAGACGGGCCTCCAGCGTCAGCAGGTCGACGTTATTGCGAACGGCCTTCATGGAAGACCGAGCGTCTTCGATAAGGCTCTGGAAGGGCTCCGCTGCTACCTCGAAGTTCGCCTCCGCTAGAGAGCGATTATTAAGCCAATTCTCCTGTATCCGCTCAAGGCGGGCAGCCTGGAAACGACGGGCGGCTTCGAGGCGCTTCTCATCATCGAACCAAAAAGCGACCCAGCTCTGGAGATACTCGGTCGGCCGATACTCACTTTGCGGGCTAAACCAGGCGATCTCGATATCGACCTCATTAGCAGAGAAAAGCGGTGTACCGCCACCCCCACAGAACCCTACCAAGACACCGGCCTTGGCCAATTCACGCATAGCTGCCTGGGTTACGGAAGTCCCCGTACCCAAGAGGATCGTGGTCGTATTTGCAATGGGGATATTCCAGTAGAGCGATCTTCGCCCTTCTTCTGTCACAAACTCAACACGACCGCCGTTGACCAGAACTCGACAATGCTGAAGATAATAGATATTGGCTCGCTTGGAGTGGATGATGGTCTTGAGATCGGAGGGGGATAAATCTTCCATGATATGGCTTAGCCTCACTCCCTAATTTTTTTCTCGTTACAGACAGACTGGCTCCAGTTATACCCCAATAATTTCAGGAAGACAACTCCCTGGCAAACGCATTTACGGGCGGTAAAAAAGCTGCGGTGGAGGGTACGTAGCACACGCCCTCCCCCAAGACCGGGCAAGCTCTAGCGCTAACCACGCCTGGCCTGTACCAGCTAAACTTCATTGAAAGGAGACACACCTAACCTGAGCAGAGGATCCAGGAGACCTATGCCCGCCCGCCCCGTCCACGAGCTACCCCGCAAGGTCGACGTCACCGAGCACCAGTGGGTGCCGATGCGCGACGGCATCCGGCTCTCCGCCCGCGTCTGGAAACCGGCCGGCGCCGAGCAGCACCCCGTGCCGGCGATCCTCGAGTTCATCCCGTACCGCAAGCGCGACATCAAGCGCCCGCGCGATACGCAGATCCACCACTACTTCGCCGCCCACGGCTACGCCGGGGTGCGCATCGACCTGCGCGGCAGCGGCGACTCCGAGGGGCTGCTCACCGACGAGTACCTGCCCCAGGAGCAAGAAGACGGCGAGGACATCCTCGCCTGGCTCGCCGAGCAGCCGTGGTGCACCGGCGACGTCGGGATGATGGGCATCTCCTGGGGCGGGTTCAACGCGCTGCAGATCGCCGCCCGGCGCCCGGCGCAGCTCAAGGCGGTGATCGCCGTGGCGGCGACGGACGACCGCTACGCCGACGACGTCCACTACAAGGGCGGCTGCCTGCTCAACGACAACCTCTCGTGGGCGTCGGTGATGTTCGCCTTCAACTCCATGCCGCCGGACCCGCACATCGTCGGCGCCCGCTGGCGGGAGATGTGGCTGCAGCGGCTCGAGCACAGCGGGCTGTGGGTCAAGAAGTGGCTCGACCACCCCATCCGCGACCCCTACTGGCGCCACGGCTCGGTCTGCGAGGACTACAGCGCCATCCAGTGCCCGGTGATGGCCGTCTCCGGCTGGGCCGACGGCTACCCCAACCCCGTCTTCCGCCTGATGGAGAACCTCCAGGTCCCGCGCAAGGGGCTGATCGGCCCGTGGAGCCACATCTACCCCCACATGGGGCTGCCGGGGCCGCAGATCGGCTTCCTGCAGGAGGCGCTGCGCTGGTGGGACCAGTGGCTCAAGGAGGAGGATACGGGGGTCATGGACGAGCCGCCGCTGCGGGTCTGGATGCAGGAGAGCGTCCGCCCGCGCACGCAGTACGCCCGCCGCCCCGGGCGCTGGGTGGCGGAGCCGCACTGGCCCTCGGAGAACGTCCGCCCCACCCGGCTGTCGCTGTCGCCGCGCCACCTGCAGTGGCCCGGCGAGCCGCCCCCGGAGACCGCCCCCGAGAAGCCGGTCTCCATCCTGTCGCCGCTGTCGGTGGGGCTGTTCGGCGGCAAGTGGTGCTCCTACAACAACGGCCCCGACATGCCCTACGACCAGCGCGAGGAGGACGGCGGCGCGCTGATCTTCGACACCCAGCCGCTCGAGGAGACGGTGGAGATCCTCGGCGCCCCGGTCCTCGAGGTGGAGCTCGAGGCCGACCAGCCGGTGGCGCAGATCGCCGTGCGCCTGTCCGACGAGGCGCCCGACGGCCAGGCCACCCGGGTGACCTACGGCGTCCTCAACCTCTGCCACCGCCACGGCCACGACCAGCCGAGCTACCTCGAGCCGGGCCGCTGCGAGCGGGTGCGCGTGCCCCTCGACCACATCGCGCAGTCCTTCCCGGCCGGCCACCGCATCCGGCTGGCGGTCTCGAGCTCCTACTGGCCGCTGATGTGGGGGCCGCCCAACCCGGTGACGCTGACCCTCTACCCGGCGGCCTCGTGCCTGGAGCTGCCGCTGCGCCCGCCGCGCGACTCGGACCGCGAGCTGCCGGCCTTCGAGGCGGCGGAGACGGCGCCGCCGCCGAAGAGCACGGCGCTGGCGAGCGGCGAGGGGAACTGGATCATCTACCGCGACCTCGCCCGGGACGAGTCGACCCTCCACGTCATCGAGGACGACGGCCGCGTTCGGCTCGAGGAGCTGGACCTGGAGGTGGCCCGCTCGGCGGACGAGTGGTACCGCGCCCGCGGCGGGGACTTCCGCTCACTCAACGGCGAGGTCGTCCACCGCCGGGAGCTCCACCGCGAGGGGTGGTCGATCTACACCATCACGCGCACCCTGCTGACCTGCGACGAGGGCCACTTCCGCATCCACGCCACCCTCGACGCCTACGAGAACGGCCTGCGGGTCTACGCCAAGACCTGGGACGAGAAGCTGCCGCGCATGTACCTCTGAGCGCCGCGGGGGCGCGGGCGGCGCTCAGCCCGCCCGCTTCGCCCCCTCCCCGGCGGCGGTGACGAGCTCCGGCAGGATCTCCCCCGCCTCGCCCTGCAGGGCCCAGTCAGCCACCGGCGTCAGCGGGGTCGGCTCGCGGTTGACCTCCACCACGGGGATGTCGCGCTCCAGCGCCTCGAGCGGCAGGGAGGCGGCGGGCTGGACGAGGGCGGAGGTCCCCACGGAGAGGACCAGGTCGGCGCTGCGCATCGCCTCCTTGGCCGCCTCCAGCGCCCCCTCGGGCAGGCGCTCGCCGAACCAGACCACGTCCGGGCGCAGCAGGGCGCCGGTCTCCGGGCAGCGGGGCAGGCCGTCGAGGTCCTCGTCGGGGGGGGTATCGGCCTCGAAGCGCCGGTCGCCGTGGATGTTGCCGTGGAGCTCGACGACGTGGCCGCTGCCGGCGCGCTGGTGGAGCCCGTCCACGTTCTGCGTGACCACGCAGCACCACGCCAGTAGCTGCTCCCACTGCGCCAGCGCCCGGTGGGCCGGGCTCGGCTCCGCCTGCCGGGCCTGCTCGCGGCGCTGCGCATACCACGCCCAGACCTTGCGCGGATTGCGCGCGAAGGCCTCCGGGGTCGCCAGCTCCTCGGGGTCGAAGCGCTCCCAGAAGCCGCTGCGGGCCTGCCGGAAGGTGGGCACGCCGCTCTCCGCCGAGATGCCGGCGCCGGTCAGGACCGCCACCCGGGCGGCCCCCTGCACGAGCCTCTGCAGCTCCTCGTCGATGCGCATTTATACCCCCTATAAGCAGGGAAAATCGCCGCCAGGGCGGCCCTTGAAAAGGGGCGAGAGTCTGCCCTCAGCGCACCTCGAAGGCAAGTCGCGGGGCAGCACTCAGCGGGGCGGATCCCTTACAATACGCCCCTTCCCCGCAAAGGTGAAAATGATGAGCGAGATTATCCTGATTAACGTCTCCGGCGAGGATCAGCCCGGCCTGACCTCCTCGCTGATGGGCATCCTCGCCGAGTACGACGTCGGCATCCTCGACATCGGCCAGGCGATGATCCACGACACCCTCTCGCTCGGGATCCTCGTCGAGATCCCCGAGCAGGAGAGCGTCTCGCCGGTGCTCAAGGACGTCCTCTTCCACCTCCACGACGCCGGCATGCAGGCGCGCTTTACGCCGATCACCCAGGAGCAGTACGAGCACTGGGTGCGCGGCGCCGGCAAGCCCCGGCACATCATCACCCTGCTCGGGCGCAGCATCAGCGCCGAGCAGATCGCCCGCATCTCCGAGGTCGTCACCGCGCAGGGGCTGAACATCGAGGACATCGTGCGCCTCTCGGGCCGCCGTCCCCTCCACCGTAGCGGCGACCGCTCCCGGGCGTGCATCGAGGTCACGGTCCGCGGCCAGCCCGTGGATACCGACGCGATGAAGCGCGACTTCATGGACATCTCCCAGCAGCTCGGCATCGACATCAGCTTCCAGGAGGACAACGTCTACCGGCGCAACCGGCGGATGGTGGCCTTCGACATGGACTCGACGCTCATCCAGCAGGAGGTCATCGACGAGATGGCCAAGGCCGCCGGCGTCGGCGAGGAGTGCGCCCGGGTCACCGAGCAGGCCATGCGCGGCGAGATCGACTTCCGCGAGAGCCTGCAGCGGCGCGTCGCCCTCCTCGAGGGGCTGCCCGAGAGCACCCTGGAGGCCGTCGCCGAGCGGCTGACCCTCACCGAGGGCGCCGAGCGGCTGGTGCGCACGATCAAGGCGTTCGGCTACGTCACCGCCATCATCTCCGGCGGCTTCACCTACTTCGGCCGCCACCTGCAGCGCCGGCTCGGCATCGACTACGTCTACGCCAACGACCTGGAGATCGCCGACGGCCGCCTGACCGGGCGCGTGCTCGGCGAGATCGTCGACGGCCGGCGCAAGGCCGAGCTCCTGCGCGAGATCGCCACCTCAGAGGGGCTGGCGCTCGAGCAGGTCATCGCCATCGGCGACGGCGCCAACGACCTGCCCATGCTGCGCCTCGCCGGGCTCGGCATCGCCTTCCACGCCAAGCCGGTGGTCCAGGAGAGCGCCCGGCAGTCGATCTCGACCCTCGGCCTCGACGGGACGCTCTACCTGATGGGCATCAAGGATACCGACGCCCCGCCGGACGCCACGATCCCCCAGTAGCCTCACCCCCTCCAGGAACCGCTGCCGAGAAGGGAGCTCGCCGGGGGCCCGCCGGGTGGCGGAGCGGGGCGCGACGGGGTGTCACGGCCGCTTGACGCCTGTGCTCGGCCGTCCGTAATGTACCTCCATGTCCCGGGTAAGCCTTCCTGATTCGGCGCTCGCCCGCCCCGATCCCGCGGCGGTGCTCGAGCTGATGCACCCCGTCACCTGGTTCGCGCCGATGTGGGCCTTCGGCTGCGGCGTGGTCTCGGCCGGCCAGGTGCCGGTCGGCCTCGACTGGGCCCTGGTCGCCGTCGGCGTGCTCCTCGCCGGGCCGCTGGTCTGCGGCACGAGCCAGGTCATCAACGACTGGTTCGACCGCGACGTCGACGCGGTCAACGAGCCCGACCGGCCCATCCCCTCCGGCCGCGTCCCCGGCCGCTGGGGGCTCTACCTCGCCGTCGCCGCCACCCTGCTGGCCCTCGTCGTGGCCGCCCTGCTCGGCCCCGTGGTGCTCGTCGCCGCCACCGTCGGGCTCGGCCTGGCGTGGGCGTACAGCGCCCCGCCGCTGCGGCTCAAGCGCAACGGCTGGATCAGCAACGCCGCGGTGGGGCTCTCCTACGAGGGGCTGCCGTGGGTCACCGGCGCCGCCATCATGGCCGGCGGCCTGCCCGACTGGCGGATCCTGCTCGTCGCCTTCCTCTACAGCGCCGGCGCCCACGGCATCATGACGCTCAACGACTTCAAGGCGATCGAGGGCGACCGGCAGACGGGGCTGCTCACGGTCCCTGTGCACCTCGGCGCCGAGCGGGCGGCGCAGCTGGCCTGCGCCGTCATGGCCGTGCCGCAGGCGGCGGTCATCGCCCTGCTCCTCGCCTGGGCGCAGCCGTGGCACGCCCTCGGCGTCGCCCTCCTGCTCGGCGCGCAGCTGGTGCTGATGCGCCGGCTGCTGCGCGATCCCAAGGGCAACGCCCCCTGGTACAACGCCACCGGCACGACGCTCTACGTGCTCGGCATGCTGGTTACCGCCTTCGCCGTCGGCGGCATGCTCGGAGGCAGCGCATGAGTAGCGAGACTAGCGACGCCCTCGGCTGGCCGGGGATCCTGCGCCTCGGCCTCGTCCAGACCGCCATCGGGGCCATCGTGGTGCTCTCCACCACCACCCTCAACCGCGTGATGATCGTCGAGCTGGCCCTGCCGGCGATGCTCCCCGGCGCCCTGGTCGGCTCCCACTACGTCATCCAGCTCCTGCGCCCGCGCCTGGGCTACGGCTCGGACATCGGCGGCCGCCGCACGCCGTGGATCGTCGGCGGCATGGCCGTGCTCGCCATCGGCGGCGTCATCGCCGCCCTGGCCACGGCGTGGATGGCGACCAACACGGCGGCCGGGGTGGCCCTGGCCGTGGCCGGCTTCTTGCTCATCGGCGCCGGCGTCAGCGCCGCCGGCACGGCGCTGCTGACCCTCCTCGCCACACGGGTGGCGCCGGACCGGCGCGGGCCGGCGGCGATGATCGTCTGGGTGATGATGATCGCCGGCTTCGCCATCACCGCCGGCACCGCCGGGGGCTTCCTCGACCCCTTCTCGGTGGAGCGGCTCGTCAAGGTCACCTCCACCGTCTGCGCCATCGCCTTCGCGCTCGCCATGGTCGGCGTCTTCCGCATCGAGGGGCGCCAGGGCGCGCAGCCGGCGGCGGACGCCAATACGCCGACCACGCCCTTCTTCCAGGCCCTCGGCGAGATCTGGCAGGAGCCCAAGGCGCGGCGGTTCACGATCTTCGTCTTCTTCTCGATGCTCGCCTACAACGCCCAGGACCTCATCGTCGAGCCCTTCGCCGGCGTCGTCTTCGGCTACACGCCGGGGCAGTCCACGCAGCTCGGCGGCTTCCAGAACGGCGGCGTGCTCACCGGCATGCTGCTCACCGCCCTCGCCGGCAGCCACCTCGCCCGCGGGCGGCTCGGCACCCTGCGCACCTGGACGATCGGCGGCTGCATCGCCTCCGCCCTCGCCCTCTCGGCGCTGGTGCTCGGCGCCACGATGAGCGACGTCTGGCCGCTGCGCCCCTCGGTCTTCGCCCTCGGCATGGCCAACGGCGCCTTCGCGGTGGCCGCCATCGGCTCGATGATGCGCCTCGCCAGCGAGGGCCAGGAGCGCCGCGAGGGGGTCCGGGTGGGCCTGTGGGGCGCCGCG
>NZ_NRSH01000021.1 GCF_016584055.1 Halorhodospira neutriphila
GGTCTCGGCGAGGCCCGGCCCGCGGAGCTGCCGGCCGCCGAGACCCTCTACGCCCACCGGGTCCTAGGGCTCGGGGACGACGAGGAGCGGCTGCTCGCCGCCGCCGAGGGCGAGCTCCGGGGCCTGGGGATCCGTCCGCGGCGGATGCTCTGCGGGCGCAGCGAGCGGCTGCTCACCCCCGACGGCCCCGTGGCCGTGCGCAGCCTCCTGGTCGACGGCATGGGCGCCGAGGCCGGGCGCCTGCTCCAGGCCCGCGGCCTCGGCGAGGGGCGCTGCTGGGGCTGCGGCGTATTCATCCCCCACAAGGCGGTGGTCTGAGCGATGCGGCTGAAGACGCGCTGGTTCCGCCACGGCGGTGAGCGGGGCCCGGAGGAGGTCGGCGAGGCGGCCGCGCTCGCCGCCTGGCGGGTGGCCACCGAGGCGGTGCGGACCCTCGCCGAGGACGGCCCGGTGAGCGAGCGCAGCGGCGGCCACCTCGCCCTGGTCGAGGAGCTGCTGATCTTCGCCGTGCAGTACGCCGACCGCCTCGCGTGGCTGCGCGGGCTCGATCACGAGCCCCGCCGCCGGCTCGTGGAGGCCATGGCCCGGCGCCTCGACGCCGGCGTCCGCGAGCACGCCACCGGCGACGGGGCGGCGGGCGGCGGCTTCCTGGAGCGGCTCGGCAGCCGGCTGGAGGCGTACGCCGCCATCGCCTACCGCGAGGAGGACCCCGGCTTCGCCGCCTACAACCTCCTCGGCGCCAGCGGCTGCCGGGCCGTCGGCCGGGAGCGGGATACGTGGCTGCACGCCCGGCTCGCGGAGGTCGAGGGGCCGGAGGCGGTCGTCGAGCTGCGCCGCGGCATCGGGGGGCTGCTCGAGAACCTCCTGTCCGGCGCGTCGGCGGGCGAGGGCGAGTGAGTTGAGGCCCGCCCGGGCGCGCGGCCCGGGCGGGCAGGGCGGCGCCCGTCAGTGGGCGATGCGCGGGACGAGGATCTCGTGGCCCTGCTGCTTCGACATGATGTAGGTCTCGAGGTCGGCGTACTCGGGGCTGTCGCCGGGGAGGTAGTTGGTCCCAACCGGGGTCATGCACCACTGGAAGCGGGTGCGGATGTCCCAGAGGCGGTTCTGCGCGGTGCGCCAGTAGGGGTGGTTGATGAGGGTGTCGTCGGCCTCGATGTTGTCGAGCCGCCGGCCGCCGAGGAAATCCCCCCCGCCGCCTGCCGAGGTGTGGCACTCGGCGCAGCTGTGGCCGCGGCGCCCGACCTCCTTGTGGAAGAGCTTGCGCCCGCGCTCGATGGCCGCCTGGACATTGGGGTTATCGAGGTCCATGTCGTACGCCATGCCGTTGGACTGCGAGTGCACCAGCAGGGACATGTACTTGTTCTCCCGCGACTGCGTCGGCAGGGCCATGTCCATGGTCTCCTCGGCGTGCACGGCGAGGAAGTCCTCGATGGACATCATCCGGTTGTACGCCTCGTACCACTTCGGGTACTCGGCGGCGACGCCCACCATCTCCTCGATGACCCCCAGCGGCCGGCGCTCGTCGGCCGGGCCGATCTCGCCGTGGCAGCCGGCGCAGGACTCGCCGTTGGGGCCCTCCTGGCGCCAGAGGGGCACCGCGATGTTCTCGGCCTTCATCAGCGCCGGGTTGTTGAAGACGTCGAGGGGGTCGCCGTAGGCGGGGGAGGGCGCCTCCCGCTTGTACGGGTTCCAGGCCTGGTCGACGCCGGCGGGGGTCACCGGCTCGCCCTCCGGGCTGCCCGTGAGCGTCTGCAGGTAGCTGACGAGATCGGCGATCTCCTGCTCGGAGAGGATGCCGCTGACCCCGAACGGCGGCATGGGGGTGTCCTCGCCGTAGATCGGCCGGGGATCGTAGATCATCTGGTAGAGCCACTCGTCGTCGGCCCGCTCCCAGCTGCCGACGGTGCGCAGGTCGGTGCCCACGCTGCCCGCCGGCCAGACCTCCGACTCGGGGACGAGGTGGCAGGAGCTGCACGGGCCCTTGCTGCGGTCCATGAACAGCTCCTTGCCGCGCTGCGGGTCGCCCTCCAGGCCTTCGGGCATGGAGACCCGCTGCGGCTCCGGGTACTCGGTGTCGTCGTTGTAGGCGTGGGTGGGCCACTCGCTGTAGTCCTCGTCGATCCGGGCGAACCCCCCGAAGTCGTAGCGCCGCTGGATGCGCTCGCCGTCGACCTCCTTGGTCCGGCCCAGCGAGGGCTTGCTGGCGTAGGAGTCCCAGGTCGCGCTCGTCGCGTAGTCGCGCTCCGCGGCGGAGCCGGAGTCGCTGCCCTCGCCGAGGGCCGCGCCGTGGCTCAGGGTCCCGATCACGACCCCGACGAGGATGGCGGCGCCTCGGCGGATCTCCCTGTCCTGCGTGTGCATGGTAGTCGCGGCCTCCTGAAGGTTCCCGGGTGACGCAAAGGGCGCTTTTCTCGGGCGCCCTTTTGCACGGACGCCGACAAAGCTAGCGAGGCGCGACGGATTCCGGAATACCTGTTTCGGGGGGTGAGGGCGGCACGGGATCTATCCCGGAAGGGAAGCCAATCCCCACGATCGGGAGATTGCGGGTTTTCGGGGCGGGGCCGGAGAATCTCGGTGCGCGTTATCCGAAGGGGAGAGCACGGCGGCCGGCGCCGCCGAGGGAGGCCGGAGTGGCGATGCACGAGGAGCGATCTCGACCCGCCCGGGGCGCCGCGGCGCTCAGCCGCCGGGGGCTGCTCGCCGGGGCCGCCGCGGCGCTCGCCCTCCTGCAGGCGGGGCCGCTGCTCGCGGCGCCGTCCCGCGAGGCGGTCGCCGAGGCGCTCGCCGCCCTGCCGGAGCGGGAGCTCATCGTCTACCAGGCGCAGGGGCAGCGGCGCCACACGATCACCGTCTTCACCGACGTCCGCTGCCCCTACTGCCGGGCGCTCCACCGCAACTTGCAGGCCTACCGCGAGGCGGGGATCCGGGTGCGCTACGCCGCCTTCCCGCTGAGCGAGCGCTCGCGGCGGATCATGGAGCGGGTCTGGTGCAGCGACGAGCCCCGCGAGGCGCTGGAGTGGGCCATGGCGGGGGGCGAGGTGCAGGCCGCGAGCTGCAGCGACGCCCCGGTCGCCGAGCACCGCCGCCTGGGCGAGCGCATCGGCGTCTCGGGGACGCCGGCCCTCGTGACCCCCGAGGGCCGAGTCCTCGGCATGCTCCCCCTGGAGGAGCTCCTGTCCCTGCTCAGCCGAGAGGAGTAACCGGTATGCATCCCCACCACCAGCGAGCCGAGCACGGGCGCCTCGGGGCCCGCCGGGCGGTGCCTGCGGCCCTGGCGCTGGCCGTCGCGGCCCTCGCGGCGCTGGCGCCGGCCGGGGCGGCCGAGGCGCCCTCCCAGCCGCGGCTGGCCTTCCACGTCGATATGGGCGAGCCGCGCCGGGTCAGCTCGACGCTGTTCAACGCCAGCAGCGCCGCCAGCCACTACGAGGGGCAGCTCGTGGACTACGATATCCGGCTGGTCTTCCAGGGCTTCGGGATCCGCTACGTCACGGAGGAGCCGCTCGCCGGGACCCCCTACGAGGTGCCGCAGGAGCGCCGCGAGGCGCAGGCCGAGCTCGTCGAGCGCCTGCGCTCGCTGCAGGATACCTACGACGTCCAGGTCGAGGTCTGCCGGAGCAGCATGGCGGAGGTCGGCCTCGGGCGTGAGGAGCTGGCCGTGGAGGCCAAGCTCGTGCCGTACGCGGTGACCCGGCTCGCCGAGCTCCAGCGGGAGCAGGGCTTCGCCTACATCAAGATGCAGTGACCGCCCCGCCGGCGGCCGCCGCCCTGTCCCGGCGCGGGACAGGGCGGCGCAGGCGGGCTAGCCGAGCTCCAGCTCGTGGGAGCCGCTCTGCCCCTGGTTGTCGGTGAAGGACAGGCGCACGACGTCCCCGGGCGCCGCCCGGCACCGGAACTCGATGAGCGGGTTCGCGGAGATGCCCGGGCCCCAGTGGGCGTGGAAGACCTCCTCGCCGTTGACCTCGGCGAAGAGCTCCTGGATGAAGTGCCCCTCCTTGCCGTTCTCCGGCTCGGGGACCTCCATGGGGTGGTTGATGAGGGCGCGGACGTCGGCGACGCCGTCCTGGACGCTCCCGCGGGCGCGGATCTCACCTGCCATGACTCGACCTCCTCTTGAGCGTGTCGGGTAGCCTCATGGGTGGCCCTGGGGCGGGCTCAGCCGCCGCAGCCGCCGATCGTCACCCGGACCTTGCGGCTGTTCCAGTAGAGCTTGCCGCCGCTGTCGGCCACCGCCACCACCTTCGAGGTGTCGGCCATCCGGATGCGCTGGGAGACGTAGGGCTGGCCGCGGGGGCCGAACTCGTAGATGCTGGTCATCGGCGCGCCGTTCTCCTCGACGTAGAGGGTGATGCTGCGCACGTCCGGCAGCGAGCTCTCCACGGTCACCGGCACCGTCGAGCCGTTCTCGGCGACCTGGGGGGCGTCGATGACGACCCCGTCGCTGCGCTCGAACTCGGTGGTGCCGAGGTAGGCCTTGAGCCCCTTGTCGACGCTGCGCGCCATGATGGACTCCTCGTGCCAGGCGGCGAGCGCCCGCCGCGGCGCCAGGAGCCCGAGGCCCACCGCCGCGCCGACGCCGCTCGCCGCCATCGCGCCCTTGAGGATCCGCCGGCGCCGCTCATCGGTGTGTGCGTTCTCCATGGGTCCTTCTCCTCTGCAGTGAGTGGCTAGGGGCAGCCGGGCCGCCGGGCGTCGCCGCGGCCCCGGGGGCGCCTAGGCGAGGCGCTCGAGGCCCGGGTTGCTCCGGTCGACGCCCTTGAGCGTCGGCACGTACGGCCTGTCGACGTGCACCGTGCCGCGGCTGCGGAAGTACTCGGCGAGCACGTCCCACGCCTGCGGCCCGTCCTGGGGCTGCTGGACGTCCGCCCAGCTGGCGACGACGTACTTGCGCTTGGGATCCACGGGCTCGCCGCCGATCTCCAGGTCGCTGATGCGCTCGCCCATCTTGCGCGTCGGGTCGATGGCGTAGCGCAGCCCCGCGGTGCGGACCATGTCGCCGCCGCGGTGGAGCAGGGGGTCGGGGTTGAAGATGGAGTTGGCGACGTCCTCGAGGACCGCCCGGATCTGCTCGCCGGTGAGCTCGGTGCGGGTGGTCTCGGAGTAGGTGCTGCAGGTCTGGGCCATGACGTCCTCGAAGGTGACCGGGCCCGGCAGGACGCTCGGCCCCCAGCGGAAGCCGGGGGTGAAGGCCACCTCCGCGTCCCGGCCCTCGAGCAGTGCCCGGGCGAGGATCTCGTCGAAGGTGCCGTTGAAGTTGCCCCGGCGGTAGAGGAGGCCGTCGACCTCGCCGACCACCTCCGAGAGCCGCTCCTGGTAGGGGGCGTAGGCCGCCTCGACCAGGGACTGCATCTCGGCGTCCGGGGGCAGGGCGTCCGCGAAGATCGGCAGGTTCCGGTAGTGGAAGTCGCGCACGCGCCCGTTGCGCACCTCCAGGTCGAGCACCGAGAGGAACTTGCCGTTGGAGCCGCTGTTGGCCACCAGGGTGCGGCCGCCCTCGGCGTCCTCGACGACCTCGGGGGCGGGGACCGGGTCGTGGGTGTGGCCGCCGAGGATGACGTCCACCCCCCGCAGCCGCCGGGCGTAGGCCATGTCCGTGAGCATCCCGGCGTGGGAGAGGAGCACGACCACCTGGGCGCCCTCCTGGCGGGCCTGGTCGACCTGCTGCTGGAGCCGGTCGAGCCGGTGGCCCATGGTCCACTGCGGGATCTTGTAGCGCGGGTTGGCGATGGGGGTGAAGGGGAAGGCCTGGCCGACGACGGCCACGGGTACGCCGTTGCGCTCGTGCAGGGTGTAGCCCTTGAAGATCGGCTCGAGCCAGTCCCGGTCGAGGACGTTCTGCGCCAGGAACTCGGTGCCGGCGCCCTCCAGCTCGGCGACGAGCTCCTCGACCCGCCGGTCGCCGTAGATGAACTCCCAGTGGCCCGTGCAGGCGTCGACGCCGAGCCGCTTCTGGAAGTCCGCCATCGCCTGCCCCTCGCTCCACAGGGCCGGCCCCGAGCCGTGCCACGTATCGCCGGAGTCGAGGAGCAGGGCGCCGGGGCGCTCCGCGCGCATGCGCCGGACGGCGGTGGCGAGGTGGGCGGCGCCGCCGACCCGGCCGTAGGCCTCGGCGGCCGCCTCGAAGTCGAGGTAGGTGAAGGCGTGGGCCTGCGGCCGCCAGCGCTCGAGCCTGTAGTGCTCGAGCAGCGCCTCGCCGACGAGCAGGGGCGGCTTGCCGCGGAAGTCGTGGAGGCCGAGGTTGACGTTCGGCTCCCGGAAGTAGACCGGCTTGAGCTGGCCGTGGATGTCCGAGAAGTGGAGGAGGTGGACATTGCCCTTGGGCGGCGTGTCGTAGAAGCCCTCCGGGATGCCTTGCCAGTCCCTGCCCTTCGGCGCCTCGGCGAGGCCCCGCCTCGGCAGCCCCGCCCCGCCGGCCGCGCCGGCGGCGAGCACGAGCTCGAGGAAGTCGCGGCGTGATAGGCGCATGGGGATCGCTCTCCTTGAATCTCTGGGAATACCCCTTGGGCGGATCCGTCTGGAATTTCCGGCGCGATTTCTACCACCGGAAATCTATCGGCCCGGCCGGCGCGGCGAAATACCCCGCTCGGGAGTTCCCGGCGGGGGGTATTACCCCTTTGGGGAGGGAGAGAAGCCGGGAATTGAGGCGTTCAGGGGGGCGTTCTGCGCAGGCGAAATCGAGGCGCTGAAAGCGCCGCGCTCCTCGGGCGCAATACCCCCTCGGGGATAGACGGCCGCGGCGGGCTCCCTCCTTTGGCAGATTGTTGCTTATATCAGCAGATTGGCATTCTTCAGGCTCCCAGAGAGGCGGACCGGTGTGGAGGGCAAGCGCTATGGACCGGGACTACTACCAGGCCATCCGCGAGATGGAGCGCAACGGGCTCGACGAGGAGTACCTGCAGGGCTGGGTCTGCGGCTACCTGGGCAATCCCGCCCGCGAGGAGCAGCGCGTCACCGAGCGCTACGAGGCGGGCTACGCCGACGGCCAGCAGGGGCGCACCGCGGCCTCCTAGGCCGGGCCCCGGCTACATCAGAAGGCGACTTGAGGAGGACTCGGCGTGACGGAACAGAGCAACAGCGCGGCGCAGGGGCAGAGCACCAGCACGGTGCAACAGCCGGCGCAGGGCGCCCAGGGGGGCCCGGCGCCGCAGGAGGGGCCGAAGAAGCTCGCCATCATCGCTAGCAAGGGCTCCCTCGACTGGGCCTATCCGCCCTTTATCCTGGCCTCGACGGCGGCCTCCCTCGACTACGAGGTGGAGATCTTCTTCACCTTCTACGGCCTGCAGCTCCTCGACCGCGATCTCGACCTGCAGGTCAGCTCGCTGGGCAACCCCGGCATGCCCATGCCGATGCCCATGCCGGTCATGGGCCAGGCCCTGCCGGGGATGCAGGCGATGATGACCAAGATGATGAAGCGCAAGATGAGCGCCAAGGGGGTGGTGGACCTCGCCGAGCTGCGCCAGACGTGCGTGGATATCGGCGTCAAGCTGGTGGCCTGCCAGATGACCCTGGACCTGTTCGACATGGACTCGTCGCGCTTTATCGACGGCGTGGAGCTCGGCGGGGCGGCGACCTTCTTCGGCTTCGCCGAGGACGCGAATATCAGTCTGTTCATCTGAAGGAGGGACCAGCCATGGCTGAGTACAATCAGGAGCTCGACGCCACGGGCCTGAACTGCCCGCTGCCGATCCTCAAGGCGAAGAAGACCCTGGCGAGCATGAGCAGCGGCGAGGTGCTCTACGTCACGGCCACCGACCCGGGCTCCGTCAAGGACTTCGAGTCGTTCAGCCAGCAGACCGGCCACGAGCTGCTCGAGCAGAAGGAGGAGGACGGCAAGTACCACTTCCGCCTCAAGTGCGCCGGCTAGGGGCCGGGGCGAGCCGAGGCGACAGGGCGGCCGCCCGCCGCGGGGCGGGCGGCCGAGGTGGGCCGAGGACCGGCAAGGAGGGCGTATGAGCGCCGTCCCGGAGAGCGAGATCCCCGCGGATGTCCCCGAGCTCGAGCCGCGCGAGGGGCAGCAGGTGCGCTACACCACCTGCTATATGTGCGCCTGCCGCTGCGGGATCAAGGTCACCCTGGAGAACGGCCGGGTCCGCTTCATCCAGGGCAACCCCGACCACCCCGTCAACCGCGGCGTGCTCTGCGCCAAGGGCAACGCCGGGATCATGAAGCAGTACTCGCGGGCCAAGCTGCGCGCCCCGCTGCGCCGCAAGCCGGGCAGCGAGCGCGGCGCCGGCGAGTTCGAGGAGATCTCCTGGGAGGAGGCCCTCGACGAGCTCACCGAGCGGCTGCGCCGGATCCGCGCCGAGGACCCCAAGAAGCTCGCCTACTTCACCGGGCGCGACCAGATGCAGGCGCTCACCGGCCTGTGGGCGAGCCAGTTCGGGACGATCAACTGGGCGGCCCACGGCGGCTTCTGCTCGGTGAACATGGCCACCGCCGGGCTCTACACCCTCGGCCACGCCTTCTGGGAGTTCGGCGACCCGGACTGGGAGCGCACCCGCTACTTCGTGCTCTGGGGCACGGCCGAGGACCACGCCTCCAACCCCTTCAAGCGCGGGATCGACCAGGTCAAGCGCAACGGCGGGCGGTTCGTCGCCGTCAACCCGGTCCGCACCGGCTACCAGGCGGTGGCCGACGAGTGGGTCCCCATCCGCCCCGGCACCGACGGCATGCTCGCCATGGCCCTCGGCCACTGCCTGCTGCGCGACGGGCAGTTCGACTGGGCGTACCTCGTGCGCTACACCAACGCCCCGCAGCTCGTCGTCCAGACGCCGGGCGAGCCGGGCGACGGGCTGATCCTCCGCGACGAGGACGGCGCCCCGCTGGTCTGGGACCTGGAGCAGGAGGCCTGCGTCGACGGCCGCCAGGCGGAGATCGCCCCGGCGCTCTTCGGGGCGTACACCGCCCCCGACGGCCGGCCGGTGAAGACCGCCATGACGCTGCTCGCCGAGCGCTACCTGGACGCGGCCTACGCCCCGGAGCGGGCCGCCGAGGTCTGCGGCATCCCGGCGGCGGACATCGAGCGCCTCGCCGCGGAGCTCGCCCACGTCGCCTTCGAGGAGGCCATCGAGGTCCCCTGCGAGTGGACCGACTGGGCCGGGCGCAAGCACGATCGCTTCATCGGGCGCCCGGTGTCGATGCACGCCATGCGCGGGGTCTCCGCCCACTCCAACGGCTTCCAGGCCGCCCGGGCCATCCACACCCTGCAGCTGCTGCTCGGCTCGGTGGAGGTCCCCGGCGGCCACCGGGCCAAGCCGCCCTATCCGCGGCCGGTGCCGCCGCCGGCGCGCCCGGCCCGCGAGACGGCGCCGGACACGCCGCTCGGCGGCTCGCCCCTCGGCTTCCCGGTGGCCCCGGAGGACCTCGTCGTCGATGCGGCGGGCGAGCCGCTGCGCATCGACAAGGCCTTCTCCTGGCAGGCGCCCCTGTCCGCCCACGGCAAGATGCACACGGTGATCACCAACGCCGTGGCCGGCGACCCGTACCCCATCGACACCCTGATGCTGTTCATGGCGAACATGGCCTGGAACTCGGCCATGAACACCGCGCAGATCCAGGAGCTGCTCTGCGCCAAGGACGAGCAGGGCGCCTACCGGCTGCCGTACCTCGTCGTCTCCGACGCCTTCCACTCCGAGACGGTGCAGTTCGCCGACCTGGTCCTGCCGGACACCACCTACCTCGAGCGCTACGACTGCATCTCCATGCTCGACCGGCCGATCTCCGAGCCGGACGGCCCGGCGGACGCCATCCGCCAGCCCATCCTCGAGCCCGAGGGCGATGTCCGCCCCTGGCAGGAGGTGATGATCGAGCTCGGGGCGCGCCTGGGGCTGCCGGCGTTCACCAACGACGACGGCTCGCCGCGCTACGCCGGCTACAACGACTTTATCGTCCACTACGAGCGGGCGCCGGGGATCGGCTTCCTCGCCGGCTGGCGCGGCGCCGACGGCGACAAGCCCCTGCGCGGCGAGCCGAACCCGCAGCAGTGGCAGCGCTACATCGACAACGGCGCCTTCTTCAAGTACGAGCTGCCGCTGTCCCAGCAGTTCTACAAGTTCGCCAACAAGGGGTACCTGGAGTGGGCCCACGAGGTGGGCTTCATCGGCGCCGCCGAGCCCATCGTCATGGCGCTCTACGCCGAGCCGCTGCAGCGCTTCCGCCTCGCCGGGCAGGGGCTCTACGACGGCCCGGCGCCGCCGGACGCCACCGACGCCGAGCGCATCGCCGCCTACTGCGACCCGCTGCCGCTGTTCTACCAGCCCCTGGAGGAGCGGCGCATCGAGGCGGACGGGCACCCGGCGTACCCCTTCCACGCCGTCACCCAGCGGCCCATGACCATGTACCACGCCTGGGACAGCCAGAACGCCTGGCTGCGCCAGATCCTCGCCCAGAACCACCTCTACATGAACCGCGCCCGCGGCGAGGCGCTCGGCCTCGCCGACGGCGACTGGGTCTGGGTGGAGTCGCACAACGGCCGGATCCGGGCGCAGCTGCGCCTCATGGAGGGGACCCAGGCGGACACCGTCTGGAGCTGGAACGGCATGGGCAAGCAGGCGGGGATCTGGGGGCTGGAGCCCGGCGCCCCCGAGGCGACGCGCGGCTTCCTGGTCAACCACCTCATCGACGACCGCCTCCCGGCCCGCGAGGGCGAGAAGCCGCTGAGCAACTCCGACCCCGTGACGGGGCAGGCCGCCTGGTACGACCTGCGGGTACGCGTCTACAAGGCGGCCCCCGAGGAGCAGGGCAGCGCCTACCCGCCGTCGCCGACCTTCCGGCCGCCGCCGGGCGTGGAGAACGGCCCCCTGGCGCTGCTGCGCTACGCCACCCACCGCGCCCGGGAGCTGCGCCGCTCCCTGCGCGACACCCTGACCCGCGGAGGCTGGCAATGAGGCTCGGCCTGGTCATCGATCTGGATACGTGCGTCGGCTGCCACGCCTGCGCCGTCGCCTGCAAGCAGTGGAACACCTCCGGCACCCTCGGCCCGCTCAGCGACTACGAGCCCTACGGCGCCGCGCCGAGCGGCGTCTGGGTCAACCGGGTGCGCAGCTACGAGCAGGGCCAGTACCCGCACAGCAAGACCGTCAACCTGCCGCTGTCGTGCATGCACTGCGACCGCCCGCCGTGCGTGGACGTCTGCCCCACCGGCGCCTCCTACAAGCGGGAGGCCGACGGCGTCGTCCTCGTCGACGACGCCAAGTGCATGGGGTGCAACTACTGCGCCTGGGCCTGCCCCTACGGCGCCCGCGAGCTCGACACGGCGAGCGGCACGATGAAGAAGTGCACCCTGTGCATCGACCGCATCTACGACACCCGGCTGCCGGAGGCCGAGCGCCAGCCCGCCTGCGTGCTGGCCTGCCCGGCCAACGCCCGGCACTTCGGCGACCTCGACGACCCCGACTCCGAGGTCAGCCGCCTCGTCCGCGAGCGCCGCGGCTACCCGCTGCTGCCGGAGATGGGCTGCGAGCCCGTCAACCACTACCTGCCGCCGCGGCCGGCGGCGGCCAGCCGCCCGCCGGCGGCCGCGCCCGCGGAGGCCGGCGGCCAGGGCCGCGCCGCGGCGGTCCAGGAGTGGGCCAACCGCATCGTCCGCCGCTGACGCCGCAAGGAGGGACCCCATGCACGCGCCGCTCTCGGTCGTCCTCTTCACCGTCCTCTCGGGGGCGGGGTACGGCCTTACCGTCCTGTTCCTGCTCGCCGACCGGCTCGCCCTCGGTGGGCCGGTGGGCGGCGGCGAGCGCCTTGCCGCCGGGCTCACCGCCGTGGCCCTGATCACCGTCGGGCTGCTCTTCTCCACGGGCCACCTGGCGCGGCCGAGGCGGGCGTGGCGCTCCCTCTTCCGCGTGCGCACCTCCTGGCTCTCCCGGGAGGCGGCGCTGGCGCTCCTCTTCTACCCGGTGGCCGGGGGGTTCGTGGCCGCCTACGGGCTCAGCGGCTGGGCGTACACGCCCCTGGTCACCGCCCTGGCGGTCCTCACGGGGCTGCTCGCCGCCGCCACCCTCATCGCCACCGGCATGATCTACGCCTGCGTCCAGGCCGTCCGCGAGTGGCACCAGGGGCTGACGCCGGTGAACTACCTGGTCATCGGCCTCGCCCTGGGGGCGGGGGTGCTGACGCTGATCCGCGCCGCCGCCGGCGCCGACCCCGCGCCGGCGGCGGCCCTCGGCGCGGGGCTGCTGCTGACGGCGGCGGTCACCAAGGCCGCCTGGTACGCCTGGAACGCCGTCCCCGGCGGGGCGGGCGCCACCACGGCCACGGGGCTGAGCGCGGGCCCCGTGCGCCTGCTCGACAGCGGCGAGAGCGCGGCGAGCTTCCTCGCCCACGAGTTCCTGCACCCGCTCGCCGGGGACCGGCGGCGGGGCCGCTACTACCGGGGCCTCGTCCTGCTCGGCGGCTTCCTGCTCCCGGCGGCGGGGCTCGCCGTGGTCGCCTGGAGCGGCTCCCTCCCCTGGGCCGCGGCGGCCCTGGCGCTGGCCTTCGCCGGGGCGCTGGTGGAGCGCTGGCTGCTCTTCGCCGAGGCCCGCCACGCCGTGCGCCTCTACTACGGCGCCGCCGAGCGCCTCTAGCCGCCGGGGCTGACCAGGGGGTCGCGGCGCAGGCAGCCGTGGCGGGGGAAGGCCCGCTCGGCGTCCGGGGCGCTCTGGTACCAGGCCAGGTGGGGCTGGAGCGCCACCGTGGGGCCGACGACCACCAGCGCCGGCCCCTCGAGCCCCCGCTCGCGGACCCGCTGCGGGAGCGTCGCCAGGGTGCCGATGACGATCTGCTGGGCCGGCGTGGTGGCCTGCTCGACGAGGGCCGCCGGGTGCGCCGCCGGCAGCTCGTGGGCCTGGAGCTCCGCGCAGACCCCCTCGAGGTTGGCCACCCCCATGTAGACGACGAGGGTCTCGTCGCGGTGGAAGGGCGCCCACTGCTCGAGCGCCAGGGCGCCGTTGCGGCGGTGCCCGGTGAGGAAGCGGCAGCTCTGGGCGTAGTCGCGGTGGGTCAGGGGGATGCCCGAGTAGGCGGCGGTCCCCTGGGCCGCCGTGACGCCGGGGACGATCTGGAAGGGGACGCCGTGCTCGATGAGCCCCTCGATCTCCTCGCCGCCGCGGCCGAAGACGAAGGGGTCGCCGCCCTTGAGCCGCAGGACCCGCTTGCCGGCGGCGGCGAGCTCGATGAGCCGCTCGTTGATCCGCTCCTGGGGGAGGGTGTGCTCGCCGCGGCGCTTGCCGACGGGGATGCGCTCGGCGTCCTTGCGGACGAGCTCGAGCAGGGCGGGGGCGGCGAGGTGGTCGTAGAGGACCACGTCGGCGCGCTGCATCAGCCGCAGGGCCCGGAAGGTGAGCAGCTCCGGGTTGCCGGGGCCGGCGCCGACGAGGAAGACCTCGCCCTGGGGGCCGGGCTGCCGGCGCTCCCGCTGCAGGGCCTGGAGGATCTCGGCCTCGCCTTGGCGCTCGCGGCCGGCGAGCACGGACTCGGCGGCGGGCCCCTCGAAGACCTGCTCCCAGAAGCGCAGCCGCCGCTCGGGCGAGGGCAGGGCCGCCTTGACCCGCTCGCGCAGCCGCCCGGCGAGGGCGGCCAGCCGGCGGTAGGCCGGCGGCAGGAGGGTCTCGACCTGGCTGCGGATCTGCCGGGCGAGCACCGGCGCCGCGCCGCCGCTGGTGATGGCCACCTGCAGCGGCGAGCGGTCGACCACCGCCGGGGTGATGTAGGTGCACAGCTGCGGATTGTCGACGACGTTGACCGGGATGCCGCGCTCGCTGCACGCGGCGTGGGCGGCGCGGTCGGTCTCGGGGTCGCCGCTCGCCGAGATCACCAGCGCCATCCCCTGCTCGAGCCCGGGGCGGTACCCGGCGGCGTGGTGGTGCACGGTGTCGGGGTGGCGCTCGAGGAGCGCGGCGCACTCGGCGCCGAGCGCGGGGGCGGCGAGGGTGACCTGGGCGCCGGCGCGGAGCAGGTCCCCGGCCTTCTCGGCGGCGGCGGCGGTGGCGCCGATGACCAGGCAGGGTCGGCCGTGGAGCTTGAGGAAGATGGGGAAGTGGTGCATCGGTTGCTGCCTGTCCTGCCGCTGAGAGGGATTCGCTTTCATCATGACTTACGCATAGGAGGTGCCAATATCCCTGGAGGGATACAGATCGCTCGAGTGTACGGACGCATGAAGTGGGCGACTTTGCCAGAAAAGGGGCAAGAGTGGGGGGTGTCGCCCCCTGTCTTCGTCCTTTTGCGAGGCGTTGGCGTCCACCTGAAGCGGGACCCGGACCCGCCGGATCGCCCTCGCTAGCACGATCTCCTGAGCGCTCGACCTCGCCCAGGGGCCGGGTACGCCACAATCAGGGTAAGCGTGCCCCTCGCGGAGGACGTCCAACAATGGAGCCGACCTCCCTGCCCAGCCGGTGCAGCGGCCTATTGCGGCTGCTGCCCGGGGCCCTCTTGCTCGGCGCAGGCGTCGCCTCGGCCGCCCAGCCTTTAGCCCTGGGCGAGGCCGAGCGGATCGCCGTCGAGCAGGCCCCCGCCATCGAGGGCTTCCGGTCCCGGGCGGAGGGCGCCCGCCAGGCGGCGTACGCCGCCGGTGCGTTGCCCGACCCGGAGCTGACCCTCGGCGCCATGGCCCTACCCATCGATGATCCGGGGCTCGACACGGACCCCATGAGCCGACTCGAGGTCGGTCTCCGGCAGCGCTTCCCCGCCGGCCGGGGGGCGGCGCGTGAGCGCGTCGAGGCCCAGGCCGAGACAGCCGCCGCCCAGGCCGAGGAGGCTGCCCGCGCGGTACGCCGGCAGACGCGAAAGGCTTACCTCGAGCTCCTCCATCGGCAGCGGGCCATCGCGCTCTTGAGAGAGAGCCGCAGCCGCTTTGAGGCGCTCGTGGAGGCCGCCGAGCGTGAGGTCGCCGCCGACCGCGCGTCACGCCAGGACCGCCTGCAGGCGATCCTCGAGCTCGAGCGGCTCGAGGACCGCATCGACCGGGAGCGTATCGCCCTGGACGACGCCCGTGCGCGCCTCGCCCGCTGGATCGGCGAGGCCGCGGCTCGCCGTCCCCTGGCGCAGCGCACGCCGGAGCTCGCACCGCCCCCGAAGCCGGCGGCTGCCGCCGAGCGGCTCGCGGCCCACCCGCGGCTGGCCGCGGAAGAGGCCCGTGTCGGCATCGGCCAGGCGAGGCTGCGCGAGGCGCGGGCCGGATATCGGCCCGACTGGGGGATCGAGGTCTCCTACGGCCACCGGCGCGCCGAGCGTATGGACGGCTCGGCGGTGCCGGACCTGTTCAGCGTGATGGTCAGCATGCAGTTACCGCTCTTCCCCGGGAACCGCCAGGACCGGGATGTCGCGGCCGGCCAGCGCCGGGTTGCAGCGGCGCAGGCCGAGCGCCGCGAGGCCCGGCTCGAGCTGCGCCGTGACCTGGAGGCTACCTACGCGCGCTGGGAGCGGCTCGGGCAGCGCCAGGAGCGCTACGAAAAGCGCCTGATACCGCTTGCGACGGATAATGCGGAAGCCGCGCTAGCCGCCTACCGCGCCGATACCGTGGCGTTCACCGCCCTCCAGCAGGCCCGCGTCGCGGCGCTGGAGATACGCCTGTCCGCGCTTCGCGTGGAGATCCAGCGGCTCAAGGCCCAGGCCGAGCTCCTCTACCTCACGGGAGGGGGTTCCTCATGAAGACTCGAATTACGCTGGTCGCCCTCTTCTCTGCCGCCCTGGGGGCCGGAGGCTATGCGGCCGTCACGGCGCTCGCCCCTTGGGCGCAGCCCGCCGGCGGCGACGGCGAGGCGCGCGAGCCGCTCTACTACCGCCACCCCCACGACGCCTCGATCACCTCGGAGGAGCCCAAGAAAGACGAGATGGGCATGGACTATATCCCCGTCTACCCCGGCGAGGCGCAGGCCGGTAAGCAAGCCCCCGGGGTGGTCGAGATCCCCTCGGGCGTGGTGCAGGCGATGAGCGTACGCACCGCCGAGGTCCAGCGCGGCCCGCTCCAGCGAGAGATCTCCACGGTCGGCCATGTCGAGGCCGACGAGGCGGGCATCAGCCGTATCGATCTGCGCACGGAGGGCTGGATTGAAGCGCTCGAGGTCGCCCGAGAGGGGGATCCGGTGGAGGAGGGCGATGTGCTTTTCCGCTACTTCTCGCCGCGGCTGCTCAACGCACAGCAGGAGCTGCTCCAGGCCGTCGAGGGCGGCCGGGCCGGCGGTATCCCGGCGGCCGAGCGGCGCCTGCGCTCGCTCGGGCTCGATGAGGCCCAGATCCGGGCGATCCGTGAGCGCGGCGAGCCCTTCCAGCGCCTCGCGGCGCGCGCCCCGCAGGACGGGGTCGTCAAGGACCTCAACATCCGCGAGGGCGATCGCTTCTCGCCCGGCGACCACGTCATGGCCATTGCGGACCTGTCCACCGTCTGGGTCATGGCCGAGGTCTTCGCCCATCGAGGGGCGTGGCTCGAGCCGGGACTGCCGGCCACGGTGTCGAGCCGCTACCTCCCCGGCGGGCCGCGCGAGACCACGGTCGACTACGTCCAGCCCTTCCTGCAGCAGGAGACCCGCACCACGCGCGCCCGCCTCGCCCTGGACAACGCCGACCGCCAGCTACGGCCGGGCATGTACACCCGGGTCGACATCCAGGCCGAGCCGACGGAGCCGCTCACCCACGTCCCGAGGGACGCCGTCATCCGCACCGGCGCCGAGGCGCGGGTGATCCTCGCCCTCGGGGGTGGGCGCTTCCGGGCCCAGCAAGTGGCGGTCGGCATGGCCGCCGGCGACCGGCTCGCCGTCGACGGGGTCCGGCCAGGTGCCGAGGTCGTCGTCTCGGGGCAGTTCCTCCTCGACTCAGAGGCGGACGTCGCCGCGGAGCTGCTCCGCCTCGAGGGAGCTGGCCCCCGGGATATCACCGCTCGCGGTGTCCTGAGGGCCGTCGATCCCCGGCAAGGCGGGGTCACCATCGAGCACGAGCCGATCCCGGAGCTCGGCTGGTCGGAGATGACCATGGAGTTCGATCTCGCCGAGGGGGTCGAGCCCGGTGACCTGGAGCCCGGCGACGCCGTTACCTTCGCCCTCCGCCCGGGCGCCGGGCAGAAGGCCCGCATCACCGCCATCGAGCGGGACGAGGGCGCGGATGACGCGAGCAACGGCGCGCACGAGGCCTCGAACGGCCCCGAGGCGGGCCACGGCAGCGGCCACGGCCACTGAGGGCGACGAGCATGATTGAGCGCATGATCCGCTGGTCCGTGGAGAACCGCCTCCTCGTCCTCCTGCTCACCGTGATCCTGGTCGGCTGGGGGGTGGTCTCGCTGCGGCAGACGCCGCTCGACGCCATCCCCGATCTGTCCGATACGCAGGTCATCGTCCACACCGAGTACCCCGGCCAGTCGCCCGAGGTCGTCGAGGACCAGGTGACCTACCCGCTATCCACCTCGCTCCTCGCGGTCCCCGGTGCCCAGGACGTGCGCGGCTACTCGATGTTCGGGGATTCCTACGTCTACGTCCTCTTCGACGACCAGACGGACCTGTACTGGGCGCGCTCCCGCGTGCTCGAGTACCTGAGCCAGATCGCCCCGGAGCTGCCCGAGGAGGCGACCCCGGCCCTCGGCCCCGACGCCACCGGTGTCGGCTGGGTGTATCAGTACGCCCTGCAGGATCCCACCGGGCAAAATGACCTCGGGGACCTGCGGGCGGTTCAGGACTGGTTCCTGGAGCTGGAGCTCCAGTCCGTCGACGGGGTCGCCGAGGTCGCGCCGCTCGGCGGCATGGTCCGGCAGTACCAGGTCGAGCTCGACCCCCAGGCCGTACGCGCCTACGGCTTGAGCCTGGACCGGATCGCCCAGCGCATCCGGGAGAGCAACCGCGAGGTCGGCGGCTCCGTCGTCGAGATGGCCGAGGCCGAGTACATGGTCCGCTCCCGCGGCTACATCCAGGGGATCGCCGACCTCGCCGAGGTCCCGGTCGGTGCGGCGGCCAACGGCGCCCCGGTCACCCTGGACGACGTCGCCCGTATCCACGAGGGACCGCAAAAGCGGCGCGGCATCGCCGAGCTCAACGGCGAGGGCGAGGTCGTCGGCGGGATCGTCGTCATGCGCGATGGGGCGAACCCGCTGGAGACGATCCAGGGCGTTAAGGAGCGCCTCGACGAGGTGCGGGGCAGCCTGCCCGCCGGCGTCGAGGTGGTCGAGACCTACGACCGCTCCGAGCTCATCCAGGGCGCCGTGCGCAACCTGGCCCGGAGCCTCGGCCAGGAGTTCCTGATCATTGCGCTCGTGGTCACGGTCTTCCTGTTCCACATCCGCTCGGCGCTGGTGGCGATCCTCACCCTGCCGATCGGCATCCTCACGGCGCTCCTGATCATGAACGCCCAAGGGGTGACGGCGAACGTCATGTCCCTGGGCGGGATCGCGGTCACCATCGGCACGCTGGTCGACGCCGCCATCGTCATGGTGGAGAACGCCCACAAGCGCCTGGAGCGGGCACCGCCGGACGCCGACCGCTGGTCCGTGATCCGGGCCTCGGCCCAGGAGAGCGGGCGCCCCTTGTTCTTTGCCCTGCTGATCATCACGGTCAGCTTCCTGCCCCTGTTCGCCCTCGGCGGCGAGTCCGAGCGGCTCTTCTCGCCGCTGGCCTTCACCGGTACGTACGCCATGGCGATCGGGGCGGGACTGGCCGTGACCCTGATCCCGGTGCTCATCGGCTACCTGGTGCGCGGCCGGATCCGCTCCGAGGAGCGCCACCCCATCGCCCGGCTGCTCATCGGGGCGTACCGCCCGGTCATCGGTGCCATCCTGCGTCGCCCCTGGACGACGGTCGCCGGCGCGGTCCTGGTTGGCGTAACGGCCCTGTACCCCGTGAGCCAGCTGGGGAGCGAGTTCATGCCGCGCATGGACGAGGGGGACCTGATGTACATGCCCACGCTGGATCCCGGCGTCTCCGTCGGCAAGGCCCGTCAGGTCCTGCAGCAGACCAACCAGCTGATCCGGGAGGTCCCCGAGGTCGAGCGCGTCTTCGGCAAGGCCGGACGGGCGGAGACCGCCACGGACCCGGCCCCGCTGGGGATGTTCGAGAGCGTCATCCGCCTCAAGCCGAGATCCGAGTGGCGGGACGGCCTGACCAAGGACGAGCTCATCCGGGAGCTCGACGAGAAGGTCGATCTGCCCGGGGTCTCCAACGTCTGGGTGCCGCCGATCCGGACGCGCATCGACATGCTCTCGACGGGGATCCGGGCGCCGGTGGGCATCCAGATATCGGGGCCGGATCTCGAGGTCATCGAGCGCATCGGCAAGGAGATCGAGGCGGCGGTCGCCGATGTGCCCGGCACGACGAGCGCCCGGGCGGACCGGACGGCCACGGGGCGCTACCTGGAGGTGGACGTCGATCGGCTCGAGGCCGCGCGCCATGGGCTGAGCGTCGGCGACGTCCAGTCCGTCGTGCGCCTCGGCGTCGGCGGCATGAGCGTCGACCAGAGCATCGAGGGCCTGGAGCGCTTCCCGATCAACATCCGCTACCCCCAAGAGCGGCGCGACAGCCCGGAGGCCCTGGAGGCCCTGCCGATCGTCGCGGACAGCGGCGAGCAGGTCGCGCTCGGCGAGGTCGCGGACGTCGAGATCGCCGAGGGCCCGGCGATGATCCGCACGGAGAACGCCCGGCGCACCGGGAACGTCAACGTCGATATTGCGGGCCGGGCCCTGGGCGACTACGTGGCGGATGCGCAGCAGGCCGTCCGCGAGGCGGTGGAGCTGCCGGCAGGCTACTCCGTGCAGTGGGTCGGGCAGTACGAGCAGATGCAGGCGGTGCAGCAGCGGATGCAGCTGCTGGTCCCGGCCACCCTGGCCGTGGTCTTCATCCTGCTGTATGTGTGCTTTCGCAACGCCGTCGAGCCGGTCATGCTGCTCGCCACCCTACCGCTCGCCATGGTCGGCGGGATGTGGCTGCTCTACGCCCTGGGCTTCGACCTCTCCGTGGCGGTCGCCGTCGGCTTCATCCTCCTCGGCGGGCTCGCCGTGGAGTTCGCCCTGGTGCTGCTTTCCTACATCCGGCAGAGCGTTGAGGAGCACCAGCCGGAGGATGTCGCCGGGCTCCGGCGTGCCGTGGCCGAGGGCGCCACCCATCGGGTCCGGCCGCTGGTCATGACGTCGCTGACCATCGTCGCCGCCCTCGTGCCGCTGCTGCTCAACACGGGGCTCGGCTCCGAGGCGATGCAGCGCATCGCCGCGCCCATGGTGGGCGGCATGGTCACGGCGCCGCTGCTCGCGTTCCTCGTCATCCCGGCGCTCTACTTCCTCTGGCAGCGGCGGCACTACGCCCGTTGAGGCAACGGCCGAGGCCCCAAAAAGGAAAGGCCCCCAAGGCGGACGGGCTGCGTCCGCCTTGAGGGCCTTTCCGCCCCGGCCGTCTCCCTCGGGGAGGTGACCGGTGCCGGGGGGTGCGCCTTAGTTGAAGATGCTCGCGCGGCGCTTCGGCTGGCTGCTGCTGCGCTTGCTCGACTCCTCGCCGGCCTCGGGCTGGGCGCCCTCGATGCTGCGCCGGGAGGACTCGGAGGCCATGGTCTCCTGCAGCACGTCGCTGGAGAGCAGGCGCTGGTCGCCGAGCGATTCGATGAGCGCCTCGGTGCGGGCGGGGGCCAGGCGCTGGGTCCCGCGCGCCATGTGCTGGTAGAGCTTGCGGTAGGCGCTGGTCATCTCGCCCATGATCTCCGCGGTCTCGCGGAAGTGCTGGTCGACCTCGCTGCGGTAGTTGCGGACGCGCTCGCGGTTCTTGACCACGAGGTCCTCCGCCTCCTTGAGCTCCTTGCTGTTCGGGGCCGACTTGCGCCCGAAGTAGGCACCGAAGACGGCGCCGACGATGAGCCCCACGGCGACAAAGAGCAGGACTTGTTGACCGATCTCCATGCTTGAACCTCCAGCTTCGATGTAGGTACCCAAATGTGGCTTATCAGGCCACCCCCTAAAATACGGGTGCGCTGTTAAGCCGCAAGTGCTGAAACCTCTCTCCTCGCCGTCCCTAGCGTTTGACGCCGGGCGCGGCGCTCCCTAGAGTACCGCACTCCTGTCGGGTGCCTCGAGGCTCGCAGAGCCCGGGGTTGAACGGGAAGACCGGTCCAGCCGCAATCCGCGCGGCGAGTCCGGCGCTGCCCCCGCAACGGTAGGTGGGGTCGAGCGGATCCAGCGAGGCCACTGTGAGGCGCCGTCGCCCGGCGGCCCTCATGGGAAGGCGGATCCGCCCGGGGCGCGAGCCCCGCCCACGAGCCCGGAGACCGGCCCGCAGGGACCCAGGTGCCGCGGGGTGCGGCGGACCGGGCGCGCTGCCGTTGCCTATCCTGCTCCAGGGGGCGAGGGCCCCGCGATCCCCTCCCCGCGGCGTTCTCATGCGAAGCGTACCAGCGGCGCGCGGGTGAGCGCGCCCGAGGAGGGGAACCCGATGCAGAGCCGATCTCTGCTCGCCGCCGGCACGGCGGCGAGCCTAGCCTTCGTCGCCGCCCCGGACGCGGCCCGGTCCGAGTCCGCCGAGGCGCTCCCGCCGGTGGTGGTGACCCCCACCCGGGTCAGCCAGACCGTCGACGAGACCCTCTCGTCGGTGACGGTCATCGAGCGCGAGGCCATCGAGCGCCAGCAGCCCAAGGAGCTCCAGGACCTGCTCCAGGGCCGCGCCGGGGTGAGCCTCAACAGCAACGGCGCCTTCGGCAAGACCACCTCCCTGAGCCTGCGCGGCACCGACTCCGGCCACACCCTGCTCCTCGTCGACGGCATGCGCCTGGGCTCGGCGACGGCGGGGCAGCCGGCCTGGCAGTTCCTGCCGCCGCAGCAGATCGAGCGCGTGGAGGTGGTCCGCGGGCCGCGCTCCTCGATCTACGGCGCCGACGCCCTCGGCGGCGTGGTCCAGGTCTTCACCCGCCGCGGCGAGCCCGGCGAGCCGCGGGTCAACGCCTTCGTCGGCGGCGGCAGCCTGGGCACCTACGAGGCCGGCGCGGGCGTCTCCGGCGGGAGCGAGTCGACCCGCTACAGCCTCTCGGGGGGCTACTTTGAGACCGACGGCATCAATGTTCGGGATGGCGTCGGCGACAGCGCGGACGACGGCTACGACAACACCTCGGTGACCGGCCGCGTCTCCCACCGGCTCTCGCCGCAGGTCGAGCTTTTCGCCAGCGGCCTCTACGCCGAGGGGGAGACGGAGTTCGATGCGAACGAGCTGATGAGCGGCGCGCCATACGACTCTGCCCACCAGGATTACGCCCAGGCGGCGGGCCGGACCGGGGCGCGCATCCGTGTCACCGACGCGTGGCTCGCCGAGCTCGCCTACGGCCACAGCCGCGACGAGCAGGAGACCTACTACGAGGGCAGTTTTGATGACCGTACCGATACGGCGCGCGACTACCTCAGCTGGCGCAACGACCTCGCCCTCGCCCCCTGGGCGACGCTCAGCGTGGGCACGGACTGGCGCGAGGCGCGCATCTCGAGCACCACCGACTACGCCGAGACGAGCCGCGACAACTGGGGGGTCTACCAGCTGCTGACCCTGGAGCTCGCCCGCCACCGGGTCGAGGTGAGCAGCCGCTACGACGACAACGAGGCCTACGGCGGCCACACCACCGGGCAGCTCGCCTGGGGCTACGCGCTCACCGAGCGCTGGCAGGCCCGGGCCTCCTACGGGACGGCCTTCCAGGCGCCGAGCTTCAACGCTCTCTATCGTCCGCCGGGCATTTTCTCTGCGGGGGGGAATCCGGATCTCGAGCCGGAGGAGTCGCAGAGCTACGAGGCCGGTGTCCGCTACACGGGCCCGGCCGGCTACGTCGACGTGGCGGCTTTCCGCACGGACATCGACAACCTGATTGAATGGGTCGGCCCCAGGGGGAGCTCGCGACCCCAGAATGTCGAGGAGGCCCGGATCACCGGCGTGGAGCTCGAGAGCGGCGGCGCGGTGGGCCCCTGGCAGCTGAAGGGCGCCGTGACCCTGATGGACCACGGTAACCCCGACGAGCCCGGCAGCCGCCTCGACCGGCGGCCGAACGCGAGCCTGCGACTGGATATCGACCGCCGCTGGCAGGACCTCGAGCTTGGCGCCACGGCGCTCGCCCGCGGGCGCAGCTTCGATGGAGAGGAGCGCCTCGCCGGCTACGGCCTGCTCAACCTGCGCGCCGGCTACCACCTCGGCCCCCGCTGGAGCGTCCGCGCCACGGTGGACAACGCCCTGGACAAGGAGTATCGGACGGCGGCGGGCTACAACCAGCCGGGGCGCACGGCCTACCTCTCCATCCACTACGGCCGGTAGGCCTCACGCCTGCCCGGCCGGGCGCCGGCGCGGGGGCGGGCACGGCGCGCCCGCCCCCCGCCGTGCCGCCGATCCCGCCTTATCCGCCTCGGGCGGCCTGGCAGCGGCACAGCCACGCCCAGGCCTGCTCGGCGTCCGCCGCCCGGTGGGCCGCGGCCGGCAGCGCCGGGCGCTCGACCATCACCACCTCGACGCCGCAGTCCCGGGCCGCCTCGAGCTTGGCGCGGGTGGCCTCGCCGCCGGCGTTCTTGGTCACCAGCGCATCGATGCCGTGGCCCTCGAGCAGGGCGCGCTCGTCGGCGTAGCGGAAGGGGCCGCGCTGGCGCAGGCAGCGGGTGCCGGGCGGCTGGATCCGGGGCGGCTCGAGGCAGCGGGCCACGTAGGCGTGCTGCGGGGCGGCGCAGAAGGCGGCCAGCTCCTGGTTGCCGACGGTCAGCAGGACCCGCCGCGGCGCCTCGCCGAGGGCCGC
>NZ_NRSH01000022.1 GCF_016584055.1 Halorhodospira neutriphila
TGGCGCGCCGTCGCCGCGTAGGCGCGCAGCTCGGCGAGCCCCTGCACGGCGTCGACGCCGGCGCCGCGCAGCGCCGGCAGGTGGCGGTCCACGGCCTCGCCGTGGGGGGAGCCCTGGCGCCAGGCCCAGAGGGGCAGCGCCACCCCGCCGGCGGCGAGCAGCCCGCCGACGGCGTAGCCCACCGGCGGGGCCAGGGCGAGGAGCGCCGCCACGGTCACGGCCAGCGTCGCCACGGCGGCCAGGGTCGGGCCGACGACGCGCAGGTAGAGCCCGTCCAGGGCCTCGATGTCGGCGGTCATGCGGTTGAGCAGCTCGCTGCGGCGCATCCGCCCCAGCTGCGCCAGCGGCAGCGGCGCCACGGCCCGGAAGAGCCAGCCGCGCAGGCGCGCTAGCGCCCGCAGGACGGCGTCGTGGTGGACGAGGCGCTCGAGGTAGCGCGTCGCGGTCCGGCTCAGGGCGAAGAAGCGCACCCCCGTGCTCGGCCGGTAGAGCTCCACGGCGGCGCCGCCGAGCCCGGCGACGGCGGTCGCCGTGATCAGCCAGCCCGAGAGCCCCAGCAGGCCGATCGCCGAGAGGAGGCTGGCGACCAGCAGCGCCGTGCCCAGCGCCAGCCGCCGGCGCTCCGGGCGCAGGGCGCGGAGGAAGGGGAGGAGCTCACGCACGGCGGTCCTCCGCCACGCGGCCCGCCTCGAGCACGACCCGGCGATCCCCCCAGGCGTGGAGCTGGGGGTCGTGGGCCACCATGAGCACCGTCCGCCGCCCCGCCGCCAGGCGGCGGACGGCGTCGAGCACGCGCCGGGCGCTCGCCGGGTCGAGCCCGGCCGTCGGCTCGTCGAGCAGGAGCACCGGCGCGCCGAAGAGCACCGCCCGCGCCAGGGCGAGGCGGCTGGCCTGGCCGCCGGAGAGGCCGTAGCCGCCCTCCCCCAGCGGCGTCTCCAGCCCCTGGGGGAGCGCCGCCACCGCCTCCTGCAGGTCCGCGGCGCCGAGGGCCTGCCAGAGCCGCCCGTCGCCGGCCTGCGGGTCGGCCAGGGCCAGGTTCTCGCGCACGCTGCCGTGGAAGAGCCACGGCTGCTGGCCGAGCCAGGCCACGCCGCCCGCCCCCGGCGGCGGCGCGCCGCCGACCTCGACGCGGCCGGCGCTCGGCGCCAGGAAGCCGGCCGCCAGGTGGAGCAGCGTCGACTTGCCGGCGCCGCTCGGCCCGCAGATCACCACCCGCTCGCCGGCCTCGACCTCGAGGTCCACCCCCTGCAGCGCCGCGGCCTCGCCGCCGTCGAAGGCGACCCGGACGCCGCGGTAGGCGACCGGGACGGGGCTCGGCAGCGGCAGGTCGGTCTGCGGGTCGCGCGCCGGGGGCGCGGCGCGGGGCGGCGGCGCCTCGGCCTCGGGCAGCGGCGTCCGGAGCACCCGGGTGATCTCCTCGGCGGCCCCGACGGCGCTGGCGCGGTCGTGGTAGTGCTGCCCCAGCCGCCGCAGGGGGAGGAAGACCTCGGGGGCGAGCAGCAGGATCAGCAGGCCGTTGCGCAGCCCCAGCTCGGGCCCCGGCCCGAAGTCGAGGTAGCCGAGCAGGGAGAAGCCGATGTAGATCGCGACGAGGGCCACGGCGAGGGCGCTGATCAGCTCGAGCACCGCCGAGGAGAGGAAGGCGATGCGCAGCACGGCCATGCTGCGGCTGCGGTACTCGTCGGCCGCCTGCTCCACGCTCGCCGCCGCCCGCTCCGTGGCCCGGAAGAGGCGTAGGGTCGTCAACCCCCGCAGGCGGTCGAGGAAGTGGGCGCTGATGCGCGCGAAGCTGCGCTGCTGGCGCTGCGCCAGGCGCCCGGCGCTCATCCCCACCAGGGCCATGAACAGCGGCACCAGGGGGGCGGCGAGCAGCAGCAGCCCCCCGGCGATGGGGTCGAGGGCGGCGACCACGGCGATGAGCGCCAGGGGGACGGCGGTGGCGAGCACCGTCTGCGGGAGGTAGTGGGCGTAGAAGCCCTCCAGCGCCTCGACCTGCTCGACCAGGGCGCTCGCCACGTCCCCGCTGTGGAAGGCGGCGGCCCGCGCCGGCCCGAGGGCGGCCACGTGGCGGTAGAGGCGGCGGCGGACCGCGGCGGTGATGCGCCGCGCCGCCTCCGCCCCGGCGGCGGCCCGGGCCCAGGTGCAGCCGGCGCGGGCGAGGAAGACCCCGGCCAGGGCGGCGAAGCCCGCCGCCAGCTCGCCGGGGGGCCTGCCGGCCACGACGACGGCCTCGAGGAGCCCGGCGATCAGCGCCGCCTGGGCGACCACGAGCCCCGCGTCCGCCAGCCCCGCGCCGACGGCGCCCGCCACGGCGGTGCGCGCCTGGCGGGCCTGCGCCGTCAGCCAGCGGCTCGGCGGCGGCTCGCCCTCCTGCACTCCCTGCGCCATGGCGCCCCGGCTCAGTGGTAGCCCATGGTGGCGTCGACCTTGCCGCGGAAGATCCAGTAGGTCCAGGCGGTGTAGCCGATGACCACCGGCAGCAGGAAGAGGATGCCGAGCAGGAGGAAGAGCTGCGTCTCCGGCGCCGAGGCCGCCTCGCGGAAGGTGATCTCCGGCGGCACGACGTACGGCCACAGGCTGCTGAGCAGGCCGAGGTAGGTGGCGATGAAGATGCCGAAGGCGAAGGCGAAGGGCCAGAACTCCGCGCCCCGGCGCAGGGCGCGCCAGAGCAGCAGGGCGAAGACGGCGCTGAGCGCGGGCAGGGGCCAGAGCACCGGCCAGCTGCTCAGCCAGTGCTCGAGGATCCGCTCCTGGAGCAGCGGCGTCCACAGGCTGAGCACCAGCAGGCAGAGCACGACCACCGCCAGCAGCCGCGGCGCGAGGCGGTAGAGCCACTGCTGGGTCTCGCCGGTGGTCTTGAGGATCCCCCACGTCGCGCCCAGCAGGGCGTAGCCGCTGACCAGGGCGAAGGCGGTGAAGGTCGTGAACGGCGTCAGCCAGTCGAAGGCGCCGCCGGTATAGGTGAAGCCCTCCACCTCGAAGCCCTGCACCACGGCGCCGACGAGGAAGCCCTGCGCCGCGGCGGCGACGAGGGAGCCGCCGGAGAAGGCGTAGTTCCAGAAGCGCCGCGAGCGCGTGGCCTTGAAGCGGAACTCGAAGGCCACGCCGCGGAAGATCAGCCCGGCGAGCATCAGGAAGACGCCGATGTAGAGCGCCGGCAGGTAGATGCTGTAGACCGCCGGGAAGGCGGCGAGCAGGGCGGTGCCGCCGAGCACCAGCCACGTCTCGTTGCCGTCCCAGACCGGGGCGACGGCGTTCATGATCTCGTCGCGGGCCCGCTCGTCCGGGGTGAAGGGGTAGAGGATGCCGACGCCCAGGTCGAAGCCGTCGAGCAGGATGTACATGAACACCCCGACCCCGAGGATCCCGACCCAGATGGCGGTCAGATCGATGAGCTCCATGGCGCTACCTCCTCGTGCCCGTGCCGTTGCCGCCGAGCGGCGCCTCGTCGTCGAAGGGGATGTCCGTCGCCGCCAGGGGGCGCTTGGCGTGGGCGGGCTGCTCGGCCTCCCCGACCTGCTCGGGCCCGCTCTGGACGATCCGCACGACGTAGTGGACCCCGGCGACGAAGACCACGGCGTAGACGGCGATATAGCCGAGGAGGGTGAACAGCGCCATGCCGCCGGTCAGCGCCGGGGTGAGCCCCTCGGCGAGGGTCATCTCGCCGTAGATGAGGTAGGGCTGGCGCCCGCCCTCGGTGACGAACCAGCCGGCGAGCACCGCCACGAAGGGCGCCGGGATCAGCCACTGCAGGCCCTTGAGCAGCGGCCGGCTGGTGAAGAGCCGCCCCCGCAGGCGCAGCCACGTGGCCCAGAGCACGGCGAGGAGCATGAGCGTGCCGAGGGCGAGCATGACCCGGAACGACCAGAAGACGAAGGCCACCGGCGGCCGCTCGTCGGGGCCCACCTCGGTCAGCCCCGGCACCTCGCCGTCCCAGTGGTGGGTCAGGAGAAAGCTGGTGGCGTTGGGGATGGCCAGGCCCAGGCGGTTCGTCTCCGCCTCGCCGTCCGGCAGGGCGAAGAGGTAGAACGGCACCCCGCGCTGGGTCTGCCAGTTGCCCTCCATGGCCGCCACCTTGGTCGGCTGGTGCTCGAAGGTGTTCAGCCCGTGGAGATCGCCCATGAGGATCTGCCCCGGCGCGGCGAGCAGCAGCATCCACACGGTCATCGACAGCGCCTTGCGGTTGAGCGCCACCTCGCGGTCGCGCAGCAGGTAGTAGGCGCTGACCCCGGCGACGACGAAGCCGCCGGTCAGCAGCGAGGCCAGGGCGACGTGGCCGAAGCGGTACCACAGCGAGGGGTTGAAGATCGCCTCGGCCCAGGAGGTGACGTGGACAACGCCCTCGCGCAGCTCGTAGCCCGCCGGCGTGTGCATCCACGAGTTCGCCGCCAGGATCCAGAACGACGAGATGAAGGTCCCGACGGCCACCATGACCGCGGCGAAGAGGTGCACCCCCCGCGGGACGCGGTCGCGGCCGAAGAGCAGGATGCCGAGGAAGACCGCCTCGAGGAAGAAGGCGGTGAGGACCTCGTAGGAGAGCACCGGCCCGAGCAGGTTCGCCGTGGCGAAGGAGAAGGCGCTCCAGTTCGTCCCGAACTGGAACGACATGACCAGCCCCGAGACCACCCCCATGCCGAAGACGACGGCGAAGATCCGCGTCCAGAACTCGGCGAGGCGCCGGTAGAGGGGGCTGTCCGTGCGGTACCAGAGCGCCTCGAGGACGGCGATGTAGGCGGCCAGCCCGATGGTGAAGACGGGGAAGAGGGCGTGGAAGGAGACGACGAAGGCGAACTGGATCCGCGAGAGCAGCAGCGGGTCGAGGAGTTCCATGCAGAGATCCTTGCCTAGCGCTAGGGGGGCCCGTGGGGCGGTCCCGGCTGTTTTCAAAACATTCTAACAAGAGCGGCGGCCGATGCACTCGCCCGCCGCGCCGGGGCGCGCGCCTCAGTGGGCCTCCTCCCAGTCGCCGCCGACCCCGAGCTCCAGCTCCAGCGGGACGCGCAGCGCCCCGCCGTCGGCGCCGCCCATCAGCTCGCGGACCCGGGCGGCGACCGCGTCGAGCTCGCCCTCGGGCACCTCGAGGACGAGCTCGTCGTGGACCTGCATGACCAGGCGCGCCTCCGAGCCGGCCTCGGCGAGCCAGGCGTCGACGTCGATCATGGCGCGCTTGATGAGGTCCGCGGCGGTGCCCTGCATGGGGGCGTTGATGGCGGTCCGCTCGGCGTACTCGCGGCGCTGGCGGTTGCGGCTGCCGATCTCGGGGAGGTAGAGCCGGCGGCCGAGGACGGTCTCGACGTAGCCGCGCTGCCGGGCCTGCTCGCGGGTGCGCTCCATGAAGGCCTGCACCCCGGGGTAGCGCTCGAAGTAGCGGTCGATATAGCGCTGCGCCTGATCGCGCGGGAGGCCGAGCTGCCGGCCCAGCCCCCAGGCCGACATGCCGTAGATCAGCCCGAAGTTGATCGTCTTCGCCGCCCGGCGCTGCTCGTCGGAGGCGCGCTCGACGCCGAAGACCTCGGCGGCCGTGGCCCGGTGGATGTCCGCGCCGCGGGCGAAGGCCTCGAGCAGCCCGCTATCGCCGGAGAGGTGGGCCATGATGCGCAGCTCCACCTGGGAGTAGTCCGCGGTGAGCAGGCGGCAGCCCGGCTCGGCGACGAAGGCCTTGCGGATGCGCCGGCCCTCCTCGGTGCGCACGGGGATGTTCTGGAGGTTCGGGTCCGAGGAGGAGAGCCGCCCGGTGGCCGTCACCGCCTGGTGGTAGGAGGTGTGCACCCGGCCGGTGCGCGGGTGGATGAGCTGCGGCAGCTTGTCGGTGTAGGTCGACTTGAGCTTGGCGAGGCTGCGGTGCTCGAGGATCAGCCGCGGCAGCTCGTGGCCCTGGGCGCTGAGCTCCTCGAGGACGGCCTCGGCGGTGGAGGGCTGCCCCTTGGGGGTGCGCTGGACCACGGGCAGGCCCATGCGCTCGAAGAGGATGGCCTGGATCTGCTGCGGCGAGGCGAGGTTGAAGGCCTCGCCGGCGGCCTCGTGGGCCCGCGCCTCGACCTCGCCCATGCGCTCGGCGAGCTCGCCGCTCTGGCGCTCGAGGACCTGGCGGTCGACGCGCACGCCGTGGCGCTCCACGCGCGAGAGCACCGGCAGCAGCGGCATCTCGAGCGCCGTGAAGACCCGCTGCAGGCCCGCCTCCGCGCTCACCTGCGGGTAGAGGTGGCGGTGCAGGCGCAGGGCGATGTCGGCGTCCTCGGCGGCGTAGTGGCCGGCGCGCTCGAGATCGACCTCGGCGAAGGGGATCTGCTTGGCCCCCTTGCCGCAGAGCTGCTCGTAGGTGACGGTCTCGACGTCGAGGTACTTGGCGGCCAGCGAGTCGAGGTCGTGGCGGGTGGCCGTGGCGTCGAGCACGTACGACTCGAGCATGGTGTCGTAGGCGACCCCGCGCAGGGCCACGCCGTAGCCGGCGAGCACGCTCATGTCGTACTTGAGGTTCTGGCCGATCTTCTGCGGCGCCTCGGCCTCGAGCAGCGGGCGCAGCCGCTCGAGCACCCGCTCAAGGCCGAGCTGCGGCGAGGCCCCCTCGCCGGTGTGGCCCACCGGGATATAGGCCGCGCGGTACGGCGCCACGGCCACGGAGAGGCCGACGATGGCCGCGCTCATGTAGTCGAGGCTGTCGGTCTCGAGATCGAGGGCGAAGGCCTCGGCGGCCTCGAGCTGCTCGAGCCACGCCCCGAGCTCGGCCTCATCGCGGACCAGGGTGTACGCCACCTCCGGATCCGGGTCGGGATCGCCCTCGGGGTCGTCGGCGGCGGGGGCCTCGGCCTCGAGCTCGGCGAGCAGCCGGCGCAGGTCGTAGCGGCGGTAGAGCCGGCGCAGCGCCTCGGTATCGGGGGCGCTGCGGCGCAGCTCCCCGGGCTGGAGGTCGAGCTCGAGGTCGCAGCGGATGGTGGCCAGATCGTAGGAGAGGGGCAGCTCGTCGAGGTGCGCGCGCAGGCTCTCGCCGACCTTGCCCCGGATCTCGTCGGCCCGCTCGCGCAGGGCCTCGAGGCTGCCGTACTCGTTGAGCCACTTGGCCGCCGTCTTGGGGCCGACCTTGGGCACGCCGGGGATGTTGTCCGAGGTGTCGCCGACGAGGGCCAGGTAGTCGCGGATGGCCGCCGGCGGGACGCCGAACTTCTCGCGGACGCCGGCGGCGTCGAGCCGGCTGCCGCTCATGGTGTTGAGCAGCTCCACCCGCTCGTCGACGAGCTGCGCCATGTCCTTGTCGGTGGTGGAGATGAGCACGGGCCCCGCGGCCCGGGCCGCGAGGGTCCCGATGACGTCGTCGGCCTCGACGCCGTCGACCTCGAGCACCGGCACCCCGAGCGCGGCGATGGCCTCCTTGAGCGGCTCGCGCTGGGCGCGCAGCTCCTCGGGCATCGGCGGGCGGTGGGCCTTGTAGCGCTCGAACAGGTCGTCGCGGAAGGTCCGCCCGGGGGCGTCGAAGACCACGGCGATGCGCTCGCCGGCCTCCTCGGCGAGGAGCTTGTGGAGCATGTTGAGCACGCCGTGGAGGGCGCCGGTGGGCTCGCCGTCGCGGCTCGTCAGCGCCGGCAGGGCGAAGTAGGCGCGGTAGAGGTACGAGGAGCCGTCCACCAGCACCAGGCGCTCGTCGCGTTGCGTCATCCGGTCCCCCCAGTCGCTGCCCGCTGCAAGACGGGCGTAATGGCCGTCGTCGCCCGGCGGGGTCTATGATAGGGCATTCTGGCAACGATGACTGCACGAGCCCCAGCTATGGATGCACAGGACCCCTTCTCGCGCCAGGAGCGCATCCCCCTCAACGGGGCGACGCTCACCCGGGAGTCGTGGAAGATCTTTCAGATCATGGCCGAGTTCGTCGAGGGCTTCGAGCGGCTCTCGGCGATCAAGCCGTCGGTGAGCGTCTTCGGCTCGGCCCGCGTCACCCCCGAGCACCCCCACTACCAGCTCGCCGAGGAGGTCTCGCGGCAGCTCTCCGAGGCGGGCTTCTCGGTGGTCAGCGGCGGCGGCCCGGGGATCATGGAGGCGGCCAACAAGGGGGCCCAGGCGGGCAAGTCGCCGAGCGTGGGGCTGAACATCCAGCTCCCCCACGAGCAGGCCGCCAACGCCTACCAGGACATCGCCCTGCACTTCCGGCACTTCTTCTCGCGCAAGGTGATGTTCGTCAAGTACGCCTCGGCCTACGTGGTGCTGCCCGGCGGCTTCGGCACCCTCGACGAGCTCGCCGAGATCCTCACCCTGGTGCAGACGGGGAAGACGCCGCGGATCCCGATCATCCTCGTCCACTCTCCCTTCTGGGAGAAGCTCGTCGACTGGTTCCGCGAGCAGCTCGTCGGCGAGGGGGTGATCGACCCGGAGGACATGGCGCTCTTCCGCGTCGTCGACCGGCCCGAGGCGGTGGTCGAGGCGATCTTCGACCACTACGAGGACCGCGGCTTCCAGCCCTCCCGCCAGGAGCGGGAGATCCTCCTCGACCTATAGCGGCTCCAGGGCCGCGTAGCCGGCGACGAGCCACTTCGTCCCGGCCTCGTCGAAGCGCACCTGGAGCCGGGCGCCGCTGCCGCGCCCCTCGCAGGCGAGGATCACCCCCTCGCCGAAGCGGGCGTGGCGCACCCGCATGCCCAGGGCCAGGCCCTCGGGCGGCGCATCACCCCGCTGCGGCGCCGGCTCCGGGGCCGCCCGCGGCCCGACCCGCACGGCGGGGCGCACCTCCTCGAGCAGCTCCGCGGGCAGCTCGCCGAGAAAGCGCGACGGCCGGCCCGTCTGCTCGACGCCGTGGAGGCGGCGCTTCTCGGCGTAGCTGAGCAGCAGCCGCTGCCGGGCGCGGGTCATGCCGACATAGCACAGGCGCCGCTCCTCCTCCAGGCGCCCCTCCTCGGCCACCGACTTGTGGTGGGGGAAGAGCCCCTCCTCGAGCCCCGCGAGGAAGACCACAGGGAACTCCAGCCCCTTGGCGGCGTGGAGGGTCATCAGCTGCACGGAGCGCTCCCCCTCCGCCGCCTGCCCCTCGCCGGCCTCGAGGGCGGCGTGGGGCAGGAAGGCGGTGAGCGTCCCGCCCGCCGGCGCCTCCTGCTCGGCGCCCTGGGCGAAGGTCCGCGCCGCGGTGACGAGCTCGTCGAGGTTCTCCAGCCGCGCCTCGTCGCGCTCGTGGTGGCGGCGCAGGCCGGCGCGGGCGATGGCGCCCTCGACCTGGCGGTGCAGCGCCTCGCCGGCGAGCTCCGCCTCCAGGGCGTCGACGGTGTCGAGGAAGCCCTGCAGGGCGTTGCGCGCCCGGCCGGCCAGGGCGCCGGCGGCGATGATCTGGCGGGCCGCCCGCCAGAGGCTGACGCCGGCCTCGCGGGCGGCGCCGCGGACCGCCTCGGCGGTCTTCGCCCCCACGCCGCGGGCCGGGGTGTTGACCACGCGCTCGAAGCTGGCGTCGTCGTGGCGGTTGGCGATCAGGCGCAGGTAGGCGAGCGCGTCCTTGACCTCGGCGCGCTCGAAGAACCGGAGACCGCCGTAGACGCGGTACGGCAGGCGCTCGGCGAGCAGCGCCTCCTCGAGGGCGCGGGACTGGGCGTTGGAGCGGTAGAGGACGGCGAAGTCGCCGTAGCCGTGGCCCTCGTCGAGCAGGGCGCGGATGCGCCCGGCCACCCAGCGGGCCTCGTCGACCTCGTTGAAGCCGGCGTAGACGGCGATCGGCTCGCCCGGCGCGCCCTCGGTCCAGAGGCGCTTGCCGAGCCGGCCGTCGTTGTGCTCGATCAGGGCGTTGGCCGCCTCGAGGATGGTCGAGGTGGAGCGGTAGTTGCGCTCCAGGCGCACGAGCTGGACGTCGCCCATCTCGCGGCGGAAGTGCTCGAGGTTCTCGACCCGGGCACCCCGCCAGCCGTAGATCGAGTTATGGGTCACGATCCCCCCGGCGATGAAGTTGTGCGTGCCGGCGATATCCAGATCGTAGACCTCGCCGCCGTCCGCCGGGAGCTGCTCCACGGCTGTTACGGCCTCGGCCTCACCGTGGTCGTTGACGACCACCATGCCAGGGCGAAGCTCGCTCGCCCGGCGCATGGCGAGGGCGCGCCGGTTCGCCAGCAACCGTGCCCTGTAGACGAGCGTAAGCTCGAAATGCTCGGCAAGCTTGGCGTAGAGCGACTCGATCTGGGAGAAATCGCGGAATAGCGCTTCGTAGCGCCAATTTTGCGGGTTGCGCTTATAGATCCGCGGCTTGAGCCCCAGGGCCTGCACCGCATCCCGGCCTTCGGTGTCGTTGCCGCTCAGGGCGATGCGGTGGCTCGGCGTCGCCCCGCGCACTTCCGCATTCAGGGTGATGTAGAGGTTACGGCGCCGGCCACGGCTCGACTGCGGGACGTGGTGGGGCGTCTCCGGATGGAGCCCGTAGGTGGTCAGCAGCGCATGGCCTCGCTCGGTTGCGGCCAGATCGGCGTGGAGCCGATCTAGGCGCGCTTGATCGTGGACGAGCCCGTTCTCGCTCTGCCCCGTGCGCGCTACGAAAGGGAGTGTCGTGATGCCGTAGTGGAGGCTGAGGCGATGCTCAAGCTCCCGGGCATCGACCTCATTATCGAAGGCGTCGAGCAGCCAGACGGCGTCCGCACCCTCTTGGAGGCAGCGCTGCTGGTACCCCACTACCGGCGTCTTTTGGTTCGCTGTGTAGATCTGCGAGGTACCGAGGCGAAAGCCCACCCCCCGCTTCTCCATCAAGTAGGTGTAGTACCGCTGGGGGCTCGCGCTGTGGATGATATCGGCGAAGTGCGTATGCTCCGCCGTGGTGGTCAGATGCCGGCCACTCTCCGTCGTGATCCGGATCAACGGCCGGCTCACCGTCCGCGTGTGCGCACGCAGGACCTGCGCTGGACGAAGGCTACCAGCTCCGTGGTTCGACAACACCCAATCGCCCGCCTGCACCTCCTGGACGGGCCTATGGGTGCCGTCGGCCATCGCGATGGGGGTATCCGCAGTCACGCACTGGTCGTCGTCGCCCACCACGAACAGCTCCGCCTCGGCGCCGGCGAGCTGCTTGAGCCAGCGGTACTGCAGGGCGTTGGTGTCCTGGAACTCGTCGACGAGGATATGGCCGAAGCGCTGCCGGTAGTGGCCGAGCAGCTCGGCGTCGTCACGCAGCAGCTCGTAGGCGCGCAGCAGCAGCTCGGCGAAGTCGACGAGGCCGCCGCGCCGGCACGCCGCCTCGTAGTCGCGGTAGAAGGCGAGCAGCTCGGCGTGGTACGGGTTGCCCGCGCCGGCGACGTCGTCGGGCCGCTCGCCCTCCTCCTTGCGCCCGGCGATGAAGGCCCGGACCTGGCGGGGCGGGAAGCGGCTCTCGTCGGCGCCGCGGGCGCGCAGGACCCGGCGCACCTGGCGGAGCTGGTCGTCGGCGTCGAGGATCTGGAAGCCCTCCGGCAGGCCGGCGCGCTCGGCGTGCTGGCGCAGCAGCCGGTGGGCGATGCCGTGGAAGGTGCCGACCCACATCCCGGCGGTGGCGATGCCGAGCAGCTCGCCGAGGCGCTCGCGCATCTCCGCGGCGGCCTTGTTGGTGAAGGTCACCGCCAGGATGGCGAAGGGCGAGGCGCCCTCGGCGCGCACCAGGTAGGCGGCGCGCCGTGTCAGGACGCGGGTCTTGCCGCTGCCGGCGCCGGCGAGCACCAGCGAGCGCCCCGGCGGCAGGGTCACCGCCCGGCGCTGGGCGTCGTTGAGATCGGCGGTCAGCGCCTCAATGTCCATCTCAGGCGGCGTCGCTGGCGAGGTTCAGGCGCGGCTCGGCCAGGGCCGGGACGGCGCGCACCGTCTCGGCGAGCTCGCGGAAGGTGGCCTCCCGCGCCGAGCCGCGGCGCCAGTAGAGCGCCAGCTGGCGGCTCGGCTCCGGCGCCTCGAAGGGGCGCAGGGCGACGGCGCCGCGGTCGGGGCCGCTGCGCGAGGTCGCCGCCGCCAGGGCGGGGAGCAGGGTCGCGCCGACGCCGGCGGCGACCATCTGGCGCAGGGTCTCGAGGCTCGTCGCCCGGAACTGCGCGGCCTCGCCGCTCTCGGCCTGCCGGCAGACCTCCAGGGCCTGGTCGCGCAGGCAGTGGCCCTCCTCGAGGAGCATGAGCTCCACGCCCTGGAGCTCCGCGAGGCGGACCGGCCCCTCCCGGTCGAGCGCCGAGCCGCTGGGCGCGGCGAGGTAGAACGGCTCGCGGCACAGCGGCTGCGAGCGCAGGTCCTCGCCGGGGATCGGGGCGGCGAGGATGGCGCCGTCGAGGCCGCCGGCGCGCAGCTGGTCGAGCAGCCGCTGGGTTAGGTCCTCGCGCAGGCGCAGGCGCAGCCGCGGGTAGCGCGCCCGCAGCTCGGGGATGGCGTGGGGCAGCAGGTACGGCCCGGCGGTGGGGATGACCCCGAGGCGCAGGTCCCCGGTCATCGGCTCGGACTCGGCGCGGGCGACCTCCACCAGGTCGTCGACCTCGGCGAGGATGGCCCGGGCGCGCTCGGCGAGCGCCTCGCCGAGGGGGGTGAGCAGCACCCGGCGGCGGTTGCGCTCGACGAGCTGGACGGCGAGGTACTCCTCGAGCTTGCGCAGCTGCGTGGAGAGGGTCGGCTGGCTGACGTAGCACTCCCGGGCGGCCCGGCCGAAGTGGCCGTGCTCGGCGACGGCGACCAGGTAGCGGAGGTCGCGCAGGTTCATGGCCAGCGCTCAGTCATTCGACGGTGACGGACTTGGCGAGATTGCGCGGCTTGTCGACATCGGTGCCGCGGAGCACGGCGACGTGGTAGGCGAGCAGCTGCAGCGGGAGGGTGTGGACGATCGGCGAGATCGGGGCCGGCGCGGCCGGCACCGGGACGACCTGGAAGCCGTCGGCGGAGCGCAGCGCCGCGGCGTCGTCGGCGAAGACGAAGAGCTGCCCCCCGCGGGCGCGGACCTCCTGGAGGTTCGACTGCAGCTTCTCGAGCAGGGCGCCGTGGGGGGCGACGGCGACCACCGGCATGGTGCTGTCGACGAGGGCGAGGGGGCCGTGCTTGAGCTCGCCGGCGGGGTAGCCCTCGGCGTGGATGTAGGAGATCTCCTTGAGCTTGAGCGCCCCCTCCAGGGCCACCGGGAAGTGGCTCCCGCGGCCGAGGAAGAGGGCGTGGGCGCGGTCGACGAACTGCTCGGCGATGCGGGCGACCGGCTCCTCGAGGTCGAGCACCCGCTCGATGGCGCCGGGCAGGGCCACCGCCGAGCGGACCAGCTCGGCCTCGCCCTGGGGACGGCCGCGCCGCCGGGCGAAGGCGGCGACGATGAGCAGCAGCGCGGTGAGCTGCGTCGTGAACGCCTTCGTCGAGGCCACACCGATCTCCGGGCCGGCGCGGGTGAGCAGGGTCAGGTCGGCCTCCCGGACCAGGGAGCTCTCGGGGACGTTGCAGATCGCCAGCACGCCGGCGTAGCCGAGCCGCCGCGCCTCCCGCAGGGCGGCGAGGACGTCGGCGGTCTCGCCGGACTGGGAGATGACCAGCAGCAGGGTGCCGGGGGCGACGGCGTGGCTGCGGTAGCGGAACTCGCTGGCCACCTCGACCTCGCAGGGCAGCCCGGCGTACTCCTCGGCCCAGTAGCGGGCGATCAGCCCGGCGTGGTAGGAGGTGCCGCAGGCGACGATCTGCAGCCGCTGCGCGGCGTCGAGCAGCCCCGCGGCGCCGGGGCCGAGGGCGGCGTCGAGCACCCCCGCGTCGGTATGGCGCCCCTCCAGGGTCTCGGCCACGGCGGCCGGCTGCTCGTGGATCTCCTTGAGCATGAAGTGGCGGTAGCCGCCGCGCTCCACCGCCTCGGGGCTGAGCTCGGAGACCTGGACGGGGCGCTCGACGACGCGGCCGTGGAGGTCGTAGATCGTCACCCGGTCGCGGCGCACGTCGGCGATATCGCCGTCCTCGAGGAAGATGAACTGCCGGGTCACCGGCAGCAGCGCCGCGACGTCCGAGGCCACGAAGTGCTCGCCGATGCCCACGCCGATCACCAGCGGGCTGCCGCGGCGGCAGGCGATCAGCCGCTCGGGCTCGCGGCGGGAGACGACGGCGAAGGCGTAGGCGCCCTCGAGGGCCTCGAGCCCGCCGCGGACCGCCTCGAGCAGCCCGGCGCCGCGGGCGTGGCGCTCGTGGATCAGCGAGGCCGCCACCTCGGTGTCGGTCTCCGACTGGAAGGCGTAGCCGCGCGCCTCGAGCTGCTCGCGCAGCTGGGCGTGGTTCTCGATGATGCCGTTGTGCACCAGCGCCAGCTCGTCGCCGGCGATCTGGGGGTGGGCGTTGGCGTCGCTCGGCCGGCCGTGGGTCGCCCACCGCGTATGGGCGACGCCGGTCCCCCCGGCCGGGAGCGTCTCGCCGAGGGCCGCGGCCAGGTCGTCGACCCGGCCCGTGACCCGGCGGCAGAAGAGCCCGCCCTCGCCGCCGGTGACCGCCAGGCCGGCGGAGTCGTAGCCACGGTACTCGAGCCGGCGCAGGCCCTCGACGAGGACCGGGGCGACGTCTCGCTGGGCGCAGGCGCCGACGATCCCGCACATCGCTAGCGGATCCAGATCCCCTGCTCGTTGGGCACGAGCAGCACGGAGCCGGGGCAGTTGCGGCAGACCTGCTGCGCGGTGCTGCCCAGGGCCAGCTCGCGGCTCGGCCCCTCGCCGCGCTTGCCGACGATGGCCAGGCTCGCCCGCTCCTTCTCGACGACCCGGCGGATCACCCGGGAGGGGCTGCCGGTCTCGAGGCGCGTGGTGGCCTCGATGCCGCGCTCCTTGGCCCGGGCGGCGAGGCGCTCGAGCCCCTCCTGCCCCTCGCTGCGGTGGTCCTCGTCGGTGACGTGGAGGATCGTCAGCGCGCCGTTCTTCTCGCCGATGTCGAGGGCCAGGTCCTGGGCGGCGCCGGCCTTGCGCGAGAAGTCCGTGGCGAGCAGCGGGTGGCTGAAGACCTCGCCGTAGTCCACGGTCTCCTGGTCGGGGTAGATGCGCTCCATGAGCACCGGCAGCGTGGTCTGCCGCGCCAGCTCGAGGACCGTCGAGCCGTGGTAGAACTCGCGCAGCAGCCCCTCGCCGCGGGAGCCGAGGAGGATCAGCTGCGCCCCGTAGCCGCGGGCGATCTTGGCGAGCTCCGGGGCGGGGAAGCCCACCGGCTGCTGGATATCGACCCGGAAGCCGGCCTCCTGGAGGTCGGCCTGCTTCTGCTGCAGGCGCAGCCGCGCCTCGGCGCGGTGGGCGTCGCTGAGATCGTCCGGGTCGTCGATGCGCAGCACATCGACGAGGGTGAACTGCTCGGCCCCGAGGCGGCTCAGCTCGCCGAGGCTGCGCAGCAGCGGCTGCTGGGTCGACTCGAAGTGGACGGCGACGACGGTGTGCTCGAACATAGTGGCTCCTAATCCTCGGCAGGAGGGCGCGCGGCGGCCTCGGAGTCATCATCCGGAGCGCCGCGCTGCGGCGTCAACCCCGGGCGCTGCCAGCCCGCCACCGTGCGGACCTGCCGCCGCGCGACGGTCAGCGCCCCGGCCGGCGCGTCGCGGGAGATCGTCGTGCCGGCCCCGATGGTCGCCCCGTCGCCGATGCGCACCGGGGCGACGAGCTCGGTGCCCGAGCCGATGAAGGCGTCGGCGCCGATGGCGGTCTTGTGCTTGGCCGCCCCGTCGTAGTTGCAGGTGATGGTGCCGGCGCCGATATTCGCCCGCGCCCCGACCTCGGCGTCGCCGACGTAGCTCAGGTGGTTCGCCTTGGCGCCGGGGCCGAGGTGGGCGGCCTTCGTCTCCACGAAGTTGCCCACCTTGGCGCCCTGCTCCAGCGCGCTGCCGCGGCGCAGGTGCGCGAAGGGCCCCACCCGGCACTCGGGGCCGATCTCGGCCCCCTCGATGACACTATAGCCGTCGATCGAGGCGCGGTCCCCGACGCGGGCGTCGCGCAGGACCACGCCGGGGCCGATATGGACCCCGTCGCCGAGGACGACCTCCCCCTCGAGCAGCACGTCGGGGTCGACGCTGCAGTCATACCCCGCCTCGACGCGCCCCCGCACGGTCACCCGCTCCGGGTCGGCCAGGCGCAGGCCGGCGCGCATCAGCGCGCGGCGGGTGCGCGCCTGCCAGATCCGCTCGGCCTCGGCGAGCTGGACGAGGTCGTTGATCCCGCTCGTCTCCTCGGGCTCGGCCGCGGCGTGGGCGGTCACCGGCACCCCCTCGGCGACGGCCGCGGCGACGATGTCGGTGAGGTAGTACTCGCCCTGGGCGTTGTCGGCGGAGAGCCCGGCGAGCCAGCGGCGCAGGAGGCCGGCGGGGGCCGCGAGCAGCCCGGTGTTGACCTCGGTGATGGCCCGCTGCGCCGGGGTGGCGTCCTTCTCCTCGACGATCGCCTCGACGCCGCCGTCGCCAGGCCGGCGCACCACCCGGCCGTAGCCGGCGGGGCGGTCGAGCTGGGCGGTCAGCAGGGCGACCCCGGCCTCGCCCTCGGCGATGAGCGGCTGCAGGGTGGCGGGCCGGACCAGCGGGACATCGCCGTAGAGGACGAGGACCCGGTGGTCGTCGGGGATATCGGGCAGGGCGCAGGCGACGGCGTGCCCGGTGCCCAGCTGCTCGGGCTGCTCGACCCAGCGGACCGCGTAGCCGCGGTGGGCCTCGGGCACGCTCGCCCCGCCGAAGCCGTAGACCACGCTTACCTGCTGCGGCCCGACGGCGGCGGCGGTCTCGAGGGTGTGGGCGAGCAGCGACCGGCCGCCGAGCGGCTGCAGGACCTTCGGCCGCGCCGAGCGCATGCGGGTGCCTCGGCCCGCCGCCAGGACGACGACCGCGATCGGCGTCGCCATCGCTCTACCCCCTTACTGTGCTGTCAACGCTTCGCGCGCTTGCGCAGGTTCTCCAGGGTCCGCAGCTGCGCCATGGCCTCGGCGAGCTCCGCCTGGACTTGGCCGTAATCCACCTCGTCCTTCTGGACCTGCAGCTTCTCCTCGGCCCGGCGCTTCGCCTCGAGGGCGGCGGCCTCATCGATGTCGTGGGCCCGCACCGCGGTGTCGGCGAGCACGGTGACGCTGCTCGGCTGGACCTCGAGCAGCCCCCCGGAGGCGTAGTAGAGGTACTCCTCGCCGTCCTCCTGGGTGATCCGCACCTCGCCGGGGCGCAACCGCGTCAGCAGCGGGGCGTGACGCGGCGCGATCCCGACGTCGCCCTCCTCGGCGGGGGCGACGACCAGGCTCGCTTGGCCGGTGTAGAGCTGCTCTTCGGCGCTGACGATGTCGACTTGGAGTGTGCTCATGGCACCTCCGCTCTAGAGGTTCTTCGCCTTCTCGGCGGCCTCTTCGACGGTACCGACCATGTAGAAGGCCTGCTCGGGCAGGTGGTCGTACTCGCCGTTGAGGATCGCCTTGAAGGAAGCGATGGTGTCCTTCAGCGGGACGTACTTCCCGGGCATGCCGGTGAAGACCTCCGCGACGAAGAACGGCTGCGAGAGGAAGCGCTGGATCTTGCGGGCCCGCGAGACCGTCAGCTTGTCGTCCTCGGAGAGCTCATCCATGCCGAGGATGGCGATGATGTCCTTGAGCTCCTTGTAGCGCTGCAGGACGCCCTCGACGCCGCGGGCGACGTCGTAGTGGTCCTGGCCGATGACCAGCGGGTCGAGCTGCCGCGAGGTGGAGTCCAGCGGATCCACGGCCGGGTAGATGCCGAGCTCGGCGATCTGGCGCGACAGCACGATGGTCGCGTCCAGGTGGGCGAACGTCGTCGCCGGCGACGGGTCGGTGAGGTCGTCGGCCGGGACGTAGACGGCCTGGATCGAGGTGATCGAGCCCGTCGTCGTCGAGGTGATCCGCTCCTGGAGCTTGCCCATCTCCTCGGCGAGGGTCGGCTGATAGCCCACCGCCGAGGGCATCCGGCCGAGCAGGGCCGAGACCTCCTGGCCCGCGAGCGTATAGCGGTAGATGTTGTCGATGAACATCAGCACGTCGCGGCCCTCGTCGCGGAAGTACTCCGCCATGGTCAGGCCGGTCAGGGCCACGCGCAGGCGGTTACCCGGCGGCTCGTTCATCTGGCCGTAGACCAGCGAGACCTTGTCGAGGACGTTGGAGTCCTTCATCTCATGATAGAAGTCGTTGCCCTCGCGGGTCCGCTCGCCGACGCCGGCGAAGACCGAGTAGCCGGAGTGCTCGATGGCGATGTTGCGGATGAGCTCCATCATGTTGACGGTCTTGCCGACGCCGGCACCGCCGAAGAGCCCGACCTTGCCGCCCTTGGCGAAGGGGCAGAGCAGGTCGATGACCTTGATCCCGGTCTCGAGCAGCTCCTGGCCGCCCGACTGCTCGGCGTAGCTCGGTGCCTGGCGGTGGATCGGCCACTGCTCGTCGGTCTGGACCTCGCCCTCCTCGTCGATCGGCCGGCCGAGGACGTCCATGATGCGCCCGAGCGTGCCCTGGCCGACCGGCACCGAGATCGGCTGCCCCGTGTTGCTGACCGACGCCGAGCGCTTGAGGCCGTCCGACGACCCCATGGCGATCGTACGGACGACGCCGTCGCCCAACTGCTGCTGCACCTCCAGAGTCAGGCCCGGCTCGTCGACCACGAGGGCGTCGTGGATGCTCGGCACCTGGTCGCGTGGGAACTCCACGTCGACCACCGCACCAATGACCTGAACGATCTTTCCAGCGCTCATTCGGATCCCCTCAGATAGCTTCCCGCGGGCCGCGCCGGCCCGCACGTGATTTGGATGACTCGTCTAGCCCGAGACCGCCTCGGCGCCGGAGACGATCTCGTTGAGCTCCTGCGTGATCGCCGCCTGGCGCGCCTTGTTGTAGGTCACCTGCAGGTCGTCGATGATCTGCCCCGCGTTGTCCGAGGCGTTCTTCATGGCGACCATGCGCGCCGCCATCTCGCAGGCGATATTCTCCACGACGCCTTGGTAGACCTGGGACTCGACGTAGCGGCGCAGGACGTCGTCGAGCAGCGAGGCGGCATCCGGCTCGTAGATGTAGTCCCAGTTATCGGGCAGCTCCTCGCCGCCGAGCGGCTCCACCGGGATCAGCTTCTGGATGGTCGGCTCCTGCTTCATGGTGTTGATGAAGCGGTTGCTGACGAGGTTGAGCCGGTCGATCCGCCCCTCGACGTAGGCGTCGAGCATGACCTTCACCGGGCCGATCAGCGACTCCAGCGCCGGCCGGTCCCCCAGGTCCCGCAGCTCGGCGGGGAGCCGGACGCCGAGGCGCTCGAAGAAGGCGATGCCCTTGGCGCCGAAGGGGACGACCTCCGCCTCGACGCCCTGCTCCTGCCACGCCTTCAGGTCGCCGATGGCCGCCTTGAAGAGGTTGCTGTTGAGCCCGCCGCAAAGACCGCGGTCGCTGGAGACGACGATATAGCCGACGCGCTGGACGCTCTCGCGCTCGACCAGGAACGGGTGGCGGTACTCGGGATTGGCCTGCGCGAGATGGCCGATGGCCTGCCGGATCTTCTCGGCGTAGGGCCGCGTGGCCTCCATGCGCTCCTGGGCGCGGCGCATCTTGGAGGCCGCGACCATCTCCATGGCGTTCGTGATCTTCTGCGTATTCTGTACGCTCTTGATCTTGGTCTTGACTTCCTTCGCCCCGGACATACCGTCACCTCTGCCTCGCGATGGGGGCGGCCGGGGGGCGTGCGGCCCCCGCCCGCCTCTCGGCTGCTACCACGTCCGATTCTGCTTGAACTGCTCCATGGCCTTCTGCATCTCGGCGTGGATCTCGTCGTTGTAGTCCCCGCTGTCGCTGATGCGCTGGAGCAGCTCGCCGTGCTCGGCGCGCAGGTAGTCGAGCAGCGCCCTCTCGAAGCGCACGACCTGGTCGATAGGCACATCGTCGACGTAGCCCTCGTTGCCGGCGAAGAGCACGAAGGCCATCTCGCCGACGCTCAGCGGCTGGTACTGGAACTGCTTCATCAGCTCCATGGTCCGCTGGCCGCGCTCGAGCTGGGCCCGGGTGGTCTCGTCGAGGTCCGAGGCGAACTGCGAGAAGGCGGCGAGCTCGCGGTACTGCGCGAGGGAGAGGCGCACCGTGCCGCCGAGCTTCTTGATGATCTTCGTCTGCGCCGAGCCGCCGACCCGGGAGACCGACAGGCCGGCGTTGACCGCCGGGCGGATGCCCGAGTTGAACAGGTCGGTCTCGAGGTAGATCTGGCCGTCGGTGATGGAGATGACGTTGGTCGGCACGAACGCCGAGACGTCGCCGGCCTGGGTCTCGATGATCGGCAGGGCCGTCAGCGAGCCGGTCTTGCCCTTGACCTCACCGTTGGTCCGGCGCTCGACCTCCTCGGCGTTGATCCGCGCGGCCCGCTCGAGCAGCCGCGAGTGGAGGTAGAAGACGTCGCCGGGGTAGGCCTCGCGGCCCGGAGGACGACGCAGGAGCAGCGAGACCTGCCGGTAGGCCCAGGCCTGCTTGGTCAGGTCGTCGTAGACCACCATCGCGTCCTCGCCGCGGTCGCGGAAGTACTCGCCCATGGCGCAGCCGGCGTAGGCGGCGATGTACTGCATGGCCGCCGAGTCGGCCGCCGGCGCGTTGACCACGATGGTGTTCTCCATGGCGCCGTGCTCCTCGAGCTTGCGCACGACGTTGGCCACCGTGGAGTTCTTCTGGCCGATGGCGACGTAGATGCACTTGATGCCGCTGTCGCGCTGGTTGATGATCGCGTCGACGGCCACGGCGGTCTTGCCGGTCTGGCGGTCGCCGATGATCAGCTCACGCTGGCCCCGGCCGATGGGGACCATGGAGTCGATGGCCTTGAGGCCGGTCTGCACCGGCTGGTCGACGCCCTCGCGGGCGATGACGCCCGGGGCGACCTTCTCGATGGCCTCCCGCGCCTGCGTCTCGACCGGGCCCTTGCCGTCGGTCGGGTTGCCGAGCGCATCCACGACGCGGCCGAGCATCCCCTCCCCGACCGGGACCTCGAGGATGCGACCCGTGCACTTGACGGTCGCCCCCTCGGAGATGTGCTCGTAGTCGCCGAGCAGGACGGCACCGACCGAGTCCCGCTCCAGGTTGAGCGCGAGGCCGTAGGTGTCCCCGGGGAACTCCAGCATCTCGCCGAACATGGCGTCGGCGAGCCCGTGGATGCGGCAGATGCCGTCGCTGACGCTGACGACGGTGCCCTGGTTGCGCGCCTCGGCCGCCGCGTCGAAGTTCTCGATGCGGCGCTTGATGAGCTCGCTGATCTCCGATGGATTGAGTTGCATCGTCCTACCTCGTCAATGAACCAGTGCGCTCGAGAGGCGGGTCAGCTGCCCCCGCACCGAGCCGTCGATTGTGGTGTCGCCGGCGTGGATCACCGCCCCACCGATCAGGGACTCGTCGACCCGCGAGTGGAGCCGGATCTCCTTGCCCAGCCGCTGGCGCAGGGCGTCGGACAGGCGCTGCTGCTGGGCCTCCTCGAGGGGCTGCGCGGCGACGATCTCGACATCGACGACGCCCTCGGCCTCGGCGCGCAGCTCCTCGTAGACCCGAGCCAGCTCCGGGGCGAGCCTCAGGCGGCGGTTCTCGGCCAGGACCCGGACCAGGTTGCGCCCGGTGTCGCCGAGATCGCCGAGCGCCTCGACGACGAGCTCCGTGAGCTGCTGCGGCGTCACCGCCGGGTGGTCCAGGAGCTGGGCCAGCTCCGGATGCTCGACGAGCTCGGCGAGCGCCTGCAGGCGCTGGGACCACCTCTGCCGCTCGGCGGTATCCGCCCCGGCCAGCTCAAAGACGGCGCGGGCGTAGGGTCGGGCCAGTGTGCTGCGCTCGGCCATAGCGCCTCCCTAGAGCTGCGTCGCCAGTTGGTCGATGAGGTCCTGGTGCGCCTTGGCGTCGACCTCGCGCTTGAGGATCTGGCTGCTCGCCTGGACCGCCAGGCTCGAGACCTCCTTGCGCAGCTCCTCGCGGGCGCGCCGGCTCTCCTGCTCGACCTCCTCGCGAGCGGCCGCCAGGATCCGGTCCGCCTCGGCACGCGCCTCGGCCCGGGCCTCCTCGATCATCTCGTCCTGGCGCTTGTTGGCCTGGTTGATGATCTCGGTGGCCTGCTCGCGGGCGTCCCGGAGCATCGCCTCGACCTCCGACTGAGCCTTCTCCAGCTCCTGCTTGCCGCGCTCACCAGCGGCGAGGCCGTCGGCGATCTGCTGCTGGCGATCGGCGAGCGCCTGCTGGATCGGCGGCCAGACGTACTTCATGGTGAACCAGACGAACAGCACGAAGCTGATCATCGGCCCCCATAACGTGGCACTAAAGTTCACAGTATCACCTCCGATCGAGCTGGCGGCTTAAGCTCCCACAGCACACCGGGCGTCAGGCCCCGACTGCGGCTTCCACCGCCCCCAGGAACGGATTGGCGAAGGTGAAGAACAGCGCGATACCCACGCCGATCATGGCGACGGCGTCGAGCAGGCCGGCCACCAGGAACATGCGCACCTGGAGCATCGGGGCCATCTCCGGCTGCCGGGCGACGCCCTCGAGGAACTTGCCGCCGAGCAGGCCGAAGCCGATACCGGTGCCGATGGCGCCGCCGGCGATGAGGATCCCCACGGTCAGCGCGGTATTCCCTTGGACGTTAGCGATAAGCGTTGCGAGCTCCATTGTCGTTCCTCCCGGGTTCTCAGGATCAGTTGAAGCGGGTTAGTGGCGCTCGTAAGCCATGGCCAGGTAGACCACGGTGAGCACCATGAAGATGAAGGCCTGCAGCGGCACGACCAGGATGTGGAAGATCGCCCACGGGGTACCGAGCGCCCACTGGATCCACCACGGCAGCAGGGAGATGAGCAGGAAGATCAGCTCGGCCGCGTAGAGGTTACCGAACAGCCGGAGGGCCAGCGAGATCGGCTTGGCCAGGAACTCCACCAGGTTGAGCACGAGGTTGAACGGCAGCAGCCAGATGCCGAAGGGGTGGGTCAGGAACTCCTTGAAGAAGCCGCCGACCCCCTTGCCCATGATGCCGTAGGCGATGATGAGCACCAGCACGCTCAGCGACAGCCCGAACGTGAAGTTCAGGTCCACGCTCGGCAGCACCTTCCAGTACGACACCCCCAGCGCCGAGAGGATGCTCGGGACCAGGTCGATGGGGATGAGGTCCATCAGGTTCGCCAGGAAGACCCAGCAGAAGATGGTCAGCGCCAGCGGCGCGATGAGCCGGCTCTTGGCGTGGAAGGTCTCGCTGACGGTCTTGTCGACGAACTCGACGATCGCCTCGACGGCGTTCTGCAGCCGCCCCGGCGTCCCCGAGGTGGCCTGCCGCGCGGCGAGCCAGAAGATATAGCAGAACAGGGCGCCGAGCCCGAAGGACATGATCAGGGTGTCCAGGTGCAGGTTCCAGAAGCCCGTGGCGCCCGGCTCGACCGTCCCCTCGGTCAGGTCGAGGTTCAGGTTGGTCAGGTGGTGCTGGATGTAGTCCGTTGCGCTCTCGCCGCTCATAGCGAATCTCGCTCCCCCATTCGGTCCCCCTCTCCCGGGTCAGGTACGGAGGGTCCCCCAGAACATGAACCAGTAAGTGCCGAGGGCGGCTGCGTACGTTGTGATCAGCGCCAGGAAGTCGCCGCTGAGCCACCGGAGCGCGATCATAAACAGCGCCGCAGTGAGAATCAACTTCACCGCCTCGCCGACGTAGATCGCGCGCAGCAGGGCGCGGGGGGCGGTACCGGGGCGCTGGGAGAAGACCTTGGCGGCGAAGTAGGCCGTGGGCAGCAGGGCGATGGCGGCGCCGGCGCCGGCGGCGGCGGCGGCCGAGGCCC
>NZ_NRSH01000023.1 GCF_016584055.1 Halorhodospira neutriphila
GCCCGCCCCCTCCGGGGCGGCGCCCTCCGAGGAGGCGGCGGAGGCGCAGCCGGCCGGGGATGCGGCGGCAGGCGGCGGCACCGAGGATGAGCCGACCGCCGCCCGGCGCTGGCTCAGCGCCCGGCAGGCGGACCACTACACGGTCCAGCTGCTCGCCGCCACGCAGCGCGATACGGTGCTACGCTTTGCGCAGGAGAACGGGCTCGCCGAGGCGGGCCGGCTGCTCGAGACGGAGCGCAAGGGCGAGCCTTGGTATGTGCTGCTGCACGGCGACCACCCCTCCCGCGAGGAGGCCTACGCGGCCATCGACGAGCTGCCCGCGGCGGCCCGCGAGCACGGCCCCTGGGTGCGCACCTTCGAGTCGGTCCGGGACGACCTCCCGGAGTGAGGCGGCGCCGGCCCGCGATGCCTGAGCCGGATCACGCCCCCTCGATCCTGATCCGCTACCCGGAGGCCACCGGGCGGCCGGACCTCTCGCTTACCTTCGGGGCGACGTTCGAGGCCCGGGTCCGGCGCTCGCCCCAGGGGCTGATCCTCGACTTCGCCGGCCACCGCCTCCCCGCCCGGACGGATCTCACCGACCTCGAGATCGTCGAGGGGGATCGCCTGCTCCTGCGGGTGGCCGCCATCGAGCCGCAGCTCGTCCTCCAGACCCTCCGCCACCGGGGCCACTACCCCGCGCTGCACGCCGGCCTGCGGCGGGCCCTGCCGGCGCAGCGCACCGCCGCCGGGCTCGCCGGCGCCCTGGCGCCGCTCTGCACGCCCCGCCGCGCCTTCCAGAGCCCCGCGCGCAAGGCGGCCCGGATCTTCGCCGAGCGCCTCCCCACGCCCGCCCAGCTCGCCGACCCCGGCGGCCTGCGCGAGGCCGTGGTCGACTCCGGGCTCTTCCTCGAGCACCGCCTCGCCCACACCGCGGCCGGCGCCCGGGGCGCCGTGGCCACCGACCTCAAGGCCAACACCGCGCGGCTGCTCGCCTCGCTCGGCGGCTCCGGCCGGGCGCAGCCGGCACAGCCGGCGACGCCGGCGGCGGGCGAGCCGGCCCACGCCGAGCTGCGGGACTACGCCGAGGGGCTCTTCTGGCGCCTGCAGGCCCTCCAGGCGCGGCTCGCCCTCGAGGAGCGCCCCGAGGATCGCACCATCGACCTGCCGGTGCGCGACGGCGCCGAGATCGACGCCGTCCGCCTGCGCCTGCGCGGCCGCCCGGCGCCCCACGGCGGCGGCGCCCTGAAGGTCGACCTGCACCTGCACCTCAGCGGCGCCGGCGCCGTCTACGCCTTCATCCAGCTCCAGGACGGCCACGTCGACGCGGCCTGGTGGGCCGCCCGGCGCGCCACGGCCGACGCCCTCGCCGCCGCCCTGCCCGATCTCGAGGCGCGGCTGCAGCGCATCGGCCTGGTCCCGGGGACGCTCACCTGCTACCACGGCGAGCCCGCCGAGGACCGCACGGCCCCCGCCTCGGCCGCCACCCCGGGGATCGTCAATGAGCAGGCCTGAGCGCCCCTACGACGGCGAGGCGATCCGCCAGCGCGCCCGCGAGCAGGGGGTCGAGCTGCCCGGCGACGCCGATCTCGCCGCCGCCCTCGCCGAGCTCACCGCCGAGGCGCAGCTCCCCGGCGAGGCGGACGCCGCCCTCGCCGAGCTCCTCGGCTGGGCCTGGGCGGTCAAGCGCCGGGTGCAAGGCGACGAAGGCAGCTAGCCCTCCGCCGAGGCGCCGCCCGGCTCCGGCGAGCCCGAGGGGCTCTCCCCCGCCCCGCCGCCCTGGGACGGGCCGTGGAGGAGCACGACCAGGTCCGCCTCGACCTGGCTGATCTGGCAGGTGTCGGCGATCTCCTTGGCCGCGGTCCCCTTGCGCGCCATGCGGATCGCCTGGTTGAAGCGGTTGCCGTCGGTACCGCCGCTCGCCGCCACCTGGTCGAGGCGCCGGCGCAGCCGGGCGAGGTTCTGCTCGAGCCGCGCCAGGTGCTCGCCCTGGCTGACCGCGCCGGCGGAGAGCCCGCGGAAGTGCTCGAGGACCTGCCGGTGGGTCGTCTCCACCCCCTCGAGGCGCCGCTCCGTGCCCTGGAGCCGGCGGCCCAGGCGCCGGGCCCGGGCTACGGCCAGGGCCGCGAGGGCGGCGGCGATCACGGCGATCCCCAGGGCGACGGCGGCCACTACCCAGCCCGACAACAGCTCACCTCGCGCGCCGCCACTTGGTGCCCTCGGGGGTGTCCTCGAGGACGATGCCGCGCTCGGCGAGCGCATCGCGGATGCGGTCGGCCTCGGCGAAGTCCCGGCTCTGCCGGGCCTCGGCGCGCCGGGCGATGAGCTGCTCGATCTCCGCGGCCTCGTCGTCGCCGAGCCGGCCGCGCAGGTACGCCTCCGGGTCCTGCCCGAGCAGCCCCAGGACCCCGCCGAGCTCGCGCAGCTCCGCCGCCGCGGCCGCCGCCGCGTCGGTCTCCCCCGCCTCGCGGCGGCGGTTGACCTCGCGGGCGAGCTCGAAGAGCACGCTCAGCGCCTCGCGGGTGTTGAAGTCGTCGTCCATGGCCTCGCGGAAGCGCTCGTGGGCCTCGCCGCGCTCCGGCGCCGCCGCCGGCAGGCCGCGCAGCGCCGTGTAGAGCCGCCCCAGGGCGCCCTCGGCCTCGCTGATGGCGGTGGCGGTGTAGTTCAGGGGGCTGCGGTAGTGGCTCGAGAGCAGGAACAGCCGCACCGCCTCGGCCGGGTGCTCGGCGAGGATGTCGCGCACCGTGAAGAAGTTGCCCAGGGACTTGGCCATCTTCTCGTCGTCGATGCGCACGTGGCCGTTGTGCATCCAGTAGTTGACGAAGCGCTGCCCGGAGGCGCACTCGCTCTGGGCGATCTCGTTCTCGTGGTGGGGGAACTGCAGGTCCACCCCGCCGCCGTGGATGTCGAAGTGCGCCCCGAGCAGCTGCCGGGCCATGGCCGAGCACTCGATATGCCACCCTGGCCGGCCCTCGCCCCACGGCGACGGCCACGCCGGCTCGCCGGGCTTGGCCGCCTTCCAGAGGACGAAGTCGACGGCGTCGCGCTTGGCCTCGCCGGGCTCGATGCGCGCCCCGGCGCGCAGCTCCTCGAGCCGCCGCCCGGAGAGCTTGCCGTACTCCGGGAAGCTGGAGACGGCGAAGTAGACGTCGCCGTTGTCCGCCACGTAGGCGTGGCCGGCGGCGATGAGCTCCTTGATGAGATCGACCATCGCCGCCAGGGCCTCGGTGGCCCGCGGCTCGTGGTCCGGCGGCTGGACGCCGAGCGCCGCGCAGTCCTCGTGCATGGCGGCGGTGAAGCGCTCGGTGAGCGCCGTCACCGGCTCGCCGTTCTCGGCGGCGCGGCGGATGATCTTGTCGTCGATGTCCGTGATGTTGCGCACGTAGGTGACGCCGTAGCCGAGCCAGCGCAGATAGCGCACCACGGCGTCGAAGACCACCAGCGCCCGGGCGTGGCCGAGGTGGCAGTAGTCGTAGACGGTCATCCCGCAGACGTAGAGCCGCACGTGGCCCGGCTCGATGGGCTCGAAGGGCTCCTTGGCCCCGCTGAGGCTGTTGTGGATCCTGAGCATCACTCCTCCTGCGCACGGTCCTCGGCGGCGACCTCGGCGGCGCGGCGCAGGCGCTCGACGACGCGCTCGCCGCCCATGAGGTCGACGATCGGCTGCAGCTCCGGCCCGCTACATCGGCCGGTTAGCGCCGCGCGCAGCGGCATGAGCAGCCGCTTGCCCTTGCGGCCCGTGCGCTCCTGGAGCGCCGCGCGGAGCCCCTGGAAGCGGTTGTAGCCCTCCTCGGCCGCCGCCACGGCGGTCTCGAAGAGCTCGGCGCCGGCCTCGGCGATCGCCGCCCGGGCCTCGGGCTCGAGCGCCGGCGGCGGCCCGAAGACCCGCCGCGCCCACTCCTTGCCGTCCTCGGGGAAGCGGATATTGGCGCGCACCGCGTTGAGCAGCTCGTCGGCGTAGCCCGGCGGGATGAAGGCCTCGATGGCCAGCCAGTCGCGCAGCCGCTGGGTGTCGGCGGCCATGACCGCCTCCGCCTGCCAGTGGCGCAGGTGGTCGGCGTCGAAGCGCGACGGGGCGGCGCTGACCCGCGCCGGGGCGAAGCCGGCGGCGAGGCCGTCGAGCTCGAGCAGCCCCGCCTCGTCGTAGGTGTGGCCGACGCGGGCGAGGTAGTTGAGCAGCGCCTCGGGCAGGTAGCCCGCCGCCTCGAGCTCGGCGACCGAGCGGCTGCCGTTGCGCTTGGACAGCGGCGCCCCGTCGTCGCCGGTAATCAGCCCCATGTGGCCGTAGCGCGGCCCGCTCAGCCCGAGGGCGCGGAGGACGAGCAGCTGCCGCGGGGTGTTGGTCAGGTGGTCGTCGCCGCGCAGGACGTCGGTGATCCCCATCAGGGCGTCGTCGACGGCGTTGCTGAACAGGTACGCCGCCGTGCCGTCGGCGCGGCGGATGACGAAGTCGCCGATCTCGTCCGTGGCGAAGCGCTGCTCGCCGTGGACCGTATCCGTGAAGCGCACCTCCTCGCCCGGCGGGACGCGGAAGCGCAGCGCCGGCGCCCGCCCCTCGGCGCGCTTGCGCGCCGCCTCCTCGGCGGAGAGCCGGGCGCAGGTGCCCGGGTAGCGCGGCGGCCGGCCGGCGGCGCGCTGGGCGCGGCGGGCCATCTCCAGCTCGCTCTCGGTGCAGAAGCACGGGTAGGCCCACCCCTCGGCCTCGAGCTGGCGGTAGTAGGCGTCGTAGATCGCCGTGCGCTCGTGCTGGTGGTACGGCGCCGCCGGGCCGCCCACCTCGGGGCCCTCCTGCCACGCCAGGCCGAGCCAGCGCAGGTCGCCCATCAGCGCCTGCGCCGCCTCGGGGCGGTAGCGCTCGCGGTCGGTATCCTCGATGCGCAGCACGAAGTGCCCGCCCCGGCTGCGGGCGAGCAGGGCGTTGAACAGCGCGGTGCGCAGGTTGCCGAGGTGCAGGGCCCCGGTGGGGCTCGGGGCGAAACGGGTCTTCACGGTGGTATCGCTCATGGCTGCGCATTCTACCAGGGCGAGCGCGCCGCCGGGCCAGGGGCCGCGCCCGCGGGGGCGCCTTGCCCGGCGCGGCCGGACGGGCGAGACTGGGCGCCATGACTCAGCCCATCCTCCTCATCGCCGATCTCCACCTCGACCCGTCCCGGCCCGCCGTGACCCGGACGCTGCAGCACTTCCTCGAGCGCGAGGCGCCCGGCGCGGCGGCGCTCTACATCCTCGGCGACCTCTTCGAGGCGTGGGTCGGCGACGACGCCGTGCGCGGCGACGAGCCGGAGATCGCCGCCCTGCGCAGCGCCGCCGAGGCCGCGCCGCTCTACATCATGCCCGGCAACCGCGACTTCCTGCTCGGCGAGCGCTTCGCCGAGCTCACCGGCGCGCAGCTCCTCCCCGACCCGAGCGTTGCCGAGATCCACGGCGACCCGGCGCTGCTGATGCACGGCGACAGCCTCTGCACCGACGACGAGGAGTACATGGCCTTCCGCGCCACGGTCCGCGACCCGGCCTGGCAGGCGCAGTTCCTCGCCCTCTCCGTCGAGGAGCGCCTGGCGCAGGCCCGGCAGGCGCGCAGCACCAGCGCCGAGCGCGGCCAGGCGCTCGACGAGGCGACCATGGACGTCACCGGCGCGGCGGTGGACGCCGCCGTCGCCGAGCACGGGGCGCGCTGGCTCATCCACGGCCACACCCACTGCCCCGGCGTCCACGAGCTCGACACCCCCTTCGGGCCCGGGCAGCGCTACGTCCTCGGCGACTGGTTCGAGCAGGGCAGCGTCCTGCGCTGCCTGCCCGAGGAGTGGCGCCTCGAGGCCCTCCCCCTCGAGGCCGAGTAGCCCGCCCTAGGCGGCCCGCGGCGCCAGCCGGTCCAGGGCCTGGCGGATCGCCTCCGGCCCCGCCTGGGGGTGCTGGCCGGCCTCGGTGAGCCGGCGCCGCCACGCCCGCGCCCCCGGCACGCCGCTGAACAGCCCCATCAGCGGCTTGGCCAGCTCCGCCATGGACACCCCCGCCGCGAGCTGGCGCTCGACGTGGGGCAGGTACGCCTCCACGGCGGCGCGGCGATCCGGCGGCGGGCCGCCGTGGAGCTGCCGGTCCCACAGGGCCAGGGCGTAGGGGTCGCTGAAGGCGGCGCGGCCGACCATGACGCCGTCGACGTGGCGCAGCTGCTCCTCGATGGCCGCGCCGTCGGCGAGGCCGCCGTTGAGCACGACCTCCAGCTCCGGGCGGCGGGCCTTGAGCCGCTGGACCCGGGCGTAGTCCAGCGGCGGGACCTCGCGGTTCTCCTTGGGGCTGAGCCCCTGGAGCCACGCCTTGCGGGCGTGGACGATGAAGGTGCGGCACCCGGCGGCGGCGACGGTGTCGACGAACCCCGCCAGGAAGGCCTCGGTGTCGTGCTCGTCGACGCCGATGCGCGTCTTGACCGTCACCGGCAGGCCCGACTCCGCCGCCGCGGCCCAGCACTCGGCGACGCGCTGCGGCTCGAGCATCAGCCGCGCCCCGAAGCGCCCCGACTGCACCCGGTCGCTCGGGCAGCCGACGTTGAGGTTGACCTCGTCGTAGCCCCACCGCGCCGCCAGGCCCGCCGCATAGCCGATCGACTCCGGCTCGGCGCCGCCGAGCTGCAGCGCCAGCGGCCGCTCGGCGGCATCGAAGGGCAGCAGCCGCTCCGCCGCCCCGTGCCAGAGCGCCGTCGCCGGGACCATCTCGGTGTAGAGGCGCACGTTCGGGGCGAGCAGGCGCAGGAAGTAGCGCGCCGAGGAGAAGGTCCAGTCGAGCATCGGGGCCACCGAGAGGCGGCCGTGGATGCGGCTTCGGGGCGGGGTCGGTGCATCGGTCACGGGGGTCCTCGCTGTGCTGCTGCTCGCCTCTTTGCGCTCCGTCCATTGTGCCACAATTGTGGTACGCTCACCGCGCAGGCAACCGCGAGGACCAAGGCATGGGCACCGTATCAGTCCGCATCGATGAAGAGCTGGTCGAGGACGCCCGGACAGCCGCCAAGGCCGAGTTCCGGACAGTCCAGGGGCAGATGGAGCTCTGGGCCAAGGTGGGGCGCGCGGCATTGGACAATCCCGACCTCCCAGCCCCCTTCATCGCCGAGAGCCTGATGGGCATGGCGGAGCCCCGTGAAGAGACCACCCCCTTCGTGCCGCGCTCCCCAGAAGACTCGGCGTGACCTGGACAGTCCGGCAGACGCGGCGCTTCGCCCGCGCCTACAAGAAACTCCATCTAAACTTGCTGCAGGCGGTAGATCAGGCAGTCGCCGAGATCGCCGAGGATCCCGATCGAGGGGAGAGGAAGCGGGGCGATCTCGCCGAGCTATGGGTCTACAGGTTCCGCTGCCAAGAGCAGGCCTATCTGCTCGGGTACACCCGGGATGACGGTATCCACCTGATCTACCTCGAGGCGCTTGGCTCTCGGGAGAACTCCTACCGGGAGCCTAAGCGATAGGCAGCAACGGCAACTTAGGAGCGCTGGCGCGATGGCCGAGACGAACGACCCCCTCTTCCAGCCCCTGGAGCTCGGGGCCCTCACCCTCCCGAACCGAATCGTCATGGCGCCGCTGACCCGGGCGCGCGCCGGCCAGCCCGGCGACGTCCCCACGGCGATGAACGCCTGCTACTACGCCCAGCGCGCCAGTACCGGCCTCATCATCGGCGAGGCCACGCAGGTCTCGCAGCAGGGCCAGGGCTACGCCTACACCCCCGGCATCTACACCCAGGAGCAGATCGCCGGCTGGCGGCAGGTCACCGAGGCCGTCCACGCGGCCGGGGGCCGCATCCACGCCCAGCTCTGGCACGTGGGCCGGATCTCCCACCCCGAGCTCCAGCCGGGGGGCGCCCTGCCGGTGGCCCCGTCCGCCATCCAGCCCGAGGGCGCTCAGGTATTCATCAGCGCCGAGTCGGGGATGGTCGACATCCCCACCCCGCGGGCGCTCGAGACGGAGGAGATCCCCGGCATCGTCGAGCAGTTCCGCCAGGGCGCCGAGAACGCCTGGGCCGCCGGCTTCGACGGCGTCGAGATCCACGCCGCCAACGGCTACCTGCTCGACCAGTTCCTGCGCTCCGGCAGCAACGCGCGCACCGACGCCTACGGCGGCTCGGTCGACAACCGCATCCGCCTGCCGCTGGAGGTCATCGAGGCGGTGAAGGGCGTTTGGCCGCGGGAGCGCATCGGCGTGCGCGTGAGCCCTACCGGCAGCTTCAACAGCATGCACGACGCCGACCCGGTGGCGACTTTCGGGGCCTTCGCCCGCGCCGTGGAGGGGACTCGCATCGCCTACATCGAGGTCGTCGAGGACTCCTTCCAGGGCAACCACGAGACCGGCCGGCCCGAGCCCGTGATCGACGCCATCCGCTCCGCGTTCAGCGGCGTCTACATCGGCAACGGCGCCTACACGGCCGACGAGGCCCGCGAGCGCATGCGCGCGGGCCGGCTCGACCTCGTCTCTTTCGGCCGGCCAATCATCGCCAACCCCGACCTCGTCGAGCGCATCCGCCGTAACGGGCCCCTGAACGAGTGGGATAGCAGTACCTTCTACGGCGGGGGTGAGCGTGGCTATATCGACTATCCGAGGCTTGAGGAAGCTGAGACCTGATAGTGGGGAAAGCCCACTTCTTGCTACCGAGCAGGCCCAGAAGCTGAGAGAAGCAAGGCTGAGAGGGAAGTCGCCAGTTGATGTCTACTTTCCCCGGGCACTTCTGCCAAATGCGGCGAACATTGGATCCCGGCTCAAGACGGCCGCGTCTTGCTAGCCGCCCCAGCCTTGATGGAGTGACTATCATCACGCGATCGCGCACCAGCTTACTGAGCAGATATCGAATCTGACCCGATGCGTGAGTATCCTCCAGATGCGCGGTAAGCCATTAGAAAGCCCCAGTGCTCTCCAGGGCTTCCCACTGGAGGTGTGTTACTCTGGATGCAAAAAGGTAGGAACTTTTCTTTATTTTGCCTCGATACTAATTTCAGGCAGGCTTAAAGCCTAATTTTGCTTTCGATTGCCTGGTAGCGCTCCCTCAGCCACTCCGCATATTGCCAGGCACTCACATTGGTGCTTTTAAAAAATCTTAACCAATATCGAGCGCGCGTTGTGTCCTCGTGCAATTGGAGAGCAAAATCAGCCACACCAAGCATAATTTCTTCAACGCCATAAGGATGCGGGCGGGCTTCCAGTAGCGCCTCAGCCTTGTCTAGTGCGTGCTCAGCCAAATTGCGATACTCCTGTTCCAGGCGTGTCTTCCATTCCGCCGGAATCTGGGTATGGTAAGCGACAAATTCGTCACATATGGTCAACCAGTCGTGCATTCCCTGAACAGTGACTTGGTGTTCTTCGCAGAGTTCAGCACTTTCGCGTAAGTTTTTAAATATACCTTTTAGAGCATGGTCTGGATAGTCTTCGGACTGACAGATTCGGATCTTGTACGAATGATTACGGTATTTGAGCCAGCGTCTGCGTTCGAAAACGAGGGAGGGAGAGAGCGTCTGCAGGTGCGCATCGATCATGCCCTCTCTATCAATAAACATCGCATCGCAACGATTAAGCAGTGGAGTGAGTACCGATACTCCTTCTTTAAAGTCAAGAAAGCGCTTCCAGATCTGCTGAATCACGTGCGCTATTTCGGCCAGCGCGGGGATCTGATCTTCAAATGCAAGGCGGTCTATCTCACCCAGCAATTCCTCGATGCGTTCTACGAAATCATTGGTTGATAGCGGCACCCCGTCATTCAACCACATCCGCAGGCCAGTAACACCAAGCATGATACGCTCTGGCGGCGTTAATTTGAGGCGGGCGGCGCGATCTTCGAAATCAAAATGGAGGTTAGAGAGCCTCGCGCGATCGCCAGATTCTCGCGCCACTTCGACGCAAAGGTTATACCACTTTAGAATCTGCTGAAGATTTTCAGAGTCAATACGCTGAAATACTCCGCTAGTCACCTCGTGGGCGCGCTTGATATTTCCTTCGCGAACATACCGAATCGCTAGATTGTGGGCGACCTGACTTATTCCTAGCGGCACCGGTTTTACACACCAGTAGTGCCAAGCCGCTTCCAAGTGGTCACGCTGGTGTGCGTTTCGGCCTAGAATCTCTTCGAGATTGGCTAGATTGTTGTATAGACGCCACAATTGGTCAGGATCCTGGGTTCGATCAATGCGTTGCCGAAGATACCCCCTCGCCTTTTCGAAACAGCCTTGTTCTTGCAATGCTAGAGACTTAAGAATCACTTTCTGACTGTCTTCTTTAATATCACTGTCGCTCCAATCTGATATCGCAGATAGAAAGTTACTAAAATCGCCAGTTTGCAAATAGAAATATGCAAAAAGAGTTTCGAACTTATCTCGTTCGGTAAGCAAAAGTGCGGCCGTGTTAATGGCGCACAGATGCTTTTGCGCCTTGTGTTGCCGGCCACTGGCAAGATAGATACTCACCTTATAAAATTCGGCCTGTACCTGTGCTGTATAACCGTATACCAGCGGTGGTTGAGACAAGTGTGCTAGAGCTCTTTCGAAGCTGCCCGCCGCAGACAAATCATTCGCACGTTCTAACCAGATCTTCTCATTAGGCCAAAGCCAATGAAGTCTAGCCAGATTGTAGAGGCTGATGATCCCCACTCCGCTTGCAGCCGGCTTCCAGATAGCAAGCGGCCCAGCTAGGAGGACTGGCCAAGCGATCCAAAGGAAGCGTTTATGTTTCAACCCATTCAAGGAATTTGGGGATAAGCCTTCCAGCATGATTAACCCTCCTGGGTAGCAAGGACCAGAGTCAGAAATCGACTTCTTACTTATATTTATCCATAGCCAAGTAATTGCTGGCCTTCTTCTCTCAGCGCACCAGCAAGCGCCGGAAGCGATGCAGCCAGGAATGGCTGCGCTCGACGACCTAGCGTCTCAGTATATGGCAGAACTTCTGCCGCGTCCCTGAGGAGGTCTCGCCTCGCTTCCGGATGTGGGGTGTAAAGCTTTGCTCGGCGAACCAGCACTCGATCGACGGCGTGTCGTAGCCCTTGTCCAGGCAGAAGTGGAGACTCATCTTGCGGATGTTTGGTTAGTGGAGCGGCACGTTCTGCAGAGTTGAGGCAAGGAGCTTCTGATCATGCCAATTGGCCCCGTCACGCCGCGGCCGTCCGTGAGCAGGCTACGTTTGGTCCCCACTTGCCGCGATCCGTCGGGTTAGGTACCGTTTTCTTCCCCGCCAAGAGGCGACTTCGTCTGGGCCCATCCGCTGAGAGCCAGGGCCAGTCAATGCCTTGGAGCTCGTCGTAGGTGAGCAGGCCTTGCTGCTAGATGCGATGGAGCCACTCACGATGCCGGTCCGATCGAGCGACCTCCAAGGCTGCCAGTGCGCAAGATGAAAAGGATGTCCTCCATGCACCGCGACGTTCCGAGACCCGAGGCCGACCGCCACCGTAGGGGTGTTTGTTCCGGCTTCAGGGAGCAACGGGCGGATACGGGCCCAGAGCTCATCGGTCAACTCCGAGTGGCGGGCTGTCTGGCAGTGCAGGTCCTTCGCCATGACGTATCTCCCTGTCAGGCCTTTGCTGACCGTCAGTCAACTCTCGCTGTCCATCACCCCCCCCTCCCCCGTCAGGGGTTATTCGGATAGGCACTAAGCCCTTATATCTTACGCAATGAGAATAGGGCCCTCCCATTGTCTTTCCCCCCTACATCCGTAAGATACCCCTAGGGTCCGGCAACCGGGCCCGCACCACGGCACACTCGCGCTAATCTGGCTCGAGGGCAACCCCCATGCGCTCGGTACTGACGCTGCTCCTGCTTGCCCTGCTGCTGCCGCTGCCGACCCCGGCGGCCGCGCTGCCCGACGACCTCCCCTTCCAGCCCGAGGCGGAGGAGCGCTGGGTGCTCATCGACACCGACGACTACGTGCTCACCGTCTACAGCGGCCGCCAGCCCAAGGCGCGCTTCACCAACCTCGCCGTCGGCCGCGGCGGCGTCGCCAAGGCCCGCCGCAGCGGCGACAACACCACGCCGCTCGGGCAATTCCGCATCAGCCGGGTCAACCCCCAGAGCCGCTACCACCTCTTCCTCGGCCTCAACTACCCCACCCTCGACTACGCCGCCCGCGCCCGCCGGCGCGGCGTCATCGACGACGACGAGTACCACGAGTTCCTCGACCGCTTCGCCCGGCTCGGCCGCCCGCCCCAGGAGACCGCCCTCGGCGGGCACATCGGCATCCACGGCGTCGGCAGCGGCAGCCTGCGCTTCCACCGCCACGTCAACTGGACCGAGGGCTGCATCGCCCTGGAGGACGACCAGATCGAGGCCCTCGCCGAGCTCGTGGACGTTGGCACCCGGGTCCTCATCCGCTAATATGCCTCATGCAGGTACGAGCCAAAAAACTGATAATTCGATCAAGGAGATTATCGATGCCTAAGCGTACTGCCCCTGTGCTGAAGGTCACTGCCGTGGGTGCCGCCGTGGGCCTGATGAGCGCCTGCGCGACCGTCGACGAGGCGCGGCTCAACTCGATGATCGACGAGCGCCTCGATGAGCGGATGCAGGAGCAGGTCTCCCAGGAGGAGGTCGACCAGACCCGGAACATCGCCCAGGACGCGCTCGAGACGGCCCGCATGGCCGACGGCAGCGCCCAGGAGGCCCAGCTGGCCGCGGACAAGGCCATGCGCAAGGCCAACGAGAACGAGGAGAAGATCGACCGCATGTTCGAGCGCTCGATGCAGAAGTAGGCATCGGGTAGCTGGGGCGGACCCTCCCCCGCCCCGCGACCGGTCAAGCCGGCATCCCGCCTGCGGTTAGTGCGGGGTGCCGGCTTTTTTTAGGGCCCGGTGAGCTGCAGCGGCCCCTCGGGGGCGCCGCGGGAGATGGAGCGCACCTTGCCCCGCGGGTCCTGCACCGCGGCGCGCAGGGCCTGGCCGTCGATCCGGTGCTGCCGGTCGCCGAGGGCCTCCTCGACGACGTCGACCGCCATCTCCAGGCGCTGGTCGCGGCTCTGGGCGCCGCGGCCGCCGAAGGCCGGGAAGGCCTGCAGGAAGAGCTCGCCCTGGCGGGACCAGCCCGCCTTGAAGGGCTGGTTGACGATGCGCACCGGCGTCCCCCGCTGGATGCGGTCGAACAGGTACGCCATGTCCTGGGGGTGGAGGCGGATGCAGCCGTGGGTGGCGCGCATGCCGATCCCCCAGGGCCGGTTGGTGCTGTGGAGCAGGTAGCCGTCGAGGTCGAGCAGCAGCGCGTAGTGACCGAGGGGGTTGTCCGGCCCGGGCGGGACCTTGGCCGGCAGCGCCTCGCCCCGCGCCTCGGCCTCCTCGCGGATGGAGTCGGGGGGGTACCAGACCGGGTCGGTGATCTTCTCCGTCACCCGCGTCTTGCCGAGCGGCGTCGACCAGTCCCGGCGGCCGACGCTGACGGGGAAGGTCTCCACCACCGCCTTCCCCTCCGGGTAGCGGTAGAGGCGCATCTCGGCGATGTTGACGACGATCCCCTCTCGCGGGGTCTCGGGGAGGATGAAGCGGGTGGGGACCGTGACCTGCGCCCCCGCGCCGGGCAGCCAGGTGTCGACGTCGGGGTTGGCGCGGCGGATCTCCTCGTAGCCGACGGCGTGGCGGGCGGCGATATCGAGCAGGGTGTCGGCCTGCTCGGCGGTCGCGTACTGGCGCTCGCCGACCACATCCACGCCCTCGGCGAGGGGGTAGCGGTGGAGCTGGCGCTGCGGCACCTCCACCACCGGCTCGGCGCCCTCCTCCGCCGGGGCCGCCTCGGCGGCGAGGCGCTCCCCGGCCCCGAGCAGGAGCAGGCCGCAGAGCGCGAGGCGCGGGCCGATTCGCCGCCGTGCCGGCATCGCGCCCTCAGTCGTCGCCGGCGTCCGCCTCGGGGAGGCCGACGTTGTTGCCGTCGAGCACGCGCTCGGCGCGGTAGCTCGAGCGCACCATGGGGCCGGCGACCACCTCCCGGAAGCCGCGCTGGAGCCCCTCCTGGCGCAGCGCCGCGAACGCCTGGGGGCTGACGTAGCGCTCCACGGGCAGGTGGTGGCGGGTCGGCTGCAGGTACTGGCCGAGGGTGACGATGTCCACGCCCGCCGCACGCAGGTCGTCGAAGGCCTCGAGGATCTCGTCGTCGCGCTCGCCGAGGCCGACCATCAGGCTCGACTTGGTCAGCACCTGGGGGTTGCGGCGCTTGGCGGCCTCGAGGACCTGCAGCGTCTGCCCGTAGCCGGCCCGCGGGTCGCGCACCGGGTGGGTCAGCCGCCGCACCGTCTCGAGGTTCTGGGCGAAGACCTCCGCGCCGGAGTCGACGACCCGCTGCACGGCCGCCTCGTCGCCGCTGAAGTCCGGCGTCAGGACCTCGACGGCGACGCCGGGGTTGAGGGCCTTGATCGCCTCGACGCACTCGGCGTAGTGGCCCGCGCCGCCGTCGGGCAGGTCGTCGCGGTCCACCGAGGTGAGCACCACGTAGCGCAGCCCCATCAGGCGCACCGACTCCGCCACGTGGCTCGGCTCCTCGCGGTCGAGCCGCCCCTGGGGGTTGCCGGTGTCCACCGAGCAGAACTGGCAGGCGCGGGTGCAGACCGAGCCGAGGACCATGAAGGTCGCCGTCCCGTGGCTCCAGCACTCGCCGCGGTTGGGGCAGTAGGACTCCTCGCAGACGGTGCTCAGGTGGTAGCTGTGGACGATCTCTTGCACCCGGCGGAAGCCCTCGCCGCCGGGGGCGCGCACCTTGAGCCACTCGGGCTTGCGCCCGCGCGGCGCCGCGGCCTGGTCGCGGCGCTTGACGCCGTCCTTGATGGCCCGGACGCCGTCGCGCTCGAACTTGACCCCGCTCTGCACCGGATCGTCGGCCTTGGAATCGGACATGCGGACTACCTTTGTCGTTTTCGGGCGCCAGCCTGTGCCCTAGGATAAGGGCTGGAGGCCCAAGGGAAGGAGCGTTCACGATGGTCCAGAAGACCCGAGGCGGGGCGCTGCTGGCGCTCGCCGCCGCCCTTCTCGCCGCCGCCGGCACGGCCGCCGCGAAGCCCTGCGGCGAGCCGGGGCGCTGGTACGACCCGGCCGCCGGGGAGAGGCTGACCACGGCCGAGGCCCTCTCCCGGCTGCGCGGCAGCGAGTTCATCCTCCTGGGCGAGCGCCACGACAGCGCGGCCCACCACCGCTGGCAACTCTACACCCTAGCGGCCCTGCACGGCCGGGGCAACCTGGCGGCGGTGGGCTTCGAGATGCTGCCGCGGCGCACGCAGAAGGCCCTCGACCGCTGGGCCGCCGGCAAGCTCGGCGCCGAGGCGTTCTTCGAGGCCGTCGACTGGCAGCGGGTCTGGGGCTTCCCCCGGGCGCTCTACCGGCCGCTGCTCGAGCTGGTGCGGATGCACCGGCTGCCCGCCGCCGCCCTGAACGTCGACCGCGCGACCGTGCGCGCCGTCCGCCGCCAGGGGTGGGCGGCCCTCGACGCCGAGGCGCGGGAGGGCGTCGGCCGGCCGGCGCCCCTCGAGCCGGCCCAGCGCGAGCGCCTCGAGCAGGCCTTCCAGCACCACCCGAGGCAGGACGGGCTCGATACCGAGGGCTTCATCGAGGCGCAGCGCTTCTGGGACCGCGCCATGGCCGAGGCGCTGGAGGCCGCCCGCCGGCGCCACGGCGCCCCCGTGGCGGGGATCGTCGGCCGCGGCCACGCCGCGGGCCGCGGCATCCCCCACCAGCTCGCCGACCTCGGCCACGCCCCGGCGGACGTCGCCGTGCTGCTGCCCCACGACGCCGCCGAGGCCTGCCCCGGCCCCGGCGAGGCCGACCTCGTCTTCCTGCTCGAGCCGGGCCGGGAGAGCGAGGGCGGCGAGGAGCCGCCGCGGATGGGGGTGGCCATCGCGCCGGCGCAGGACGGGCCGGGGGTGCGCATCGTCGAGGTCCTCGACGGGACCCCCGCGGCGCGCGCCGGGCTGCGCGCCGAGGACCGCGTCCTCGAGGCCGCCGGCCAGGCGCTGGAGCGCCCCGGGCAGCTGCAGGCGATCGTCGAGCGCCAGGCGCCGGGAACGTGGCTGCCGCTGCTCATCGAGCGCGGCGGCGAGCAGCGTCGGGAGGTGGTCCGCTTCCCGCCGCCGTAGGCGGCTCAGCGCTGCAGGATCAGCTCGCCGAGGGCCTCGGCCACGACCTCGGCGCCCCGCTGCCACTGCGGCTCGAGCATCGCCGCGTGCCCGGCGTGGGGGATCCAGCGCGGCCGCACGCCGTAGAGCCACGCCGTCGTGCGCACCAGCCACGGCGGGATGAGCAGGTCGGCCTCGGCGCCGATCACCGCCACGGGCACCTCGACCCCGCGCCACTGGGGCCAGCGCGGCATCCCCATCTCGGCGAGCGCCAGCTGCGACTCCGGCTGCATGCGCCCGGTGTACTCGAGCAGCGCCTCCGGCGAGAGGCCCTGGGCGAAGAGCAGCCGCTGCGCCTCGTCGATGTCCACCCACCCCGGCCCGAGCCCCTGGAGGACACCCAGCTCCCAGAGCAGCCGGGGGCGGGTGAGCATCAGCTGCGTGCCCACGGGCGCCAGGCCCGTCGGCGGCACGGTGGCCAGGAAGACCGCCGCGCTCGCCGCGACCCCGCGGCGCAGGGCCAGGTCCACCACCGCGCCCCCCATGGAGTGGCCGATGAGCACCGGCGGCTCGTCGAAGGCCGCCACGGCCTCGGCGAGGTCGTCGGCGTAGTCGCTCAGCGAGGCCGTGGCGACCTCGTCGCGCCCGCCGCTGCCGCCGTGGCCGCGCAGGCTCACGGCGTAGGCGTCGTAGCCGCGCTCGGCGAAGTACGGCAGGTAGTGGACCCGCCAGCACCACGCCCCCAGGAAGGCGCCGTGGACGAAGAGCAGGGGCGGCGCGCCCCGCGGCGTCCCGGCGGCCTCCTCGTGGAGGAGCTCCAGCCTCCCGGCCTGCCCGCCGCCGGCGGGGCCCTCGATATCGACATACATCGGCGCCTACCCTCCTTTCCGCCCCTGCGCAGCCGGTGTGCCTCGGGCCGCGGGATCAGGTAAGCTACACATTCCACTACTATTTACACGCCCGATTCAATGGTCCGCTGCCGATGAGCGCACCCCAGCCCGTCCGTCTCGAGGACTACCGCCCGCCGGCCTACCACGTCGAGCAGGCCCGCCTGCGCATCGACCTCTCCGGCGAGACCGCCCGCGTCGACGCGCGCCTCGAGCTGCGCCGCAACCCGGCCGCGGCGCCGGAGGACACGGCCCTGCGGCTCGATGCCGAGTTCCTCGAGCTCGAGGCGCTGCACCTCGACGGCGAGGCCCTGGACCCGGCCGCCCTGCGCGCCGCCGACGGGGCACTGGTGATCCCCGACCCCGGGGCGCGCTGCCGCGTGGAGACGACCAGCCGCTTCCGCCCGGCGGAGAACACCGCGCTCTCCGGGCTCTACCGCTCCGGGCGCATGTACTGCACCCAGTGCGAGGCCGAGGGCTTCCGGCGGATCACCCCCTACCCGGACCGCCCGGACGTCCTCGCCCCCTTCACCACGACGCTGATCGCCGACCGCACGGCGTGCCCGGTGCTGCTCTCCAATGGCGACTGCATCGAGGCCGGGGCGCTCGACGAGCAGCGCCACTACGCCGTCTGGCACGACCCCTACCCCAAGCCGGCCTACCTCTTCGCCGTCGTCGCCGGTGATCTATCCTGCCAGGAGGAGCGCTTCACCACGGCCTCGGGCCGGGAGGTGGCCCTGCGCTTCTACACCGAGCCCGGCAACGCCGGGCGCACCGAGCACGCCCTCGCCTCCCTCAAGCGCGCCATGCGCTGGGACGAGCAGCAGTACGGGCTGGAGTACGATCTCGACACCTACATGGTCGTGGCCGTCGGCGACTTCAACATGGGGGCCATGGAGAACAAGGGGCTGAACGTCTTCAACACCCAGTTCGTCCTGGCCAGCCCCGACACCGCCACGGACGCCGACTACGAGGGCGTCGAGGCGGTGATCGGCCATGAGTACTTCCACAACTGGACGGGCAACCGCGTCACCTGCCGCGACTGGTTCCAGCTCTCGCTCAAGGAGGGGCTGACCGTCTTCCGCGAGCACCAGTTCGCCGAGGCGATGGGCTCGGCGGCGATCGAGCGCATCCGTCAGGTGCGGCTGCTGCGCAGCGCGCAGTTCCCCGAGGACGCCGGCCCCATGGCCCACCCCGTCCAGCCGAAGTCCTACGTCGAGATCAACAACTTCTACACGGCCACCGTCTACGCCAAGGGGGCGGAGGTCATCCGCATGTACCGCACGCTCCTCGGCGATACGCCCTTCCGCCGCGGCGTGCGCCGCTACCTCGAGCGCCACGACGGCGAGGCGGCCACCATCGACGACTTCCTCGCCTGCATGGAGGAGGCCAGCGGCGCGGACCTGCAGCAGTTCAGCCGCTGGTACCACCAGGCCGGCACGCCGCAGGTGACCGTCCGCGACGAGTACGACCCCGAGCGCGAGGTCTACACCCTCCACTGCCGCCAGCACACCCCGGCGACGCCGGAGCAGCCGCGCAAGGCGCCGATGCACATCCCCCTCGCCGTCGGCCTGCTCGGCCCCGACGGCGCGCCGCTGCCGGTGCAGCTCGCCGGCGAGCCGGCCGACGAGGCCGCGCACACCCGCGTGCTGGAGCTGCGCGAGGCCGAGGAGCGCTTCGAGATCGCCGGCTGCCCGCAGCGCCCGACGCCGTCGCTGCTGCGCGGCTTCTCGGCGCCGGTGGCCGTCGAGTACCCGTACAGCGACGACGACCTCGCCTTCCTGCTCGCCCGCGACCCCGACCCCTTCGCCCGCTGGGAGGCCGGGCAGCAGCTGGCGGTGCGGGTGCTGCTCGCCGAGGCCGCCGGCGAGCCGCGCCCCGGCGGGCTCGAGCGGCTGGAGGCGGCCTTCCGCGGCGCCCTCGAGGCGCCCGGCGCCGACCCGGCGCTCACCGCCGAGGTGCTCACCCTGCCGAGCGAGACCTACCTCGCCGAGCAGCTCGAGGTCGTCGACCCGCAGGCGATCCACGATGCCCGGGCGGGCCTGCGCCGCGCCCTCGGCCAGGCATTAACGGCCCACTGGCAGGCCCTCTGCGAGCAGCACCCGGGCCGGCCCTGGCGCCACAGCGCCGAGGAGGCGGCGCAGCGCCGGCTGGCGAACCTGGCGCTGAGCTACCTGGTGGCCGGCTCGCCGCGCCACCTCGACCGCGCCCTGCAGCAGCTCGAGCGCAGCGACAACCTCACCGACCGCCTGGCGGCGCTGGCCGTGCTCGCCGACAGCGAGGCCCCGCAGGCCGAGCGCGCCATCGAGGCCTTCCACCAGCGCTGGCGCGACGAGCCGCTGGTCGTCGACAAGTGGTTCCGCGTCCAGGCGACGGCGAGCCGCCCGGACGCCCTCGAGCAGGTCGAGCGCCTGACCCGGCACCCGGACTTCACCCTCGACAACCCCAACCGCGCCCGCGCCCTGCTCGGCGCCTTTGCCCAGGGGAACCCGGCGTGCTTCCATTCCCCCGACGGGCGCGGCTACCGGCTCCTGGCCGACCACGTCCTGGCGCTCGACGCCCGCAACCCGCAGCTCGCCGCCCGCCTGCTCGGCCCCCTGAGCCACTGGCGGCGCTACGAGCCGCAGCGGCGCACGGCGATGCGCGAGCAGCTCGAGCGGATCCTCGCCCAGCCGGCGCTGTCCAAGGACGTACACGAGGTCGCCTCGAGGAGCCTCGAGGCGGCGGGCTAGCGGCCCCGGTGCCGCGGCCCCGGACGATCAACCGACAAGACCGCGTGAGTGTCGAGGCACTGCGGCACTGACGAACGTGGAGGCGTACCTTGACCCGTAGACTGCTACTGAGCCTGACCCTGGCCCTCGGCGCCGCCCTGCTCGCCCCCCAGGCGCCCCTCGGCGGCCCCATCGCCGCGGCGAGCGCCGCCGCGGCCGCCGAGCAGGAGGCGGCCCTCGAGCCGGGCCGCACCGAGCGCGAGAAGGCGCGCGTCGTCGCCGACCTGCTCGAGCGCTACCACTACCGCGGCTCCCCGGAGGACTACAGCGTCGCCGAGGAGGCCGCCGAGGCCTACCTCAAGCGCCTCGACCACGGCCGCTTCTTCCTGCTCGCCGAGGACGCCGAGCGCTTCCGGGAGCGCGTCGCCGAGGCCGACGGCGATATCGACGCCATCGTCGAGGCCGCCTTCGACCTCTACACCGTCTACCAGGAGCGCGTCACCGAGCAGATCCGCTACGCCCTCGAGCTGCTCGACCAGCCCCTCGAGTTCGATCGGGAGGGCCGCTACGAGCCGGACCGGCGCGAGGCCGAGTGGGCCGATAGCGAGCAGGCCCTCGACGCGCTGTGGCGCCGGCGGGTCACCCACGACGCCCTGACCCTCGAGCTCGCCGGCCGCGAGCCCGAGAAGATCCGCGAGAACCTCGGCCACCGCTACCGCACCCTCCAGGAGCGGGCCCTGGAGGTGAGCCGCGACGACGTCATGGCGGACTACCTCAGCGCCTGGGCGAGCGCCTACGACCCGCACAGCAGCTACTTCTCGCCGCGGCGCTCCAAGGAATTCGACATGCAGATGTCCCTGCAGCTCGAGGGCATCGGCGCCAAGCTCACCATGGAGCAGGACTACACCAAGATCGTCGAGCTCATCCCCGGCGGGCCGGCCAAGAGCTCGGGCAAGCTCGAGGAGGGCGAGCGGATCATCGGCGTCGCCGACGGCGAGGACGGCAGGATGAAGAACATCGTCGGCTGGCGCCTGCAGGATATCGTCCAGCTCATCCGCGGTCCCAAGGAGTCGGTCGTGCGCCTCAAGGTCCTGCCGCCGGCGGGCGCCAGCGAGAGCTCGCCGCGCGTGGTGCGCCTCGTGCGCAACAAGATCGACCTCGAGGACCAGGCGGCGCGCAAGGAGGTCATCGAGCTGCCCGCCGAGGGCGCCGACGCCGAGCAGCAGCGCATCGGGGTCATCGAGATCCCGCGCTTCTACCGCGACTTCAGCGCCGCCCAGGCCGGCAAGGAGGACTACCGCAGCACCACGCGGGACGTGAAGCGCCTGCTCGAGGAGCTCGAGGGCCAGGAGATCGACGGCCTCGTCATCGACCTGCGCGACAACTCCGGCGGCGCGCTGCGCGAGGCCACGGGGCTGACGGACCTGTTCACCGGCGAGGGGCCGGCGGTGCAGGTGCGCAACCACACCGGCCAGACCGAGCAGGTCGGCGGCGGCCACCCGCCTGCCTACGACGGCCCCCTCGGCGTGCTCGTCAACCGGCGCAGCGCCTCGGCCTCGGAGATCTTCGCCGCGGCCATCAAGGACTACAACCGGGGCGTGGTCATCGGCGACCAGACCTTCGGCAAGGGCACCGTCCAGCAGATGATCAACCTCGGCAACTACGCCATCCCCGGCGAGGAGAAGTCCGGCCAGCTCAAGCTGACCATCGCCCAGTTCTACCGCGTCAACGGCGAGAGCACCCAGCTCGCCGGGGTGAGGCCGCACATCTCGCTGCCCTCGCTGCTCGACCACGACGAGCTCGGCGAGCGCGCCGCCGAGAACCCCCTGCCGGCGACGCGCATCGAGCCGGTCGGCGTCGAGCAGCGCACGGGTATCGACGCGGGGCTCATCGAGACGCTCCGGGAGCGCCACGAGCAGCGCGTGGCGCAGGAGGCGGCCTTCGAGGCCTTCACCGCCGAGCTCGAGTACAAGCGCCGGCTGCGCGAGGAGACCGCCACCCCCCTCGACAAGGAGCGGCGCCAGGCGGAGAAGGCGCAGCGCGAGGAGCGGCTGCTCGCCCTCCACAACCACCGCCGCGAGGTCCACGGCCTCGAGCCGGTGGCCAGCTACGAGGAGATCGACGAGGAGCCGCTCCCGGATCTGCTCCTGCGCGAGAGCGCGGCGGTGGTCGGCGATCTCGCCGAGCTGCTGGGCCGGCAGGAGCCGGAGAGGGAGCTCGCCCGCGAGGGCGGCGTCTCCTGAGCCCCGCCGCCGCAGCCGGGCCCTGCCCTACCCGCCCGGCTGCGGCTCCATGTGCTCGACGCGCAGCTGCAGGGAGACCGTGCCGCGGTAGCGGTTGACCTCGGGGCTGTAGAGGACCCGCACGGGGCCCGCCAGCCGGTCCCAGCCGCTCTCCTGGGCGCCGAAGGCGATCGCCGGCCAGACCGGGCCGGTGCCGTCGGCGGCCTGCAGCTGCAGGCGCAGGTGGCCGCCGTTGAGGGAGGTCGCCTGGCGCACGGCGAAGAGCCCGTCGAAGCGCGGCTCGGGGAAGCCCATCCCCCACGGCCCGCCGTAGCGCAGGGCGGCGGCCGTCTCCAGGGTCAGCTCCTCGGCGGCGAGCGGGCCGTCGCTGTCGAGGCAGCTCGGCGCCGGCTCGCCGCCGTCGAGGGCCTCCTCGAGCGCCGCGGCGAAGGCCGCCCGGAAGGCCTCGAGCCCCGAGGCCGGGATCGTCAGGCCCGCCGCCATGGCGTGCCCGCCGAAGCGCTGGACGAGCTCCGGCGAGCCGCGCTGGACCCGGGCGAGGAGCTCGCGCATGTGCAGCCCCGGGACCGAGCGCGCCGAGCCGGTGAGCCACCCCTCCTGCCCCGGCGCGAAGGCGATCGCCGGGCGCTGGTAGCGCTCCTTGAGCCGCGCGGCGAGGATCCCCGTCACGCCCTGGTGCCAGCCGGCGGCGGCGACGCACACGCCGGGGCCGACGGCCTCGGCCTGGGTCTCGAGCGCCGAGAGGGCCTCCTCGGTCATCCGCGCCTCCACCTCGCGGCGCTGGCGGTTGAGCCGGTCAAGCTCCGCCGCCGCCCCCTGCGCCGAGGCGGCGTCGGCGGCGAGCAGGCACTCGACGCCGGCGGTCATGTCCGCCATCCGCCCCGCCGCGTTGAGCCGCGGCCCGACGCCGAAGGCCAGGTCCGCCGCGCAGGCCTCGCGCGGGTCCCGGCCGGCGGCCTCGAGCAGGGCCGTCACCCCGGGCTGCGCCGCCCCCGCCCGGATCCGCCGCAGCCCCTGCTCCACGAGGATGCGGTTGTTGTGGTCCAGGGGCACCAGGTCGGCCACCGTGCCGACGGCGACGAGGTCGAGGAGCCCGGCCAGGTTGGGCGGGTCCGGGGGGAGATCGCCGGCGGCCGCCAGGGCGCGCTGCGCGGCGCGGGCCACGTAGAAGGCCACGCCGACGCCGGCCAGGTGGGGGCTGGCGAAGGCGTCGTCGCCGCGCTGGGGGTCGACCACCGCCGCAGCCGCCGGCAGCGCCTCATCCGGGCTGTGGTGGTCGGTCACCACGACCCGCATCCCCGCCTCGCGGGCGGCGGCGACCCCCTCGTGGCTGGTGACGCCGTTGTCCACGGTGACCAGCCACGCCGGCTCGAGGGGCGCGAGGCGCTCGACCACGGCCGGGCTGAGGCCGTAGCCGAGGGTGAAGCGGTCGGGCACCAGGAAGCGCACCTGCGCCGGGTCGCCGCCGGCCGGGACCCGCGCGAGGCCTGCGCGGCGGACCTGGCCTTCGGCGTCGGGCCGCGGCTCAACGCGGC
>NZ_NRSH01000024.1 GCF_016584055.1 Halorhodospira neutriphila
CATGACCGTCTCCAGCAGCGGCTCCCCGGGCAGCTGCTCGTCGCTGAGGCAGAGGGTGTCGCCGCAGGCGGCGCCGTCGCGGTAGTGGCGGCGGACCTGCTTGCGCCCCGGCCAGTGGAGCTTGCCCGCGGAGCGCTTGCGGCGCGGCTCGCCACGGTACTCGTGGAGCTTGTAGGCCATGTCCAGGTAGGGCTGGTCCGCCGCCGTGTCGATGAGCGTGCCCAGGCCGAAGCCGTCGATGGGGGCCCCGGCGGCGCGCAGGCGGGCGACCTCGTGCTCGTCGAGGCTGCCGCTGGCGAGGATGCGGATGTCCGGCTGGCCGCCGGCGTCGAGGATGCCGCGGACCTGCCGGGCGAGCTCGGCGAGATCGCCGCTGTCGATCCGCACCCCCTGGACGGGGACCCCCTCCTGCGCGAGCTCGACCACCTTGTGCGCCGCCTCGAGGGTGTCGTAGGTGTCGATGAGCAGGGTGACGTTCTCCGGGTGGCTCTCGGCGAAGGCGCGGAAGGCCTCGCGCTCGTCGTCGAAGGCGAGGACGTAGGAGTGGGCCATGGTGCCGACGGTGGGGATGCCGTACTCGGCGCCGGCGAGGCAGGTCGCGGTCCCGGCGTAGCCGGCGATCCAGGCGCCGCGCGCCGCCGCCATGGCGGCCTCGGCGCCGTGGGCGCGGCGCATGCCGAAGTCCACGAGGTGGCTGCCGTCGGCGGCGAGCACGGCCCGGACTGCCTTGGAGGCGAGCAGGGTGTGGAGGTGGACGAGGTTCATCAGCCGGCTCTCCACCAGCTGCGCCTCGGGCAGCGGCGCCGTCACCCGGAGGATCGGCTCCTGGGGGAAGAGCACCGTGCCGTCGGGGACCGCCTCGACGTGGCCGGTAAAGCGCAGCCCCGCGAGCTCGTCGGCCAGCCCCGGGCGGAAGTGGCCGCAGTCGCGGATCCAGGCGAGCTCCTCGTCGCCGAAGCGCAGCCCCTCGAGCCATTCCACGGCCGCCTCGACCCCGGAGGCGAGGTAGAAGCCGTGCCCCGGCGGGAGCTTGCGGCTGAACAGCTCGAAGGAGGCCGTCCCCTGCATCCCGCGCTGCAGGTAGCTGTCGACCATCGTCAGCTGGTAGAGGTCGGTCAGCAGCGGGCTGCGTGCCGGGTCCATAGGCGGCTCCGTGGGTTCGCTCATCGGCGCTCTCCTCTCTCAGTTAAGCCGGGCCCGGCCGGGAAGGCCAGCCCGGGCCCGGCGGGGCCTAACGTGGCATCCCCGCGCGGCGCCGGATCAACCCAATCCCTAGGAGCGTAGGCCGGTGCCGCGGTTGAGCAGGTGCAGGGCGAAGCCGCCGAAGCCGGCGATGAACAGCAGCATCATGGCGTACGACAGGGCGATGGGGACGTCCGAGGCGCCGAGGATGCCGTAGCGGAAGGCGTTGACCATGTAGAGGATCGGGTTGGCCATGGAGACGCCCTGCCAGAAGTCCGGGAGCAGCGAGATGGAGTAGAAGACGCCGCCGAGGTAGGTCAGCGGCGTGAGCACGAAGGTCGGGACGATGGCGATATCGTCGAACTTCTTGGCGTAGATGGCGTTGATGAAGCCGCCGATGGAGAAGAGCACTGCCGTGAGCACGACCACGGAGACGGTGATCGCCCAGCTGTGGATCGGCAGCGAGGTGAACAGCAGCGCCACCGCCGTGACGATCGCCCCGGTGCAGAGGCCGCGCCCGACGCCGCCGGCGACGTAGCCGACGAGGATGACGAGGTTCGGCGTCGGGGAGACGAGCAGCTCCTCGATGTGGCGCTGGAACTTCGCCCCGAAGAACGACGAGACGACGTTGTTGTAGGAGTTGGTGATCACCGAGAGCATGATGATCCCCGGGGCGATGTACTCGATGTAGTTGTACCCCTCCATGGGGCCGACACGCTGGCCGATCAGCGCCCCGAAGATGACGAAGTAGAGCGTCATGGTGATCGCCGGCGGCACCAGGGTCTGGATCCAGATGCGCAGGAAGCGGCGGGTCTCCTTGAGCACGATGGTCTGCAGCGAGACCCACGTCGCCTGGGCGCGGCTCGGCTGCGCCTGCGCCCCGTAGCGATCCGGCGCGGGGTGCGGCCCTTGCTCCTCGCGCCCCGTCATGATGCGCTCGGCTCCGCCGCCCGCTGCTGCTCGGCCGGGGGGCGGCCCGCCGGGCCGCCGGAGGCCGGGTACTCGGGGTCGTCCTTATCGAGCAGCCGCACGAAGAGCTCCTCCAGGCGGTTGGACTTGTTGCGCATGCTCGTCACCGCGATGCCGTGCTCGGTGAGGGCGGCGAAGAGCTCGGTCAGCGCCCGGCCGCGGGGGACCTCCGCCTCGAGGATGTGGTCGCCGGCGTGCTCGAGCCGGAAGCCCGCCACCTCGGGCAGCGGCTCCGGGACGCGGTCGACGTCGAGCAGGAAGGTGTGGCTCGACAGGCGCTGGAGCAGGCTCTTGACGTCGGTGTTCTCGACGATGCGCCCCTCGTCGATGATGGCGATGTCGCGGCAGAGGCTCTCGGCCTCCTCGAGGTAGTGCGTGGTCAGGATGATGGTGGTGCCCTGGTCGTTGATATGGCGCAGGAAGTCCCACATCGAGCGGCGCAGCTCGATGTCCACGCCGGCGGTGGGCTCGTCGAGGATGAGCAGCCGCGGCTCGTGGACCAGCGCCCGGGCGATCATCAGCCGGCGCTTGAGCCCGCCCGAGAGGGTCCCCGCCACCGAGTCGCGCCGCTCCCAGAGGCCGAGGCTCTGCAGGTAGTGCTCGGCCCGGCGGCGGGCGAGCCGCCGCGGGATGCCGTAGTAGCCGGCCTGGTTGAGCACGATCTGCTCGACCGTCTCGAAGCTGTTGAAGTTGAACTCCTGCGGCACGAGGCCGATGGCGGACTTCACGGCCCACGGGTCGCGGTCGAGGTCGTGGCCGAAGACGCGGATGGTGCCGCTGCTCTTGTTGACGAGCGTCGAGATGATGCCGATCAGCGTCGACTTGCCGGCCCCGTTCGGCCCGAGCAGGCCGAAGAAGGCGCCCGCGTCCACGCTCAGGCTCACCCCGTGCAGGGCGATCTTGCCCTCGGCGTAGGTCTTGGTCAGGTCGGTAACGGACAGCGCAGTCAAGGAGGCTCACACGAAAGCAGGGCTAAACATTCAATGATAAGCCTTAATGAGGGCGTTGGGTAGAGCCCGTGGCCAGGCCTGTCCCGGCCGGGTGCACCGGCCGCCCCTGCCCGGCGGCGCGGGGCTGAGAGCGTGACAGTGCACCCGCCGCGCAGGTATACTGCTGGGCGTTTACCTGCGCCTTCGTACGGCGCGAGCCGGCACGTCGACGGGAGGGTCCCCCCTCCCGTTTTTTGCATGCACCCAAGGGAGGCTCCGTTGACCCGGCCAGCACTGCTCGCCCTCCAGGATGGCACAGTCTTTCGCGGTGAGGCGGTGGGCGCCGACGGCGCCGTCACCGCCGAGGTCGTCTTCAATACCGCCATGACGGGCTATCAGGAGATCGCCACGGACCCCTCCTACGCGGGGCAGATCGTGACGCTCACCTACCCGCACATCGGCAATACCGGCGTCAACGCCGTCGACCGGGAGGACGAGCGCGCCCGGCTCGCCGGGCTCGTGGTGCGGGACGTCCCGCCGCGCACCAGCAGCTGGCGGGCCGAGGGGGCGCTGCCGCAGTGGCTGGCGGCGCAGGGGGTCGTGGCCATCGCCGGGATCGACACCCGCAAGCTGACGCGGATCCTGCGCGAGCAGGGGGCCCAGGGCGGCTGCCTGGCGGCCGGCGAGGGCCTCGACGAGGCCTGGGCGCGGGAGCAGGCCGCGGCCTACGCCGGCATGGCCGGGCGCGATCTCGCCGGCTCGGCGGGCACCGGCGAGGCGCGGGAGTGGCGCCGGGGCAGCTGGCGCCTGGAGCTCGGCCGCGCCGACGCCGAGGAGGCGGCGGGCCCGGCGCGCTGGCACGTGGTGGCCTACGACTACGGCATCAAGCAGAACATCCTGCGCCTGCTCGTCGACCGCGGCTGCCGCGTCACCGTCGTCCCGGCGCATACGCCGGCGGCGGAGGTGGCGGCGATGCGCCCCGACGGGGTGTTCGTCTCCAACGGCCCCGGCGACCCGGAGCCCATGGGCTACGCCGTCGAGGCCATCCGCGAGCTGCTCGAGGTCCACCGCATCCCGCTGCTCGGCATCTGCCTGGGCCACCAGCTGCTCGGCCTGGCCAGCGGGGCGCGGAGCGCGAAGATGAAGTTCGGCCACCACGGCGCCAACCACCCGGTCCTCGACCTGGCCAGCGGCCAGGTCCTGATCTCCAGCCAGAACCACGGCTTCGCGGTGGACGAGCAGAGCCTGCCGGACTGCCTCGAGGCCACCCACCGCTCCCTGTTCGACGGCTCGCTGCAGGGGATCCGGCGGACCGACGTGCCGGCCTTCAGCTTCCAGGGCCACCCCGAGGCCAGCCCCGGGCCCCACGACGTGCAACCGCTGTTCGACCGCTTCCTCGCGATGATGATGTATGCCGAAGAGAACTGATATCCAATCGATCCTGATCATCGGCGCCGGCCCGATCGTCATCGGCCAGGCGTGCGAGTTCGACTACTCCGGCGCCCAGGCCTGCAAGGCGCTGCGCGAGGAGGGCTACCGGGTGGTGCTCGTCAACTCCAACCCGGCGACGATCATGACCGACCCGGAGACGGCCGACGCCGTCTACGTCGAGCCCATCGAGTGGCAGACCGTCGCCCGGATCATCGAGCGCGAGCGCCCCGAGGCGGTGCTCCCCACCATGGGCGGGCAGACGGCGCTCAACTGCGCCCTCGACCTGGTCAAGCACGGCGTCCTGGAGCGCTACGGCGTGGAGATGATCGGCGCCAGCCGCGAGGCCATCGACAAGGCCGAGGAGCGCGAGGCCTTCCGCGCGGCCATGGCCAACATCGGCTTCGAGACCCCCCGCGCCGAGATCGCCCGCTCCATGGCCGAGGCGCAGGCGGCGCAGGCGCGCATGGGCTTCCCCGTGATCATCCGCCCCTCCTACACGCTCGGCGGCTCCGGCGGCGGGATCGCCTACAACCGCGAGGAGTTCCACGAGATCGTCGAGCGCGGCCTCGACCTGTCGTACACCAACGAGGTCCTGCTCGAGGAGTCGGTGCTCGGCTGGAAGGAGTACGAGATGGAGGTGGTCCGCGACGGCCACGACAACGCCATCATCGTCTGCTCCATCGAGAACCTCGACCCCATGGGGGTGCACACCGGCGACTCGGTGACCGTGGCGCCCGCGCAGACGCTGACCGACAAGGAGTACCAGCTCATGCGCGACGCCTCGCTGGCGGTGCTCCGCGAGATCGGGGTGGAGACCGGCGGCTCCAACGTGCAGTTCGCCATCAACCCGGATAACGGGCGGATGGTGATCATCGAGATGAACCCGCGCGTGTCGCGCTCCTCGGCGCTCGCCTCCAAGGCCACGGGCTTCCCCATCGCCAAGGTCGCCGCCAAGCTCGCCGTCGGCTACACCCTCGACGAGCTGCGCAACGAGATCACCGGCGGGGCCACGCCGGCCTCCTTCGAGCCGGCCATCGACTACGTCGTCACCAAGATCCCGCGCTTTACCTTCGAGAAGTTCCCCCAGGCCCAGGCCTTCCTGACCACCCAGATGAAGTCGGTGGGGGAGGTCATGGCCATCGGCCGGACCTTCCAGGAGTCGTTCCAGAAGGCCCTGCGCGGGCTCGAGCAGGACCTCGCGGGGCTCGACGAGCGCCTCGACCGCACCCGCTCCGATCTCCAGGACGCCGTGCGCTACGCCCTGCGCCAGCCCACCGCCGAGCGGATCCTGCACCTCGGCGACGCCTTCCGCGTCGGCTTCTCCGTCGCCGACGTCCACGAGATGACGGCCATCGACCCCTGGTTCCTCGCCCAGATCGAGGAGCTCATCGCCTGCGAGGCGGAGATCGCCGCCGGCGCCCTCGAGGCGTGCTCGGCCGCCGGGCTGTACGGCTACAAGCGCCGCGGCTTCTCCGACGCCCGGCTCGCCCAGCTCTGGGGCGTCGGCGAGGCGCAGGTCCGCGAGCGGCGCCGGGAGCTCGGCGTGCGCCCGGTGTTCAAGCGCGTCGACTCCTGCGCCGCCGAGTTCCCCACGGCCACGGCCTACATGTACTCCACCTACGAGGAGGAGTGCGAGGCCGAGCCCTCGGGCCGGCGCAAGATCATGGTCCTCGGCGGCGGCCCGAACCGCATCGGCCAGGGCATCGAGTTCGACTACTGCTGCGTCCACGCCTCGCTGGCCCTGCGCGAGGACGGCTACGAGACCATCATGGTCAACTGCAACCCGGAGACGGTCTCGACGGACTACGACACCTCGGACCGGCTCTACTTCGAGCCGCTGACCCTCGAGGACGTCCTGGCCATCGTCGAGATCGAGCAGCCCGAGGGGATCATCGTCCAGTACGGCGGGCAGACGCCGCTCAAGCTCGCCCGGGCCCTCGAGGCGGCCGGGGCGCCGATCATCGGCACCAGCCCGGACTCCATCGACCTGGCCGAGGACCGCGAGCGCTTCCAGGAGCTCATCGGCCGCGTCGACCTCATCCAGCCGCCCAACCGCACGGCGCGCACCGAGGCCGAGGCCCTGGAGCTGGCCGCCGAGATCGGCTATCCGCTGGTGGTCCGGCCCTCCTACGTCCTCGGCGGCCGGGCGATGGAGATCGTCTACGAGGAGAGCGAGCTGCGCCAGTACATGAACGAGGCGGTGCGCGTCTCCAACGACTCGCCGGTGCTGCTCGACCGCTTCCTCGACGACGCCGTGGAGGTCGACGTCGACGCCGTCTGCGACGGCGAGCAGCTGGTCATCGGCGGGATCATGCAGCACATCGAGCAGGCCGGCGTCCACTCCGGCGACTCGGCCTGCTCGATCCCGCCGTACACCCTCGCCCAGGACATCCAGGACCGGGTCCGCGAGCAGGTGCGGCTGCTCGCCCGGGAGCTGGAGGTGGTCGGGCTGATGAACGTGCAGTTCGCCATCCAGGGCCAGCGGATCTTCCTCCTGGAGGTCAACCCGCGGGCGGCGCGCACGGTCCCCTACGTGGCCAAGGCCAGCGGCGTCCCGCTGGCCAAGGTGGCGGCGCGGTGCATGGCCGGCCGCTCCCTGGCCGAGCAGGGAGTGGAGCGGGAGGTCGTGCCGACCTATTATTCGGTCAAGGAGGCCGTCTTCCCGTTCCTCAAGTTCCCCGGCGTGGACCCCATCCTCGGCCCGGAGATGAAGTCCACCGGCGAGGTGATGGGCGTCGGCGCCTGCTTCGGCGAGGCGTACGCCAAGGCGCAGCTGGCGGCGGGGGTCGTCCTGCCGCGCGGCGGCTGCGCCTTCGTCAGCGTCCGCCACGCCGACAAGGAGGCGGCCGTGGAGGTCTGCCGCGACCTGACGCGCCGCGGCTTCCGGCTGATCGCCACCCACGGCACGGCAGCGCACCTCGAGGCCGCCGGCCTGGAGGTGCGCCGCATCAACAAGGTTACCGAAGGGCGGCCGCACGTCGTCGACGCCATCAAGAACGACGAGATCGACCTGATCGTGAACACCACCGAGGGGCGGCAGGCCATCGCCGACTCCTACTCGATCCGGCGTGAGGCGCTGCAGCGCAAGGTCTGCTATACGACGACCATCGCCGGGGCGCGGGCGACGTGCCTGGCGCTGGATCACATGAAGGACTGGGAGGCCCGCCCCCTCCACGCCCTGCACAGGGAGATGACGGGATGAGCAAGACACCCCTGACGAGTCGCGGCGCGGAGAAGCTGCGCGCCGAGCTCCAGCGCCTCAAGAACGAGGAGCGCCCGCGCGTCATCCAGGCCATCGCCGAGGCGCGCGAGCACGGCGACCTCAAGGAGAACGCCGAGTACCACGCCGCGCGGGAGCAGCAAGGGTTCATCGAGGGGCGGATCCAGGAGCTCGAGGGCAAGCTCTCCAACGCCCAGGTCATCGACCCGGCCACGATCCAGGCCGCGCCGAAGGTGGTCTTCGGCGCCACCGTGGTCCTCGAGGACGCGGACAGCGGCGAGGAGGTGACCTACCAGATCGTCGGCGAGGACGAGGCCGACATCAAGCAGGGGCTGATCTCGGTGAACTCGCCCATCGCCCGGGCGCTCATCGGCAAGGAGGAGGGCGACGAGGCCGCCGTCCAGGCGCCCGGCGGCGAGCGGACCTACGAGATCGTCGAGGTGCGCTATGAGTAGGGCGGCGGCCGGGGCGCGGCCTTCCTTCGCGCCGGGCGCCTAGGGGAGGGTGGCCTTGCTGCTTAGCGCCGTGGAGCGGGTGCTGCTGACGGTGTGGGTAGGCTCCCTGTGGGGGGTCGGCTACCTCGCCGCCCCGGTGCTCTTCGCGCAGCTCGACGACCCGGCCGCCGCCGCCGGGCTGAGCGAGGCGCTCAAGGGCGCCGTGGCGTGGGTCAGCATCGGCTGCGCCGCCGTGCTCATCCCGGCCCAGCTGCGCCACCGGGTCCGGCCCCTGGCGGCGCACTGGCGGCTCTGGCTGCTGGTGGCCCTGGTCCTCCTGGTCGGCATCGGCGAGCTTGGCGTGCGCCCCCCCATGGCCGAGGTGGTCGCGCAGGCCGGGCAGGGCGGCAACGGGGTCGCCGCCCTGCGCACGGCGGAGAGCCTCTACCTCGTGGCGAGCGCCATCGGCCTGGCGCTGGTCCTCGGCGGCCTCCAGCCGCGGGAGTGAGCCCTACACCTCGATGCGCTGCTCCGGCCGCCTCTCGGGGTTGGGGCGGTAGAGCAGGGCGACCCGGCCGATGGCCTGGACGAGGGCCGCGCCGGTGCGCTCGGTGATCCGCTCGGCCATCGCGCGGCGCTCCGCCTTGTCGGCCCCGGCGAGCTTGACCTTGATCAGCTCGTGGTCCGTGAGGGCGCGCTCGATCTCCTGGAGGACGGGCTCGCTGACCCCGGCCGCGCCGGTGAGGACGACGGGCTTGAGGTCGTGGCCGAGGCGGCGGAGGTGGCGGATCTGCTCTGGATCGAGCTCCATGGAGATGTTCCCATGCCAGGTGAGAAAAGGGCGCAAAGCCTACCACAGCGCGGCGTGGTGCGGGCAAACGGCGGGCCGCTGCGCAGCGTCAAGCTCGAGCTCGGGGTGGTCCTGCTGCTGATGGCCGGCGCGCTGCTGGCGAGCTACGGCGTCGAGGCGCCCCCCTGGCAGGAGGTGCTGGGCGTGCTCGGCGCCGCGAGCCTCGGCGCCGCGTGGATCGCCCTGCGCGCCCGGGGCGCCGCCCGGCGCCTGATGACGGAGGAGGCGGACGGCGATGGCCAAGGCTAAGCGCAGGCGCTGCTGCGGGTCGCCGTCGCGGCGCGCCCAGCACGAGGCGGACCCCTTCGTCCGCCGGGCCCGGGCGGAGGGGTGGCGCTCCCGCGCGGCGCTCAAGCTCGAGGCCATCGACGAGCGGGACCGGCTCCTCGCCCCGGGGCGCGTGGTGGTCGACCTCGGCGCCGCCCCCGGCGGCTGGTCGCAGCTGGCGGCGCAGCGGGTCGCCCCCGGCGGCGTGGTGGTGGCCGTCGACTGCCTGGCGATGGCGCCGCTGCCGGGCGTGCGCTGCGTCGAGGCCGACTTCGCCACGGACGACGGCCTGCGGGCGGTACAGACCGCCCTCGAGGGCCGCGAGGCCGACGTCGTGCTCTCCGATATGGCCCCCAACCTCACCGGCCACGCCGCCGTCGACCAGCCGGCGGCGATGGGCCTGGCGGAACTCGCCGCCGACTTCGCCGGTCGAGCCTTAAAGCAGGACGGCGTTCTCGTGGCCAAGTGCTTCCAGGGCGAGGGGTTCGACGCCTTCCGGGCCGAGCTCGGCCGGCTCTTCGCGCGGGTCAGCGTGCGCAAGCCCGACGCCTCCCGCTCCGCCAGCCGCGAGGTCTACCTTGTGGCCCGAGGCCGGTCGGTATAGTAAGGTGCCTCCTAGGTGCCGCAAACAGGCAGATTGAGGTGACGCCGTGAGCGACATGGCCAAGAATCTGATCCTCTGGGTCATCATTGCTGTGGTGCTGATGTCCGTGTTCAGCAACTTCCAGGAGAGCAGCACCCAGGTGGCCGAGGAGATCCCGTACTCGGAGTTCCTCAACGACGTCAAGCGGGGAGAGGTCCGCGAGGTGCTGATCAGCGGTGACCAGATCACCATCGAGCACGCCAGCGGGCAGACGTACAAGACCTTCAACCCCGAGACCGACAACCGCGCCCTGATCGGCGACCTCCTCGAGAACGGCGTCACCATCAACGCCGAGGAGGCCGACGGCGACAGCATGCTGCTGCAGATCCTCATCTCGTGGACGCCGTTCCTGCTGCTGATCGCCGTGTGGATCTACTTCATGCGCCAGATGCAGGGCGGCGGCGGCGGCCGCGGGGCCATGAGCTTCGGCAAGAGCAAGGCCAAGCTCATGACCGAGGAGCAGAGCAAGCACGGCTTCAGCGACGTCGCCGGCTGCGACGAGGCCAAGGACGACGTCAAGGAGCTGGTCGACTTCCTGCGCGATCCGGCCAAGTTCCAGCGCCTCGGCGGCACGATCCCGCGCGGCGTGCTCATGGTCGGCCCGCCCGGCACCGGCAAGACCCTGCTCGCCAAGGCCATCGCCGGCGAGGCCCGGGTGCCGTTCTTCTCCATCTCCGGCTCCGACTTCGTGGAGATGTTCGTCGGCGTCGGCGCCTCCCGGGTGCGGGACATGTTCCAGCAGGCGAAGAAGCAGGCGCCGTGCATCATCTTCATCGACGAGCTCGACGCCGTCGGCCGCCAGCGCGGGGCCGGGCTCGGCGGCGGCCACGACGAGCGCGAGCAGACGCTCAACCAGATGCTCGTCGAGATGGACGGCTTCGAGGGCAGCGAGGGGATCATCGTCATCGCCGCCACCAACCGCCCCGACGTCCTCGACCCGGCCCTGCTGCGCCCGGGGCGCTTCGACCGCCAGGTGGTGGTGCCGCTGCCGGACGTCCGCGGCCGCGAGCAGATCCTCCAGGTCCACATGCGCCAGGTCCCCCTCGCCGACGACGTCAAGCCGGAGATCATCGCCCGGGGCACCCCGGGCTTCTCCGGGGCGGACCTGCAGAACTTGGTCAACGAGGCGGCCCTGTTCGCCGCCCGCTCGGACAAGGAGCGGGTGGACCAGGACGACTTCGAGAAGGCCAAGGACAAGATCATGATGGGCTCCGAGCGCAAGTCCATGGTCATGAAGGAGGAGGAGAAGAAGCTCACGGCCTACCACGAGGCCGGGCACGCCATCGTGGGGCTGAACTCGCCGGATCACGACCCGGTGCACAAGGTCAGCATCATCCCCCGCGGCCGGGCGCTGGGCGTGACCATGTTCCTCCCCGAGGAGGACCGCTACAGCTACACCAAGCAGCGGCTCGACAGCATGATCGCCGGGCTGTTCGGCGGCCGGATCGCCGAGGAGCTGATCTTCGGCGGGGACCACGTCACCACGGGCGCCCAGAACGATATCCAGCGCTCCACGGAGATCGCCCGCAACATGGTCACCAAGTGGGGGCTGTCGGCCCGGCTGGGGCCGCTCGCCTACGGCGAGGAGCAGGGCGAGGTCTTCATCGGCAAGTCCATGGCACAGCAGAAGGAGGTCTCCGACGAGACCCAGCACGCTATCGACGAGGAGGTGCGGGCGATCATCGACAGCAACTACACGGCGGCGGAGAAGATCCTGCGCGATCACATGGACAAGCTCCACCTCATGGCCGAGGCGCTGATGAAGTACGAGACCATCGATCGCGGGCAGATCGACGACATCATGCGCGGCCAGAGGCCCCGGCCCCCGAAGGGGTGGGAGGATCGCGGCGGCGGCGATGACACCGCCCAGGGCGAGCCGGCCGGCGGCGAGCGCCCCATCGGGGGGCCGGTCGGGGAGCACTGATGGCCGCCCCCGTGCTCCGCTGCGGGGGGCGCTCGCTCGCCCTGGACCGTCCCCGGGTCATGGGGGTGCTCAACGTCACCCCCGACTCCTTCTCCGACGGCGGGCGCTTCCTCGAGGCCGGGAGCGCCCGGGCCCAGGCCCGGCGCATGGTCGAGGAGGGGGCGGATCTCATCGATATCGGCGGCGAGTCGAGCCGCCCCGGCGCCGAGCCGGTGAGCGCCGAGGAGGAGATCGCCCGCGTGGTGCCGGTGATCGAGGCGCTCGCCGACGAGGTGGCGGTCCCCCTCTCCGTGGACACCTGCAAGCCGCAGGTGATGCGCGCCGCCGTGGCCGCCGGGGCGGGGATGGTCAACGACATCCAGGCCCTGCAGGCCCCGGGCGCCCTGGCGGAGGCCGCCGCCCTGGAGGTGCCGATCTGCCTGATGCACATGCAGGGCGAGCCGCGCACCATGCAGCAGCGCCCGCACTACGACGACGTCGCCGCCGAGGTGGCCGGCTTCCTGCGGGCGCGGGCCGAGGCCGCCGAGGCGGCGGGCGTCCCGCGCGAGCGCCTGGTGCTCGACCCCGGCTTCGGCTTCGGCAAGACGCTGGCGCACAACTACCAGCTCCTGCGCCGGCTCGACGCCGTCGTCGAGCTGGGGCTGCCGGTGCTGGTGGGGATCTCGCGCAAGTCGATGGTCGGCCGGCTCCTGGAGCGCGGCGTCGAGGAGCGGCTGGCCGGCAGCCTCGCCGCCGCGGCCGTTGCTACCTTCCAGGGTGCGGCCATCGTGCGGACCCACGACGTGGCGGCCACCGCCGACGCCGTGCGCGTCGCCGCGGCGGCCGCCCAGGGGGCTGAAGCGGCTGAGGCCGAGCTCTAAAGGGGAGGGGAGCGCTCATGGCAGCGCAGCAGCGGCGCTACTTCGGGACCGACGGGGTCCGCGGCAAGGTCGGCGAGCACCCCATCACCGCCGACTTCGTCCTCCGCCTGGGCTGGGCGGCGGGCCGGGTCCTCGCCGGCGAGGGGGGCCGCCGGGTGGTCATCGGCAAGGACACCCGCCTGTCCGGCTACATGTTCGAGTCGGCGCTCGAGGCCGGCTTCGCCGCCGCCGGGGTGCACTCGCTGATGCTCGGGCCGATGCCGACGCCGGGCATCGCCTACCTGACCCGCACCCTCCACGCCGCGGCCGGCGTGGTGATCAGCGCCTCGCACAATCCGCACCAGGACAACGGCATCAAGTTCTTCGGCGCCGACGGCTACAAGCTCGACGACGACACGGAGCTCGCCATCGAGGCGCTGCTCGACGAGCCCCTGGCCACCGTCCCCTGCGACGCCCTCGGCCGGGCGAGCCGCGTCGACGACGCCGCCGGGCGCTACATCGAGTTCTGCAAGGGCGCGGTCTCGCGCGGGATCGGCCTCGGCGGCCTGCACCTGGTCGTCGACTGCGCCCACGGCGCCACCTACCACGTGGCCCCGGCGGTCTTCCGCGAGCTCGGCGCCACGGTGAGCGTCATGGGCCACGAGCCCGACGGCTTCAACATCAACGTCGACTGCGGCTCGCAGCACCCCGGGGCGCTGCGCCAGCGGGTGCTCGCCGAGGGCGCCGACGCCGGCGTGGCCTTCGACGGCGACGGCGACCGGGTGCTCATGGTCGATAGCGGCGGCGGGGTGGTCGACGGCGACGGCCTGCTCTACATCGTCGCCGCCGCCCGCGCCGCCCAGCACCAGGTGCAGGGGCCGGTGGTCGGGACGCAGATGACCAACCTCGGCCTCGAGCACGCCCTCGCCGGGCTGGGCCTGCGCCTCGAGCGGGCCAAGGTCGGCGACCGCTACGTCCTCGAGCGCCTGCTCGAGCGCGGCGGCACCCTCGGCGGGGAGTCCTCGGGGCACCTGATCTGCCTCGACCGCACGACCACCGGCGACGGCATCGTCTCGGCGCTGCAGGTCCTCGAGGCGATGGCCCACGGCGGCCGCTCGCTCGCCGAGCTCGCCAGCGGCATGGAGTACTACCCGCAGCGGCTGGTCAACGTCCCCCTCAAGCCCGGGGTCGACGTCCTCAGCGCCCCGGCGCTGCAGGCGGCGGTGGCCGACGCCGAGGCGCAGCTCGGCGACGCCGGCCGGGTCCTGCTGCGCCCCTCGGGGACCGAGCCGCTGCTGCGGGTCATGGTGGAGGGGCGGGACGCCGCGCAGGTCGGCGAGCTCGCCGACGGGCTCGCCGAGGCCGCCTCGGCCGCGGCCGAGGGCGCGACCCCCGGCGGCGTTTGATTTCCCTCCTTGCGATCGATACGCTTACGTGCTCTTTAGGAACCGTCGACAGGGTTGGATGTAGGGATGCGGCGCAAGATTATCGCAGGCAACTGGAAGATGAACGGCGATGGAGAGCTCGTCCGCCGGATCGCGGAGCGCGCAGCGGACGCCGCGAGCGGGGCGGAGCTTGCGGTCTGCCCCCCCTTCCCGCTCCTGGCGGCGGCGGCCACCCAGCTCCCCAGCGGGGTCCGGCTCGGCGCCCAGGACGTGAGCGAGTACGAGGCGGGCGCCTACACCGGCGAGGTCTCCGGGGCGATGCTGCGCGAGGCGGGGTGCCGCTACGCCATCGTCGGCCACTCGGAGCGCCGGACCCTCTACAGCGAGGACAACGCGCGGGTCGCGGGCAAGTACGTGGCCGCGCAGCGGGCCGGCCTGACGCCGATCCTCTGCATCGGCGAGAGCCTCGCCGAGCGCGACGCCGAGCGGACCGAGGCCGTGGTGGCCGAGCAGCTCGGGGCCGTCTTCGAGGCGGCCGGCGACCGCGCCTTCGCCGAGGGGGTCGTCGCCTACGAGCCGGTCTGGGCCATCGGCACGGGGCGCACGGCGACGCCGGAGCAGGCGCAGGCGGTCCACGCCTTCGTCCGCCAGCGGGTCGCCGAGCGCGACACGGACAGCGCCGAGGCGCTGCCCATCCTCTACGGCGGCAGTATGAAGGCGGACAACGCCGCGGAGCTGCTCGCGCAGCCCGACGTCGACGGCGGCCTGATCGGCGGGGCCTCCCTCGACCCGGAGGCCTTCCTCGCCATCCACCGCGCAGCAACCGAGGCCTGAGGCGAATCGATGTTCCAAGCGCTTCTCGTCGTCCACATCCTCATCGCGATCGCGCTGGTCACCCTGGTCATGCTCAACCAGGGCAAGGGGGCCGACATGGGCGCGGCCTTCGGCAGCGGGGCCTCGAGCACCGTCTTCGGCTCCCGCGGCGCCGCGACCTTCATGACCAAGCTGATCGCCAGCCTCGGGACGGGCTTCTTCCTGACGAGCCTCGGCCTGGCGGTCATCGCCAGCCAGGGCCAGGGCGAGGGCGAGTCCGTGGTCGATGAGGTGCCGCAGGGCGGGCAGCAGCAGGGGCCCGCCGCCCCGGAGGGGCAGCAGCCGCAGGCGCCGCCGGACGCCCCCGAGCCGCCGGGCGGCGGCGAGGCCCCGGCGTCGCCGGGGGCGCCGGCGCCGCCGCCGGAGCCGGAGGGGCAGCAAGGCGAGGGGTAGGGGCCCCTCGCTTGTGCAGTGCAAGGTCTTGAAAATCCGGTGCAGACTTGATCAAGGTCAAGCATAGGATCCCTTTTCCTCACTATAAACGCCGCAAAATCAGCAACTTATAGCTCGCGTCGATTTGACACGGAGCGTTAACGCTCCGTAAACTCCCGCTGAATCGACGCGGGCGTCAGGCCACAGTGCGCCGCCCGCGTGGCCACTAGCGGAGCGGCGTACAGAATGCTCGAGAACTACCTGCCGGTCCTACTCTTCATCCTCGTAGGGGTTGTCTTCGGCGTCCTGCCCATCGGCGTGGGGTTCCTGCTCGCGCCCCGGCGCCACGACCCCGAGAAGCAGTCTCCCTACGAGTGCGGCTTCGAGGCCTTCGAGGACGCGCGCATGAAGTTCGACGTGCGCTTCTACCTCGTGGCCCTGCTGTTCATCCTCTTCGACCTCGAGATCGCGTTCCTCTTCCCTTGGGCCGTTGTGTTGGATGAGGTGGGGCTGTTCGGCATCGTAGCCATGGGGCTTTTCGTCGGCCTCCTGCTGATCGGACTGCTCTTCGAGTGGAAGAAAGGGGCGCTGGAATGGGAGTAGAGGGCATCCTCGAGCAGGGGTACGTGACCACCTCTGCCGACAAGCTGATCAACTGGGCGCGGACCGGCTCGCTGTGGCCGATGACCTTCGGGCTGGCCTGCTGCGCCGTGGAGATGATGCACACGGCGGCGGCGCGCTACGACATGGACCGCATCGGCATGCTCTTCCGGCCGAGCCCGCGCCAGTCGGACGTCATGATCGTCGCCGGCACGCTGTGCAACAAGATGGCCCCGGCGCTGCGCAAGGTCTACGACCAGATGCCGGAGCCCAAGTGGGTGATCTCCATGGGCTCGTGCGCCAACGGCGGCGGCTACTACCACTACTCGTACTCGGTCACCCGCGGCTGTGACCGGATCGTGCCCGTCGATATCTACGTTCCCGGCTGCCCGCCGACGGCGGAGGCGCTCTTCTACGGCGTCCTGCAGCTGCAGAACAAGATCCGCCGGACCAACACCATCGCGCGTTGAAGGAGAGCCCATGGCTGAGCCCGAGAGCCTCTACGAGCAGCTCCGCGGCCGCTTCGGCGAGCGCCTTGCCGAGGTGCGGCTCGAGCGCGGCGAGGTCACCGCCGAGGTCCGGCCCGCGGAGCTGACGGCGGTGATGGCGCAGCTGCGCGACGAGCAGCCGTGGCGCTTCGAGCAGCTCGTCGACATCGCCGGCGTCGACTACGCGGCCTACGGCGGCGACGAGTGGATCACCGAGCGGGCCACCAGCTCCGGCTTCAGCCGCGGCGTGACCGAGCCGGGCTTCGGGCGGCTCGGGCTGACGGGGATCTACGGCGTCCAGCCGGTCAGCGAGTCCACCGGCCGGCGCTTCGCCGCCGTCTACCACCTGCTGTCGCTGAGCCACAACCACCGGCTACGGGTGCGCTGCTTCGCCGAGGACGACGACATGCCCGTGCTGCCCTCGGTGACCGGCATCTGGCCGGCGGCGGACTGGGCCGAGCGCGAGGCCTTCGACCTCTACGGCATCGTCTTCGAGGGGCATCCGGACCTGCGCCGCCTGCTCACCGACTACGGCTTCGTCGGCCACCCCTTCCGCAAGGACTTCCCCCTGATCGGCAACGTCGAGCCGCGCTACGACCCCGAGAAGGGGCGGGTGGTCTACGGGCCCGTGGAGATCGAGCCGCGGGTGCTGGTGCCGCGGGTGATCCGCGACGACAACCGCTACCGCGCCCCGGGCACGCCCGAGGAGGACCAAGCCGATGGCTGAGTTCCAGAGCTACACCCTCAACTTCGGCCCCCAGCACCCGGCCGCCCACGGCGTGCTGCGCCTGGTCCTGGAGATGGAGGGGGAGACGGTGCGCCGGGCCGACCCGCACGTCGGGCTGCTCCACCGCGCCACCGAGAAGCTCGCCGAGTCCAAGCCGTACAACCAGTCCATCGGCTACATGGACCGGCTCGACTACGTCTCCATGATGTGCAACGAGCACGGCTACGTGCTCGCCATCGAGCGGCTCCTCGGCATCGAGCCGCCGCTGCGCGCCCAGTACATCCGGGTGATGATGGACGAGGTGACGCGCATCCTGAACCACCTCCTGTGGCTCGGCGGCCACGGCCTCGACGTCGGCGCCATGACGGCCTTCCTCTACACCTTCCGCGAGCGCGAGGACCTCATGGACGTCTACGAGGCCGTCTCGGGGACGCGGATGCACGCCACCTACTACCGCCCCGGCGGCGTCAACCGCGACCTGCCGGAGCGCATGCCGCAGTACGAGCCCTCGCCGTACCGCAGCGACAAGGAGCTGCGCGAGATGAACCGCGCCCGCGAGGGCTCGGTGCTCGACTTCCTCGAGGACTTCTGCGAGCGTTTCCCGGCCTGCGTCGACGAGTACGAGACGCTGCTTACCGAGAACCGCATCTGGAAGCAGCGCCTCGTCGACGTCTGCCCGATCTCGGCAGAGCGGGCCATCGCCCTCGGCTTCACCGGGCCGATGCTGCGCGGCTCCGGCGTCGAGTGGGACCTGCGCAAGATGCAGCCCTACGAGGTCTACGACCGGCTCGACTTCGACATCCCGGTGGGCACCAACGGCGACTCCTACGACCGCTACCTGGTGCGCGTCGAGGAGATGCGCCAGTCCGCGCGCATCATCCGGCAGTGCATCGACTGGCTGCGCGAGAACCCCGGCCCGGTGCGCCTCGACGACCCCAAGGTGACGCCGCCGACGCGCGAGCAGATGAAGGACGACATGGAGTCGCTCATCCACCACTTCAAGCTCTTCACCGAGGGCTACTGCACGCCGCCGGGGGAGGTCTACGCCGCCGTCGAGGCGCCCAAGGGCGAGTTCGCCGCCTATATCATCTCCGACGGCGCCAACAAGCCGTACCGGCTGAAGGTCCGCCCGCCGTGCTACTACCACCTGGCCGGCACGGACGAGATGATCCGCGGCTACATGCTCGCGGACGTGGTGACCCTGATCGGCTCCCTTGACCTGGTCTTCGGAGAGGTGGATCGGTGACGACCCAGCACACCCGCCCAGAGCAGAGCCTGACCGCGGATCAGCGCCGCCGGATCGACCGCTGGCTCGCGCAGTACCCCGACGACGAGCGCGGCCGGCAGTCGGCGATCATTCCCGCCCTGCACATCCTCCAGGACGACAACGGCGGCTGGCTGCAGCGCCGCCACGTCGAGGCCGTGGCCGACTACCTGGGGATGTCGCGCACCACCGCCTTCGAGGTGGCCACCTTCTACTCGATGCTCTTCTTCGAGGAGCCGGCCGGGCGGCACAAGATCAGCGTCTGCACCAACATCTCCTGCTGGCTCAACGGCGCCGACGAGCTCGTCGCCTACATCGAGGAGAAGCTCGGCGTGCGCCTCGGGGAGACCACCGCCGACGGCCGGATCACCCTGGTCCACGAGGAGGAGTGCCTCGCCGCCTGCACCGGGGCGCCGATGATGCTCGTGGACGGCCACTACTATACCCACCTGACCCGCGAGCGGATCGACGAGATCCTCGACGGGCTGGACTGAGCGGCGGGGCGCGGAGGAGGCATGGCGAATCGCGTTTGCTACACCACCCTGGGCTACGACGAGCCCTGGAGCCTGGAGACCTACCGCCGGGTCGGCGGCTACGAGGCCCTGGAGCGGGTCCTGCGGGAGCCGGTCCCGCCGGCCGACGTCGTCGAGGCCGTCAAGGCCAGCGGCCTGCGCGGGCGCGGCGGCGCCGGGTTCCCGCCCGGCGTCAAGTGGGGCTTCATGCCGCGCGACAGCGCCGGGCCCAAGTACCTCATCTGCAACGCCGACGAGTCCGAGCCCGGCACCTGCAAGGACCGCGACATCCTGCGCTTCAACCCCCACGCCCTGATCGAGGGGATGGTCATCGCCGGCTACGCCATGGGGGCGAGCGTCGGCTACAACTACCTGCGCGGCGAGTTCCACCACGAGCCGTTCGAGCGCATGGAGCAGGCCGTGGCCGAGGCGCGCGCCGCCGGCTACCTCGGCGCCGACCTGCTCGGCTCGGGCTTCGGCTTCGAGCTCTACAACCACCTCGGCGCCGGGGCCTACATCTGCGGCGAGGAGTCGGCGCTGATGGAGTCGCTCGAGGGCAAGAAGGGGCTGCCGCGCTTCAAGCCGCCGTTCCCGGCCCAGGTCGGTATCTACGGGCGCCCGACGACCATCAACAACGTCGAGACGCTCGCCTCGGTGCCGCCGATCCTGCGCAACGGCGCCGAGTGGTTCCAGGGCCTCGGCGTGCCCAACAGCGGCGGCGAGAAGATCTTCTCCGTCTCCGGCCACGTCACCCGGCCCGGCAACTACGAGATCCCCCTCGGCACCCCGTTCCGCGAGCTGCTCGCCGAGGCCGGGGGCGTGCGCGGCGGCCGGCGGCTCAAGGCCATGATCCCGGGCGGCTCCTCGACGCCGGTGCTGCCGGCGGCCACCGCCCTCGAGTGCACCATGGACTACGACGGCCTCGCCAGCGCCGGCTCGGCGCTCGGCTCCGGGGCGGTGATCGTCATGGACGAGACCACCGACATGGTCCAGGCCGCCACCCGCATCGCGCGCTTCTACTACGCCGAGTCGTGCGGCCAGTGCACGCCGTGCCGCGAGGGGACGGGCTGGGTCTACCGGGTGCTGCAGCGCATCAGCCGCGGCGAGGGGCGCGCCGAGGACCTCGAGGTCCTCGACGCCGCGGCCGGGCAGATCGCCGGGCACACCATCTGCGCCTTCGGCGAGGCGGCCTCGCTGCCGATCCAGGCGCTGCTCAAGCACTTCTGGCACGAGTTCGAGTACTACGTGGAGCACGGTCGCTCCCCCGTGGAGGCGGCGGCATGAGCGCGAACGCAGAGACGGTCACCATCGAGGTCGACGGCCGCGCCATCGAGGCCCGCAAGGGCGAGATGCTCATCGAGGCCGCGGACCGGGCGGGGATCTACATCCCGCGCTTCTGCTACCACAAGCACCTGTCGGTGGTCGCCAACTGCCGGATGTGCCTCGTGGAGGTGGAGCGGGCGCCGAAGCCGATGCCGGCGTGCGCGACCCCCGTGGCCGAGGGCATGAAGGTGGCCACCACCTCGGCGGCGGCCCTCAACGCCCAGCGCAGCGTCATGGAGTTCCTGCTCATCAACCACCCCCTCGACTGCCCGATCTGCGACCAGGGCGGCGAGTGCGAGCTCCAGGACCTGGCGCTGGGCTTCGGCCGCGGCGTCTCGCGCTTTACCGAGGGCAAGCGGGTGGTCGCCGACGAGGACCTCGGCCCGCTGGTGGCCACGGACATGACCCGCTGCATCCACTGCACCCGGTGCGTGCGCTTCCTCGAGGAGGTGGCCGGGCAGAAGGAGCTCGGCGCCATGAACCGGGGCGAGGGCGTGCGGATCACCACCTACACCGGCGAGGGGGTGCGCTCCGAGCTCTCGGGCAACATCATCGACCTCTGCCCCGTCGGCGCGCTGACCAACAAGCCCTTCCGCTTCCGGGCCCGCCCCTGGGAGCTGCTCAGCTTCCCCGCCGTGGCCCCCCACGACGGCGTCGGCTCGAGCATCGCCCTGCACACCCTGCGCGGGCGGATCCTGCGCGTCGTCCCGGCGGAGAACGAGGCGGTCAACGAGACGTGGATCGCCGACCGCGACCGCTACGGCGTCGAGGGCCTGGCCAGCGGCGATCGCCTGGAGCGCCCGCAGGTCAAGCGCGACGGCCGCTGGCACGAGCTGCCCTGGGAGACGGCCCTGGAGCGCACCGCCGAGGCGCTGCGCGGCGTCGTCGAGCGCCACGGCGCCGCGGCGCTCGGCGGGCTGCTCGCCCCCACGGCGACCCTCGAGGAGCTCTACCTCGCCGGGCGGCTGCTGCGCGGTCTCGGCTCGGGCAACGTCGACCACCGCCTGCGCGAGGCCGACGTCAGCGACCAGGAGCGGGCCCCGGCCTTCCCGTACCTGGGCCAGGGGATCGCCGAGCTGGAGGCGGCCGACGCCGCGCTGCTCATCGGCGCCCACAGCCGCTACGAGCAGCCGCTGATCAACCACCGCCTGCGCAAGGCGGCGCTTGGCGGCGCGCCGGTGATGGCGATCAACCCGCGGCGCTTCGACTGGAACCTCCCCCTGGCGGTGGAGGACGCGGTCCCCGCCGACGCCCTCGTCGGCGAGGTGGCGGCCGTGGCCCAGGCCCTGGCCGAGGCGCGGGGGCGCAAGCTGCCGAAGGCCCTGGCGGGGCTGGCGGGGCCGGCCAGCGAGGCGGCCCGGGCCGTGGCCGAGCGCCTGGCGGCCGCCGAGCGCCCCAGCGTGCTCCTCGGCAGCCTGGCGAGCAGCCACCCCCAGGCGGCGGCGCTGCGGGCCCTGGGGAGCCTGATCGGCGAGTACAGCGGCGCCCGCTTCGGCGTCATGGCCGAGGCGGCGAACACCGCCGGCGGCTGGCTCGCCGGCGCGGTCCCCCACCGCCGCGCCGGCGGCGCCGCCGCCGAGCCTGCCGGGCAGCCGGCGGACGCCATGCTGCGCAGCGGGCTCAAGGGCTACCTGCTGCTCAACGTCGAGCCCGAGCGCGACCTCTGGGACCCGGTCGCCGCCGGCCGGGCCATGGCCGAGGCGGAGCAGGTGGTGGCGATCACCCCCTTCGCCGACGAGCGGCTGCGCGAGCAGGCGGATATCCTCCTGCCCATGGGCGCCTTCGGCGAGACGGCCGGCACCTTCGTCAACACCGAGGGGCGCTGGCAGAGCTTCCGCGGGGTGGGGGAGCCGCCCGGGGAGGCGCGCCCGGGCTGGCGCATCCTCCGGGCCCTGGGGAGCGTGCTGGGGCTCGAGGCGTTCGCCTACAACGACATCGCCGAGGTCTACGGCGAGCTGGCGGGCCTGTGCCGGGACGTGGCGCCCTCGTCGAGCTACCCGGCGGAGGCCGGCGCCGGCGCGGCGCCGCAGCGCGGC
>NZ_NRSH01000025.1 GCF_016584055.1 Halorhodospira neutriphila
GCCGGCGCTGCTCCGAGGTCGGCCGCGCCGTGGCGGCCCGGCTGGGCGGCGGCTGAGCCCCGGCCCGCCGCGCCGGGCGGGGACGGCGGCGCTAGGCCTACCGGCCTGCCGGTCACTAAACTGTGGGGGAGCCCCCCACCGATGGCCTTCCGGCCGCTCTGTCCGCCAATCCGACGCAGGATGGAAGAAAATGACCGCATCTCCCGCCGCCCCCGGGCACCTCTCGCCCCTGCTCAAGCAGTCCAGCGGCGTCGTCGCCGAGCGCGGCGAGGGCGCCTACCTCATCGGCGCCGATGGCCGCCGCTACCTCGACTTCACCTCGGGGATCGGCGTCACCGCCACCGGCCACTGCCACCCCAAGGTCGTCGAGGCGGCGCAGCGCCAGGCCGCGACCCTGATCCACGGCCAGTACGCCATCGTCCGCCACGACCCCCTGCTCCAGCTCGCCGAGCGCCTCAGCGAGCGGATGCCGGGGCCGATCGACCGGATCTTCTTCTCCAACGCCGGGACCGAGGCGTGCGAGGCGGCGCTGCGCCTGGCGCGGCAGGCCACCGGCCGGCCGAATATCATCGTCTTCCAAGGCGGCTTCCACGGCCGTACGATGGGGTCGCTGTCGATGACCTCCTCGAGCGTGGGGTTGCGCGCCGGGGTCCAGCCCATGATGGGCGGGGTCGTGGTCGCCCCCTTCCCCAACGCGCGGCGCTACGGCTGGGACGAGGAGGAGACGGCGGCGTTCTGCCTGCGCGAGCTCGACCACATCCTGGCGACGCAGACGATGCCGGCGGAGGCGGCGGCCTTCTTCGTCGAGCCCATCCAGGGCGAGGCCGGCTACATCCCGGCCGGCCGGACCTTCCTGCAGGGGCTCCGCGAGCGGGCGGACCGCCACGGGATCCTGCTCATCGCCGATGAGGTCCAGTGCGGCTACGGGCGCAGCGGCGCCTTCTGGGCCCACGAGCACTTCGGCGTGCAGCCGGATCTCGTCATCACGGCCAAGGGGCTGGCCAGCGGCTTCCCGCTGTCGGCCTTCGGGGCCTCCGAGGCGCTGATGGGCCGCGGCTGGCCGAGCTCCCAGGGCGGCACCTACGGCGGCAACGCCGTCTCCTGCGCCGCGGCCCTGGCGACCCTCGAGGTCATCGACGAGGAGGGGCTGGTGGAGAACGCCCGCGAGCAGGGGGCGCTCCTGCGCCGCCGGCTCGACGCCCTGGCGCAGGAGGAGCCGGCGCTGGCGGCCGTCCAGGGCCGGGGGCTGATGCACGGCGCCGAGCTGGTCGACGCCCAGGGCCGCCCCGACGGCGACCGCGCCGCCCGGGTGCTCCAGGAGATGGAGGCGCGGCAGGTGCTGATGATCCGCTGCGGCCCCTACGGGCAGATCGTCCGCTGGCTGCCGCCGCTGATCGTGACGAGTGCGGAAATCGAGCGGGCGGTGGACGCCTTCGCCGAGGCGTTGCGGGCCACCGCCTGAAGAGCAAAAGGAGAGCGTTCTTATGGACCTGTCGTCGATTCGCAGCGCCTACCGGCGCTACGCGGGCTTCTACGACCAATTCTTCGGCCCGATCTTCGCCCCGGGGCGCAAGCTGGCCATGGGGTACCTCAACGCCGAGCCCGGCAGGCGGGTCCTGGAGGTCGGCGTCGGCACGGGCATCTCGCTGCCCGAGTACCGCCGCGACGTCGGCTCCGTGGTGGGGGTCGACGTCAGCCCGGATATGCTCAAGATCGCCCGCAAGCGCGTCGACGAGCAGGGGCTCGACTACGTCGAGGGGCTCTACGAGATGGACGCCGAGGCCCTCGAGTTCCCCGACGACAGCTTCGACGTGGTGGTGGCGATGTACGTCGCCTCGGTGGTGCCCAACCCGCAGCGCCTGCTCGAGGAGCTGCAGCGGGTCTGCCGGCCGGGCGGGGACGTGCTGATCATCAACCACTTCGCCTCGCAGAACCCGGTGCTCCGGCGCATGGAGCAGGCGCTGCAGCCGCTGTCCAAGCTGCTCGGCTTCCGCCCGGACATGGAGCTCAGCGACCTGCCGGAGCTGCCGGACTTCGAGCAGGTGGCGGTCCGCCCCTCCCACCTCTTCGGCTACTGGAAGCTCGTCCACTACCGCAACGGCGCCGGCGCCGCGGGCGACGGCGAGGGGCGGGCGGCGGCCTAGGAGGACGCCGCCGCCTCCCCCGCTGCCCGGCTAGGCCTGGGGGAGGGCCTTGAGGGCGTCGCCCGTGGCGCGCAGGGCGCCGAGGGGCTCGCCCGTGCGGATCCGCCGGCCCGGGCGCAGCAGCGGCGACCAGACGAGGGCGTCGCGCGGCAGGAGCAGGACCACGGTCGAGCCGAGGTTGAAGCGCCCGAGCTCGTCGCCGCGCAGCAGGTAGGGGCCGTCGCGGCCGTACTGGCGCTCGATGCCCGGCGGATTGCCGGTGGGGCCCTCCCACGTCGTCTCGATGGTGCCGACGTTGGTCGCCCCGACGAGGACGATGGCCATCGGCCCGACGGCCGTCTGCCAGAGGGTGACCAGCCGCTCGTTGCGCAGGTAGAGCCGCGGCACGGCGCGCACCGTCGACGCCCCCACCGTGAGCAGCCGCCCCGGCACGTGGCGGCTGGCGACCAGCCGGGCGTTCAGGGGGGCGTGGATGCGGTGATAGTCCTGCGGGGCGAGGTAGGTGGTGAGGTACGCCCCGTCGCGGAACTCATCGCCGTGAAGCCCGGCGAGCAGCTCCGTGGCCGAGTACGTCACCCCCTTGGCCTGGAGGAGGCCGTCGCCGTCGAGATCCCCGATCGCGCTGATGGTGCCGTCGCAGGGGCCGGCGAGGGTGTTGGGGTCCTTCGGCAGGGGGCGCGCCCCCGGGCGCAGGGCGCGGGTGAAGAGGGCGTTGAGCGAGGGGTAGGCCGTCGGCGAGGTGGCCTCGGCCTCGCCGAGCTCGAGCCCGTAGCGGCGCGCGAAGAGGGTGTTGAGCCGGTTCTTGAGCCACGGGCGGCGGCTGTGGGCGATCGGGCGGACTGCCCAGGTGAGCGCCTGCGTGGGCAGCGCCCGGTGGAGCGCCGCCCGGATCCGGTCGCCGCGGGTGGGCGGCGGCTCGGCGTGGCTCAAGGGGGAGCGGTGGGGTGCCGACATCTAACGACCTCCGAGGGAGTGGAGCCAGCCGCCGCGCGCGTGGGCGCGGATGCGCTGCACGTCCCGGGCGAGGAGCTCGGGGTGGTGCGGCGGGGTGAAGAGCGCCAGCAGCTGGCCGCGTGGATCGAGGAGCGCGATGACCCGCGCGGGCTGTACCTGGATCGGCCGCGCCTCCGTGCCCGGCTCGCTGTAGCGGATGCCCATGCTCCGGGCGAGGCGCCGGATCTGCGCCGCCTCGCCGGTGACCCCGACGAAATCGGGGTGGAACTCGGGGAGGTAGGAGGCGAGCCGCCGGGCGCTGTCCTCGCCCGGGTTGACGGTGACCATGGCCACCTGGAGGCCGTCGGCCACCTCCGCCTCCGCCAGGATCCGGTAGGTGACCGCGAGCAGGCCCAGGGTCTCCGGGGTGGCCTCCGGGCTGCGCGTGTGGCCGAACGTCAGCAGGGTCCAGCGCCCCTGGAGCCGCTGCGGCGTGAAGGCGCCGCCGCGGTGATCGCGGAGCTGGAAGTCGGCGATGGGCCGGCCCCCCTCGAGGTAGGTGGCCTCGACGTCGGGGGCGCCCTGCGGGCTGCTGACCTGCGAGACGACGAGCCACAGCCCGCTCAGGGCGGCCAGCACGGCGGCCACGGCGAGGAGTGCCCAGCGCAGGAGCTTGGCGTTGCCTAGTGCCATGCGTGAGGCCTCAAGGCGTCCGAAAAGGTATCATCTTAACGGACTCTGTCCAGCTGAGGGAGGAAGCACCTTGGAGCCCACCGACCGAGCGCCCGAGGGCCTGGAGACCCTGCGCGATCTCGTCCGCTACGCGGCGAGCCGCTTCAACGAGGCCGGCCTCGTCTTCGGCCACGGCACGGACAACGCCGTGGACGAGGCCGCCGCCCTGGCGCTGCACACCCTGCACCTGCCGGCGGAGCTGCCCGATCTCTACTGGGGCGCCCGGCTGACGCGCGGCGAGCGCGAGGCCTTCATGGCGGTGGTCCACCGCCGGATCGAGGAGCGGCTGCCGCTGCCGTACCTCACCCACGAGACGCACTTCGCCGGCCTGCCGATCTACGTCGACCGGCGCGTCCTGGTGCCGCGCTCGCCGCTGGCGGAGTGGATCGAGCGCGGCTTCGCCCCGTGGCTCGATCCCGATCAGGTCAGCGACGTCCTCGAGCTCGGCACCGGCTCCGGGTGCATCGCCATCGCCTGCGCCTACGCCTTCCCCGGCGCGCGGGTCGACGCCACGGACACCGACCCCGAGGCCCTCGAGGTCGCCGCCTACAACGTCGAGCGCCACGGCCTCGAGGACCGGGTCGCCCTGGTGCAGGCCGACGTCTTCGACGGGCTCCCGGAGCGGGGCTACCAGCTGATCGTCAGCAACCCGCCCTACGTCGACGCCGCGGCCATGGCCGAGCTGCCGCCGGAGTACCGCCACGAGCCGCGCTCCGCCCTCGCCGCAGGCGAGGACGGGCTGGCGGTGGTCCGCCGCATCCTGCGCGGCGCCCCCCGCTACCTCGCCCCGGGCGGGCTGCTCGCCGTCGAGCACGGCGCCGCCCAGGGCGAGGCGGTGCGCGGGCTCCTCGCCGCGGCGGGGCTGGAGGGGGTCGGCACGCGGACCGACCTCGCCGGGCTCGAGCGGATCACCCACGGGAGGCGACCGGCATGAACGACGACGAGCTGCTGCGCTACAGCCGCCAGATCCTGCTCCCGGAGATCGACGCCGCGGGCCAGCAGCGGCTGGCGGCGAGCACGGCGCTGATCATCGGCGCCGGCGGCCTGGGCTCGGCGGCGGCGCTCTACCTCGGCGCCGCCGGCGCCGGCCGGCTGCTGCTCGCCGACGGCGACCGCGTGGAGCGCTCCAACCTCCAGCGCCAGATCGCCCACACCGACGCCGACCTCGGCCGGGAGAAGGCCCGCTCCGCGGCCGAGGCGGTCGCCCGCCGCAACCCCGGCATCCACATCGAGCCCCTCGCCGCCCGGCTCGAGGGGGCGGCGCTGGCCGAGCGGGTGCGCCAGGCCGACGTGGTCGTGGACGGCTCGGACAACTTCGCCACGCGCTTCGCCGTCAACGCCGCCTGCGCCGCCGCCGGCCGCCCCCTGGTCAGCGCCGCGGTGATCCGCTGGGAGCTGCAGCTCAGCGTCTTCGCCGGCGGCGGCCGGCCGTGCTACCGCTGCCTGTTCAGCGAGGAGGAGGCGGAGGGCGGCGAGCGCTGCAGCGAGACGGGCGTCGTCGGCCCCCTGCCGGGCGTGGGGGGCAGCCTCCAGGCGCTGGAGGCGATCAAGGTCCTCACGGGGGCCGGACGGCCGCTCTACGGCCGCCTGCTGGTCATGGACACCCTCGGCATGCGCACCCGGACCCTGGAGATCCCCGCCGACCCGGCCTGCCCGGTGTGCGGCGGGGCCGCCTAGCCGGGACTGCCGGGGGGCGGCCCGTCAGTGGTACTGGGCGCTGCCCGGCGCCGCCCCGCCGGCGAGGGCGTGCTCGACATCCACGCGGTCGTAGCGGTAGAGCGCCCCGCAGAACTCGCAGCGCACCTCCACCACGCCCTGCTCGGCGAGCACCTGCTCGACCTCCTCGCGGCCGAGCCCGCGCAGGATCGCGGCGATCCGCTCCGCCGAGCAGCGGCACTCGAAGCGCAGCGCCCAGGGCTCGAAGACCCGCACCGCCTCCTGGTGGAAGAGCCGGTGGAGGATCTCCGTGGCGGAGCGCTCGAGCAGCTCCGCCGCCTCCAGGGTGGCCGCGAGGTGGCCGACCCGCTCCCAGGCGTCCGGGTCCTCGCCGCCGCGGCCGCTGGCCGGCAGGCGCTGGAGGAGCATCCCCCCGGCCCGCTCGCCGTCGCTGGCGAGGTGGACGTGGGTCGGCAGCTGCTCGGAGCGCTCGAAGTAGGCCTCGAGGGTCGCGGCGAGGCCGGCCTCGTCGATGCCGACGATCCCCTGGTAGCGCTCCCCCTCCTCGGGCTCGATGGTGATCGCCAGGCGGCCGTGGCCGCACAGCCGGGCCAGCCCCGGCTCCCCGTCGGGGACGTCGCGGTAGCTCACCGTCCCGCGCAGGGCCCCGTCGGCCTCGGCGTGGACGATGAGCAGGGAGACCGGGGCGTCCTCCTCGCCCTGGACCTGCAGGGTCAGCACCCCGTCGAGGCGGATGGTGGCGCGCAGCAGCGCCGTGGCGGCCAGGGCCTGGCCGAGCAGCCGGGCGATCGCCGGCGGGTAGGCGTGGCCGGCGACGGCCTCCGCCACCACCGAGTCGAGGCGCACCACCTCGCCGCGGACGTCGGCGTCGTCGAAGAGGAAGCGTTGGCTGGCGTCGGTCACGACTCGTCCAGCTTGCGCTTGAGCAGCTCGTTGACCAGCTGCGGGTTGGCCTTGCCCCCGGAGGCCTTCATCACCTGGCCGACGAAGAAGCCGAAGAGCTTCTCCTTGCCGGCCCGGTACTGCTCGAGCTGCTGGGGGTTGTTGGCGATGGCCTCGTCGACCATCGCCTCGATGGCCGCCGTGTCGGTGACCTGCTTGAGCCCCTTGCGCTCGATGACCTCGTCGGGGCCGCCCTCGCCGGACCACATCGCCTCGAAGACGTCCTTGGCCACGCGCCCGGAGACGGTCTCGTCCTCGATGCGCGCGATCAGCGTGCCGAGCATCTCGGGGGTCACCGGGCTGTCGGCGAGCTCGAGGCTGTCCTTGTTCAGGTAGGCGAGGAACTCGCTCATGATCCAGTTGGCCGTGCGCTTGGCGTAGCCGCCGGACTCGGTCACCGCCGACTCGTAGAACTCCGCCAGCTCGCGGGTGGCGGTGAGCACGCCGGCGTCGTAGGCGGGCAGCCCGTACTCCTCGATGAAGCGGCGGCGCTTCTCGTCGGGCAGCTCCGGCAGGGTCTCGCGGACGTCGGCGACGAAGTCCGCGCCGATCTCCACCGGCAGCAGGTCCGGCTCGGGGAAGTAGCGGTAGTCGTCCGCCTCCTCCTTGGTGCGCATGGTGCGCGTCACGCCCTGGTCGACGTCGTAGAGGCGGGTCTCCTGGACCACCTGGCCGCCGGACTCGAGGAGGTCGATCTGGCGCTCGACCTCGTAGGCCAGGGCGCGCTCGACGAAGCGGAAGGAGTTGAGGTTCTTGAGCTCGGTGCGGGTGCCGAACGCCTCGCTGCCCGCCGGGCGCACGGAGACGTTGGCGTCGCAGCGGAAGGAGCCCTCCTGCATGTTGCCGTCGCAGATCTCGAGGTAGCGCACCAGGGCGTGGAGCTTCTTCATGTAGGCGGCCGCCTCCGCCGGCGAGCGCAGGTCCGGCTCGGAGACGATCTCCATCAGCGGCGTGCCGGCGCGATTGAGGTCGACGCCGGTCATGCCGTGGAAGTCCTCGTGCAGCGACTTGCCGGCGTCCTCCTCGAGGTGGGCCCGGGTGATGCCGATGCGCTTGCGCGAGCCGTCCTCGAGGTCGATATCCAGGTGGCCGCCCTCGACCAGCGGCCAGTCGTACTGCGAGATCTGGTAGCCCTTGGGCAGGTCCTGGTAGAAGTAGTTCTTGCGCGCGAACTCCGAGCGCGGCGCGATGCGGGCCTCCACCGCCAGGCCGAACTTCACCGCCATGCGCACGGCCTCGCGGTTGAGCACCGGGAGCACGCCGGGCAGCCCGAGGTCCACCGGGCACGCCTGGGTGTTCGGCTCGGCGCCGTAGGCGGTCGGGGCGCCGGAGAAGATCTTGCTTTGCGTCGCGAGCTGGGTGTGGATCTCCAGCCCGATAACCGTTTCCCAGTTCATGGGCGGGGTCGCTCCGTAGGCTTGCTGCGCGTTCCGCGTTTACTCGAACCCTTCCGGCACCTGCTTGTGCCAGTCGGTCACCTGCTGGTACTTGTGCGCCACGTTGAGCAGCCGCGCCTCCTCGAAGTAGCCGCCGATCAGCTGCAGCCCCACCGGGCGGCCGCGGGAGAGGCCGGCCGGCACGGACAGCCCCGGCAGCCCGGCGAGGTTCACGGCCAGGGTGTAGATGTCGGAGAGGTACATCTGGACCGGGTCGTCGGAGCGCTCGCCCAGGTTGAACGCCGGCGTCGGCGCGGTGGGGCCGGCGATCACGTCGACCTCCTCGAGGGCCCGGCGGAAGTCGTCGGCCACCAGGCGCCGGATCTGCTGCGCCTTGCGGTAGTAGGCGTCGTAGTAGCCCGCGGACAGGGCGTAGGTGCCGACCAGGATGCGCCGCTTGACCTCGTCGCCGAAGCCCTCGGCGCGGCTGCGCTTGTAGAGGTCCTCGAGGCTCTGCGGCTCCGCGCAGCGGTGGCCGAAGCGCACCCCGTCGTAGCGGGCCAGGTTGGAGGAGGCCTCCGCGGGGGCGATGACGTAGTAGGCCGGCAGGGCCAGCTCCATGTTCGGCAGGGCGACCTCGACGAGCTCGGCGCCCTCGCCCTCGAGGACCTCGAGGGCGGCGTTGACCCGCGAGCGCACGTCGGCGTCGAGCCCCTCGCCGAAGAACTCCGGCGGCACGCCGATGCGCAGCCCCTTGATGGAGCGGCTCAGCCCGTCGGTGTAGTCGGGGACCACGTGCTCGACGCTCGTCGAGTCGCGCTCGTCGAAGCCGGCCATGGCGCCGAGCAGCAGGGCGAGGTCCTCGGCCGTGCGGGCGAAGGGGCCGGCCTGGTCGAGGCTGGAGGCGAAGGCCACCATGCCGTAGCGCGAGACCCGGCCGTAGGTCGGCTTGAGCCCGCAGACGCCGGAGAGCGCCGCCGGCTGGCGGATCGAGCCGCCGGTGTCGGTGCCGGTGGCCGCCGGCGCCAGGCGGGCGGCCACCGCCGCGGCGGAACCGCCGGAGGAGCCGCCGGGCACCGCCTCGAGGTCCCAGGGGTTGCGCACCGGCCCGAAGTAGCTGGTCTCGTTGGACGAGCCCATGGCGAACTCGTCCATGTTCGCCTTGCCGAGCATCACCGCCCCGGCGGCGCCGAGGCGCTCGACCACCGTGGCGCTGTAGGGCGCCTGGAACGGCGCGAGCATGCGCGAGCCGCAGGTGGTCGCCACCCCCTCGGTGCAGAAGATGTCCTTGTGGATCAGGGGCACGCCGGTCAGGGGGCCGCCCTGGCCGGCGCTGAGCCGCTCGTCGGCGGCGTCGGCCGCCGCGCGGGCCTGCTCGGCGGTGACGGTGATCAGGCTGTTGAGCTGCGGGTCGAGCTGCTCGATGCGCCCGAGCAGGGCGTCGGTCAGCTCACGGCTGGAGACCTCCCCGGCCCGCAGGGCCGCGGACGCCTCGGCGACGGTCTTGTGGTGCATGGATGTTCGGCTTCCGTTATTCGACAACGCGCGGGACCAGGTAGAGGCCGGCCTCCACCGCCGGGGCGCCCGCTTGGTAGCGATCGCGCCGGTCGGGCTCGGTGGCCTCGTCGGGGCGCAGCCGCTGCGTGGCGTCCAGCGGGTGGGCCATGGGCTCGACCTCGCTGGTATCCACGGCGTTCATCTGCTCGACGAACGACAGGATCCCGGAGAGATCACGAGCATAGCCGGCCCGGGCCTGCTCGTCGATCTCGATACGGGCCAGGTGGGCGATGCCCTCGACATCAGCGGTCTCGATCGCCATAGACCAGGAACCTCCCTCTCGGCGGTGCAGCGGCAAGCCCGAAAAGTACCATACCCCTTTGCTTGCCCAAACCCCGGGACACTGCTAGATTGAGCGACTTTCTACCGTGACGGGGCGCCGGCATGTTCAAGGGCATCCGCGGACTGTTCTCCAACGATCTGTCCATCGACCTCGGGACCGCGAATACCCTCATCTACCTGCGCGGCGAGGGGATCGTGCTCAGCGAGCCGTCGGTGGTGGCCATCCAGCAGGACCGGGACGGCGGCAGCAAGCGCATCGCCTCGGTCGGCGCCGAGGCCAAGCGGATGCTCGGCCGCACGCCGGGGACGATCCGCGCCATCCGCCCGCTGAAGGACGGCGTGATCGCCGACTTCACGGTCACCGAGAAGATGCTCCAGCACTTCATCAAGAAAGTCCACGAGGCGCGCTTTTTCAAGCCGAGCCCGCGGGTGCTGGTCTGCGTGCCGTGCGGCTCGACCCAGGTCGAGCGCCGCGCCATCCGCGAGTCGGCCGCCGGCGCCGGGGCGCGCGAGGTCCACCTCATCGAGGAGCCCATGGCCGCGGCCATCGGCGCCGACATGCCGGTCGACGAGGCCAACGGCTCGATGGTCCTCGACGTCGGCGGCGGCACCTCCGAGGTGGCCGTGCTCTCGCTCAACGGCATCGTCTACTCCTCCTCGGTGCGCCTCGGCGGCGACCGCTTCGACGAGGCCATCACCAACTACATCCGGCGCAACTACGGCATCCTCATCGGCGAGTCCACCGCCGAGCGCATCAAGCAGGAGATCGGCACGGCCTTCCCGGACACCGAGGTGCGCGAGATCGAGGTCCGCGGCCGCAACCTCGCCCAGGGCGTGCCGCGCAGCTTCACGATCAACTCCAACGAGATCCTCGAGGCGCTGCAGGAGCCGCTCTCGGGCATCGTCTCGGCCGTCAAGATCGCCCTGGAGCAGACCCCGCCGGAGCTCGGCGCCGACGTCGCCGAGCGGGGGATCGTGCTCACCGGCGGCGGCGCCCTGCTGCGCAACCTCGACCGGCTGATCATGGAGGAGACCGGCATGCCCGTGGTCGTCGCCGAGGAGCCGCTGACCTGCGTCGCCCGCGGCGGCGGCCGGGCCCTGGAGCTGATGGACGAGCGCGGGGCGGACCTGTTCGTCAGCGAGTGAGCGCCCCACCCCCGCGCACCGCCTCCACCGCTCCCGATGCCACCTCCGCCAGCTGGAGGAGGCCGGGGGACACCCGATAGACTGTAGCCGGCGGTTCCCGAACACAATCGAGGTGCAGGGACCATTAAGAAGCCGCTATTCCTCAACGGCCCCTCGACCACGACCCGGCTCCTGCTGCTCGCCGTGGCCTCCATACTGCTCATGACGCTCGACCACCGCGAGGGCGTACTCGAGCCCCTCCACCGGGCGGCCTCCAGCGTCGTCTACCCCCTGCAGCAGGCCGTGGACCTGCCCCTCGAGGCCGTCGACGCCCTCGCCGGGTGGTTCACGAGCCGCCAGCAGCTCCTCGAGGAAAACCGCCGCCTGCGGGAGCGCCAGCTCGAGCAGCGCGCCCAGCTGCAGCGGCTCGAGACCCTCCAGACCGAGGTCGAGCGGCTGCGGGGGCTGCTCGGCTCTTCCCAGGAGCTGGAGACCGAGGTCACTATCACCGAGATCATGCGCGTCGACCTCGACCCCCACACCCACCTGGTGGAGATCGAGCACGGCAGCCACCAGGGGGTCTTCACCGGGCAGCCGGTGCTCGACGCCAGCGGCGTCACCGGGCAGGTCGACCAGGTCGGGCCGCTCTCGGCGACGGTACGGCTCATCTCCGACCCGAGCCACGCGATCCCCGTGGAGGTCGACCGCAACGGGCTGCGCAGCATCGCCATCGGCAACGGCAGCCTCCGGCGCCTCGAGCTCGCCCACGTCCCCAAGAACGCCGACATCCGCGAGGGGGACCTGCTGACCACCTCGGGGCTCGGGGGCACCTTCCCCCGGGGCTACCCCGTCGCCCGGGTCACCTCGGTGGCCACCGAGCCGAGCCAGCCCTTCGCCGAGGTGCTGGCCAGGCCCACGGCGGAGCTCAACCGCAGCCGCAAGCTCATGCTGGTGAGCACCGAGCGGCTGCGCGAGCCCCCGGAGGGCGAGCGCCGGGGCGCCGAGGGCAGCGGCGCAGCAGCGCCCGCGCCGGGGCCAGCCGAGCCGCCGCGCGGCGAGGGAGAGGGAGGTGCACCGTGAACGAGCAGGCGCCGCCCAGCGGCGGGGGGATCATCCTCGCGAGCGTCCTGGCCGCCCTGACCCTGAGCATCGTGCCGCTGCCGACGGCCGCCGAGCCGCTGCGCCCGGAGTGGGCCGCCCTGATCCTCCTCTACTGGAGCCTCGCCCTGCCGACCCGGGTAGGGGTGAGCGTCGGCTGGCTCATCGGGCTCACCCAGGACTTCCTCCACGGGACCCTGCTCGGCCAGCACGCCCTCGCCTTCGCCCTGATCGCCTTCCTGATCCTGCGCTTCCACCAGCAGATCCGCCCCGTCCCCGCCTGGCAGCAGGCCCTGGCCGTCCTCGCGCTGCTGCTGACGGCGCAGCTCGTGGTCTTCTGGGTCAACGGCGTCATCGGCCGGCCCGCCCCGCCCTGGCAGGCCTGGGCCGCGAGCTTCATCGGCGCGGCGCTCTGGCCGCTGATCTTCTACAGCATGCGCGGCCTGCGGCGCCGCTTCCAGGTCCAGTAATGCGGCCCCGGCGCCCCTAGGGGATCAACCCGTGTCTCGAAACGCTCAGCTGCGCGAACACCACCGGGCCAAGGGCTGTACCCAGCGGCGGCTGGCCATCGCCGGCGCCCTCTGCGCCCTCGCCGCCGTGGTGCTGCTCGCGCAGATGATCCGGCTCCAGGTCGTCGAGCACCACCACTACGCCACGCTCTCCCAGGAGAACCGCGTCAAGGTCGAGCCGATCCCCCCTACCCGCGGCCTGATCTACGACCGTAACGGCACGCTCCTCGCCGAGAACCAGCCCTCCTACCAGCTGGTCATCACGCCGGAGCGCCTCGAGGGGGTGGCGCGCACCCTGAACCGCATCGACGGGATCGTCGAGCTCACCGAGGCGCAGCGCCGGCGCTTCCGCCAGCGGCTCGAGACCGCGCGGCACTTCGAGGAGGTGCCGCTGCGCACCCACCTGACGCAGCGGGAGGTCGCCGAGGTCGCCGTCAACCGCCACCGCTTCCCCAGCCTCGAGGTCCAGGCCCGGCTCGTGCGCCACTACCCGCAGGGGGAGATCGCCGCCCACGCCCTCGGCCACGTCGGCCGCATCAACGAGCAGGACCTGCGCCGCATCGACGCGGCGGCGTACCGGGGGACGGACTACATCGGCAAGAGCGGCATCGAGCTCGCCTACGAGGAGGTCCTCCACGGCGAGCCCGGCTTCAAGCGGGTCGAGACCAACGCCCTCGGCCGGGTCATCCGCACCATGGAGCGCCAGGCGCCGCGGCCGGGCGACGACCTCATCCTGACCCTCGACAGCGGCCTGCAGCGGGTCGCCGAGCGCGCCCTCGGCGAGCAGGCGGGGGCGCTCGTGGCCCTGCAGCCGGGCAGCGGCGAGATCCTCGCCATGGTCAGCCACCCCGACTACAACCCCGAGCTCTTCATCGAGGGCATGACCACGGAGCGCTTCGCCAAGCTCGCCGAGCAGGGCCAGCAGCCGCTGTTCAACCGCGCCGTCCAGGGGGTCTACCCCCCCGCCTCGACCATCAAGCCCTTCATCGGCCTCGGCGCCCTCGAGCACGGCGTCGTCACGCCGCGCGCCACCGTCGAGTGCGACGGCGAGTACCACCTCGAGGGGCGCGACCGCCCCTACCGGTGCTGGCGCCGCTGGGGCCACGGCGAGGTCGACTACCGCCGCGCCATCGCCGAGTCGTGCAACGTCTACTTCTACGATACGGCCTTCCGCATGGGGATCGACCGGATCTCCGGATTCCTCGAGCCCTTCGGCTTCGGCGCCGAGACGGGCCTCGAGCTGCTCGGCGAGCGCAGCGGCGTGCTACCCTCGCGGGCATGGAAGCGCCGGGCCATCGGCGAGGGCTGGTACCACGGCGAGACCGTGCTCACCGGGATCGGGCTCGGCTACTTCAGCGCGACCCCCCTGCAGCTGGCCAAGGCGACGGCGACCCTCGCCAACCGGGGGCGGGTCGTGCAGCCGCAGCTGGTCCGCACCATCCGGGACAGCATCGACGGCAGCGAGTCCCGCGCCGCGGCGACGGTGCCGCAGCAGCGCATCGAGCTCGACGACCCCCGGCACTGGGAGGTCACGGTCGACGCCATGCGCCGGGCGGTGGAGGACCCCAGCGGCACCGCCCACCGCATCGCCGAGGGGCTGGACTACACCATCGCCGCCAAGACGGGGACCGCCCAGATCACGGGCCTGGCCGAGCACCGCGATGACCAGCCCGAGGAGCGCCCCCGGCGGCTGCGCGACCACGCCCTGTTCATCGGCTTCGCCCCGGCCGACGAGCCGGAGATCGCCGTGGCGGTCGTCGTCGAGCACGGCGGCAGCGGGGGCGCCAAGGCGGCGCCGATCGCCCGGAGCGTCTTCGACGCCTGGCTGCGCGACGACCGCAGCTACCTCCAGGCGCTGGAGGCCCGGCGCCGCCGCGCCGAGGGCGGCCGGGAGGCCTCGAGCGGATAGGGCCCGCCTATGAGCAAGTCAGCGCTACCCAACGCCCAGGGGGTCGGGGTCCGCCTCTCCTTCCTCCAGTCCCGGCTCCACCTCGACGGCCTCCTGCTCACGGCCCTGCTGGCGGTGGCCGCCTTCGGGGTGGCGGTCCTCTACAGCGCCTTCGGGCAGGACTGGGGGCAGACCCAGCAGCAGATCATCCGCGCCTCCGTCGGCTTCGCCGCCCTGCTCGTCTGCGCCCAGATCCCGCCGCGGACGCTCCAGCGCTGGAGCCTCTGGATCTTCTCGCTCGGCATCGCCCTGCTGCTGCTCGTCATGGCCAAGGGGATCGTCAACCAGGGGGCGCAGCGCTGGATCGAGCTCGGGCCGGTCCACTTCCAGCCCTCGGAGCTCATGAAGCTCGCCCTCCCCCTGATGGTCGCCCGGCTGCTCAGCGAGCACGACGTGCCCCCGCGCCCCTCGCGGGTCCTGCTCGCCCTGGCGCTGATCGCCGCCCCCACCCTGCTCATCGCCCTGCAGCCGGACCTGGGGACGGCGGTCCTCGTCGCCGCCTCGGGGCTCTTCGTCCTCTTCCTCGCCGGTATCGGCCGGGGCTGGATCCTCGGCGGGCTCACGGCCCTGGGGGCGGGAGCCCCCCTGCTGTGGTTCTTCGCCATGCACGACTACCAGCGCGAGCGGGTCATGACCTTCCTGAACCCCGAGAGCGACCCCCTCGGCGCCGGCTACCACATCATCCAGTCGCAGATCGCCATCGGCTCCGGCGGGCTCTTCGGCAAGGGCTGGCTCAACGGCACCCAGGCCCACCTGGAGTTCATCCCGGAGCGCCATACCGACTTCGTCCTCGCCGTGGTCGCCGAGGAGTTCGGCCTGGTGGGCGTGGCGCAGCTGCTGACGGTCTACCTGATCATCGTCGGCCGCGGCCTCTACATCGCCGGCTCGGCCCAGGAGAACTTCCCGCGCCTGGTCGCCGGGGCCCTCACGCTGACCTTCTTCACCTACGTGCTCGTCAACGCCGGCATGGTCAGCGGCCTGCTGCCGGTCGTGGGGCTGCCGCTGCCGCTGGTCAGCTTCGGCGGCTCGTCGCTGGTGACCATCATGGCGGCCTTCGGTATGATCATGGCAGCCCACACGCACCGCCGCCTTTGGCCCTGAGCCCCGCGCGCCGCAAGCCATGCCGTCAGCCCCGCGCCTCCTCGCCGTCCTCGCCGCCCTGCTCACCGGCTGCGTCTCCGACGCCCCGGAGCGCCCCGCCGAGGAGGTCGCCGGGACGCCGGACGCGGTCCCCCGCGACGCCCCGCGCAGCCGCTACGGCAACCCCGACTCCTACGAGGCCCTCGGGCGGACCTACCACGTCATGGACTCCGCCGAGGGGTTCACCCAGAAGGGGCTCGCCTCCTGGTACGGCAAGAAGTTCCACGGCCGGCGCACCTCGAGCGGCACCCCCTACAACATGTACGCGATGACCGCCGCCCACCGGGAGCTGCCGCTGCCCACCTGGGTCGAGGTCACCAACCTCGACAACGGCCGCCAGGCCGTGGTCAAGGTCAACGACCGCGGGCCCTTCGTCGACCCCGAGGAGCGCATCATCGACCTCTCCTACGCCGCCGCCGACCGGCTCGGGATCACCGTGCGGGGGACCGCGCCGGTCCGCCTGCGGGTCGTCGAGACCAGCACCCCCTCCGCCGCCGAGGGGCAGCCCGCCGCGGCCCCCTCGAGCTCAGCGGCCCAGGCCGGCACCGCCGCCGCGGCCCCGGGCCCCGAGGCCGTCGAGCCGCTGCCGCTCTACCTGCAGGCCGGCGCCTTCAGCCAGCGCGACAACGCCGAGCGGGTCCGCTCCCAGGCGCGCGGGCTCGGCGCCCCGGTCTCCATCGAGCCCTTCGAGCGCGAGGCCGAGACCCTCCACCGGGTCCGCCTCGGCCCCCTGGAGGACCTCGCCGAGGCGGATCGGCTCCGCGAGCGGCTCCGCGCGCTCGGCATCGAGAGCTTCCTCGTCGCCCCCTGAGCCGCGCCCCGGCGATGCAAACCCCGTATAATGGTCGACCGATTTCCGTGACCCGCAGTCCCAATCCCCAGGCCAAGCCATGAAAAACTCGTTGACTCTGCGCACGCTGGTCCTCGCCCTGCTCCTCGGCCTCCTCGCGGCGCCCGCCGCCGCGCAGGCGCGCTGGGGGGAGCCGATCGTCGAGTCGACGCCGGTGCCGTCGCCGCCGGCGATCGCCGCGCCGAACTACGTGCTCGTCGACCTGCACAGCGGCGATATCCTCGCCCAGGGCAATCCCAAGACCTCGCACCCGCCGGCGAGCCTGACCAAGCTGATGACCGCCTACGTCGTCTTCCGCGAGCTCAGCGCCGGCAACATCAGCCTCGACGACCAGGTCACCATCAGCGAGAAGGCGTGGCGCGCCGAGGGCTCGCGGATGTTCGTGGAGGTCGGCGACCAGGTCAGCGTCGAGAAGCTGCTCCAGGGGATGATCGTCCAGTCGGGCAACGACGCCTCCGTCGCCCTCGCCGAGTACGTCGCCGGCGACGAGCGGACCTTCGCCCAGCTGATGAACCAGCACGCCGAGCGCCTCGGCATGGAGAACACCCACTACACCAACGCCACCGGCATGCCCGACAGCGAGCTGCGGACCACGGCCCTCGACACGGCCCGCCTCGCCAAGGCGATCATCGAGGAGTTCCCCGAGTACTACGACTGGTACTCCCAGCGCGCCTTCACCTACGCCGGGATCACCCAGCACAACCGCAACAAGCTGCTCTGGCGGGACTCCAGCGTGGACGGGCTGAAGACCGGCTACACCAGCAACGCCGGCTACAACCTGACCACCTCGGCCAAGCGCGACGGCATGCGCCTGATCTCCGTGGTCCTCGGCGCCGACAGCGCCCAGGCCCGGATCCGGCAGAGCCACCAGCTGCTCAACTACGGCTTCCGCTTCTTCGAGACCCACCGCCTCTACACCGCCGATGAGGCGCTCACCGAGACCAAGCTCTGGCAGGGGGCCCAGGAGTCGATCTCCCTCGGCGTCCCCCACGACATCTACGTCACGATCCCGCGGCGGGAGTACGACAACCTCTCCGCCTCGATGAGCGTCGACGGGCCGGTGATCGCCCCGATCGGCGCCGGCGAGCCCCTCGGCCGGCTCCGGGTCGAGCTCGCCGACACCACCATCCACGAGGCCCCCCTGGTCTCGCAGTCCGAGGCCGAGAAGGGCGGGCTGTGGGGGCAGATGATCGACAAGATCCTCCTGCGCTTCCAGTAGCCGCGATGGGACAGCCGAGCACCTGCTACCTCAACGGCGAGATGCTCCCGCTCGAGCAGGCGCGCATCTCGCCCCTCGACCGCGGCTTCCTCTTCGGCGACGGGGTCTACGAGCTCCTGCCGGTCTACGCCGGGGTGCCGTTCCGGCTCGCCGACCACCTCCGGCGCCTGCGCCGCTCGCTCGAGGCCGTCCGCATCCCGAGCCCGCTCAGCGACGCCGAGTGGGGCGCGCTCCTCGAGCGCCTCTGCCGCGCCAACGGCGGCGGGGACCTCGCCGTCTACATCCAGGTCACCCGGGGCAGCCCGGGCCAGCGCAGCCACGAGTTCCCGGCGCAGACGCAGCCGACGGTCTTCGCCATGGCCTCCGCGCTGCCCCCGCGGGGGGCCTACGCCCGGGGCGTGGCCGCCGTCACCGCCGAGGACCCGCGCTGGAGCCGCTGCGATATCAAGGCCGTCTCCCTGCTGCCCAACGTGCTGCTGCGCCAGCAGGCCGTTGACGCGGGCGCCTACGAGGCCATACTCCACCGTGACGGGCTCGTGACCGAGGGCGCGGCGAGCACGGTCTTCACCGTCCGCGACGGGGTGCTGGCCACGCCGCGGCTCCACGAGGGGCTGCTGCCCGGGGTGACGCGGGAGGTGATCCTCGAGCTCGCCGAGCGCCACGGGCTGGCGTACCAGCGCCGGCCGATCGCCGTCGAGGAGCTGGCCGAGGCCCAGGAGATCTGGCTGTCGAGCTCGAGCAAGGAGGTCCTCCCCGTCGTCTCCCTCGACGGCCGGCCGGTCGGCGACGGCCGCCCGGGCGAGGCCTTCGCCGCCATGCGCGGCTGGTTCGATGCGCTGCGCGCCGAGGTCGAGGCCGCCAGCGCCACCGGGGGGATGCGATGAGCGAGTTCAACGCCGAGAACACCCCGCTGGAGTTCCCCTGCCGGATCGGGGTCAAGGCCATGGGGCACGCCGCCGCCGACCTGCCCGAGCGGGTCGAGCGCATCGCCGGGCGCCACGCCCGGGTGCTCGACACGCGGAGCACGGGCAGCCGCAACGGCCGCTACGTCTCGGTGACCGTGACCGTGGAGGCGCACAGCCGCGAGCAGCTCGAGGGGCTCTACCAGGCGCTCCACGAGGACAGCACGGTCATGGTCACCCTCTAGGCGCGGGCCGCGCCGTGCTCGACCCGCTGCAGGCCATCCGCACCCGCTACCTCGGCGAGCAGCCCTACGAGCCGACCTGGGCGGCGATGCGCCGGCTCACCCTCGAGCGCGACGCGGCGAGCGCCGACGAGCTCTGGATCGTCCGCCACCCCCCGGTCTACACCCTCGGCCAGGCCGGCCGCCGCGAGCACCTCCTCGACCCCGGCGAGACGCCGGTGGTCGCCACCGACCGCGGCGGGCAGGTCACCTGGCACGGCCCCGGGCAGATCGTCGCCTACCCCCTGCTCGACCTGCGCCGCTGGGGCCTCGGGGTGCGCACCCTGGTCGAGGCCCTCGAGCAGGCGGCCATCTCCCTGCTCGCCGCTCACGGCGTCGCCTCCCACCGGCGGGAGGGCGCCCCGGGCGTCTACGTCAACGGCGCCAAGATCGCCGCCCTGGGGATCCGCATCCGCAACGGCTGCTCCTACCACGGCCTGGCGCTGAACGTCAGCAACGACCTCGAGCCCTTCCGGCGCATCAACCCCTGCGGCTACGCCGGGCTGGCCACCACGCGGATGCGCGACCAGGGGGTGGCGGCGCCGCTCGAGCGCCTCGAGGCCGAGCTGGCCGTCCACCTCCTCGAGGCCGTCGCCGCCGCCCGCCGCTAGCCGCCCTGCCCCCCTCAGCCGTGGACCGGGATGCGCTCCATGAGGTAGCAGAGCACGTCCTGGCGGATCGCCGCCTCGTCGGCGGCGAGCATCGCCGGCATCGCCGCGCGGCGCAGCCGGATGGCGTCGCCGTCGCGCACGAAGAACTCGGCGGCCGCCTCGCGCCCCTCGTTGTCCTCGGCCGAGAGGAGGAGGCCGGCCTGGGCGCCGGCGTAGGCGAGCACCGTCCCCTCGGGCAGCTCCCGGAAGTTGTAGCCCTCCAGCTCGGGGACCAGGTGCAGGTCGACGTCGCCGGCGCCGGCGCCGAAGCCGAAGCGGTAGCGCTCGGGGATGCGCACCGCCGCCAGGGTCCGGTAGACCTCCACGTCCCGGGGGATCCGGGCGGGCCACTGCGCCAGCTGCAGGGCGCTGGTGATCAGCTCGGCGGCGTGCTCGGCGGCGCCGGGGCTGCCCGGCTGGCCGCACTCGAGGGTCGTCGCCGGGCAGAGCCGCGCCATGGCCAGGGACTGGACCCCGCGGGGGCGCGTGAAGTAGACCACCGTGCGCGAGAACAGCGCCGCGAGCTGCAGGTAGGGCCCCTCGAGGCGGTTCACGCAGCCGTAGTGGGGGTTGCGCCCGGTGTTGTTGTGGACGTCGATGCTCGCGAAGCATCCCCGCGCCCGGGCGCGGGCCACCACCTCGGCGGCCATGCGCCGCTCCGGCGAGTCGGGTCCCTCCCCGCCGGGCCAGATGCGGTTGTAGTCGGGCTGGCCGGGGAGGCGCCGCGCCCCCGTGCGGGCGGCCTGGACATTGCCGATGAACAGCATCAGCCCGCGCGGCAGCCCCCGCTCGCCGTAGGCGGCGAGGACCCGCTGGACGGCCTCCAGGCCGGTGGTCTCGTTGCCGTGGAGCAGGACGCTGACGAACAGCGGCGGCTCCCGGCGGCCGGGCAGCTCGATGAGGCTCGGCCCGCCGAGCAGCCCTTCCAGCGCCTCGGGCCGGGCCTCCAGGAGCCCCTCGGGGAGTCGGTGGTAGGTCTTCAGCATGGCTCCGCCGGTCACAGGGGCCAGCGGTGGACCGGCTCACCGCTGGCCGCACGGTCGATGTAGGCGCGGGTCAGCGCCCGGCAGTCGCGGCCGTAGCGCGCCTGCCAGGCCAGCTGCCAGGCGCTGCCGGTCTGCCCGCTGGCCACCCGCTGCTCGATGATGGGCAGGTAGGCGGCCGCCTCGGCCTCCGGCACCCCGGCGCGCAGCAGCCCGCGCCGCGCCGCCGGGTAGAGCCGCTCGAGGATGAGCTCGCCGAGGCGCCCGTACCAGCCGTCGAACCACTCCACCTCGGCGTCCAGGCCGTAGCGGGCGGCCTGGTAGAAGTTGTGCTCGGCGACGTGGAACGGCAGGCGCTCGACCACCGGCGGCCGCGACTCGGCGAGCTCCGCCGCCGCGCCGTAGAAGAAGGCGGCGTTGGCGAGCACATCCGCCACCGTGGGGCCGGCCGCCATGACCCGGTGCTCGAGGCGCAGGTGGTAGCGCCCCTCGAGGCGCTCCACGAGCGGGCGGTTCCAGCGCCAGATGGTCCCGTTGTGCAGCCGCAGGTGGGCCAGCTCCTCGGGAGGCGTATCGAAGAGGATGGGCAGGAGCACCGGGTGGTGCTGGCGATTCTCCACGAAGAAGCCGTAGAGGCCGTCGCGGGCGTAGCCGCTGCCGAAGCCCACGCGGGCCAGCGCCCCCGCCCCCTCGGGCTCGAGGGGGGTCACCGCCACCGCCTGCTCGAACAGCGGGATGCGGCTCTCCGCCCAGAGCCGGCGGCCGAAGAGCAGCGGGGCGTTGGCGGCCACCGCCACGGTGGCGGCGGACAGGGCGATGGCGGCGTTGAAGTAGTCCGCCGCCCGCCGCGGCGGCACCTGCAGGTGCAGCTGCAGCGAGGTCGCCGCCGCCTCGAGCATGACGTCGGAGCGCTGGCCGTGCAGCGACTCGGCCCCCTCGATCGCCAGGCTCAGCGGCTCGCGCCCGCGCAGCGCCAGGACCTGCTCGTTGAGCGCGGTGTAGCGCGGCGACGGCGTCATGTTCTCCAGGCACAGGTCCGCCTCCGTGACCGCCGGCAGGATCCCCACCAGGGCCGGCCGCACCCCCGCCGCGGCGGCCGCCGCCTCGACCCGCGCCCAGCGGCCGTGCAGCTCCTCGCCGAGGGCGCGGAGGGCGCCCCCGGCGAGCGGGTAGGCCGCGGTGTTGACCTCGAGGTTGAACAGCGCCAGCTCGTTCTCCACCCGCGGATCCTCGATCCGGGCGAGGACCCGGTCGCTCACCGGCGCCGGGGCGCCGTTGGCGCCGGCCAGCCAGGCCTCGAGCTCCAGGCCGATCCGCTGCCCGTCGTCGGCGAGCGCCCCGCCGCGCAGCGCCTCGCGCAGCAGCTCCGTCTCCGCCTTGAGCCGGCGCCGGAAGCGGCGGAAGTCCGCCCGGCTGAACCGCGACCGCCCGATCTCCTGTCCCACGGCAACCCCCTCCGAAGCAGCCCTGGCGAGGGGCGCTAGAGGCCGCCCCGCCACCGCGCAAGCGTATCACGCAGGGCCTG
>NZ_NRSH01000026.1 GCF_016584055.1 Halorhodospira neutriphila
CGGGGGCCGCGGGCGGGCGGCCGTGCTCGGCGAGGAGCTCGTCGACGCAGGCGAGCAGCGCCGGCGCCGTGTCGAGCAGCGTGCCGTCGAGGTCGAGGAGGACGCCCGCCGGATCCTTCATCCCTTGCGCAGGTGCGCGAAGTAGTTCACGGCGGTGTCCCGCTTCAGCCAGGCGGCGCGGGTGAAGGGGTTGTAGCCGAGCCCCTGCAGCGCCACCAGCGCCAGGCCGCTCTCCCGCCCCCAGGCCGCCAGCTCGGCGGGGCGGACGAAGCGGTCGTGGCGGTGGGTCCCCTTGGGCAGCAGGCCGAGCACGTACTCGGCGCCGAGGATGGCCAGGGCGTAGGAGGCGAGGGTGCGGTTGAGGGTGGAGAAGCAGGCGTCGCCGCCGTCGCGGACCAGCTCGGCGCAGGCCGCGACCACCGAGGCCGGCTGCGGGGTGTGCTCGAGCATCTCCATGCAGGTGACCGCGTCGAAGGGCTCGAGCTCGCCGCGCCGGGCCTCCGCGGCGAGCTCCTCGACGGTGCAGCAGCGGTAGTCGACGTTGGTGATCTCCGCCTCGAGGGCGTGGAGCTTGGCCGTCTGCAGGGCCTGCCGGGCGGTGTCGATGCCCAGCACCCGGGCGCCGCGGCGGGCGAGGCCCTCGGCGAGCAGCCCGCCGCCGGCGCCGACGTCGAGGATGCGCTTGCCCTCGGCGCCGCCGAGGCAGGCCTCCACCCAGTCGAGGCGGACGGGGTTGATGTCGTGGAGCGCCCGCTGGCTGCCCTCCGGCTCCCACCAGTCGCCGGTGGCGTCGAAGCGGGCGGTCTCCCGCGCGTCCTCGTTGCGCTCGGGGGTGTTCTCCTCCGGGGGAATCGACATCGGTGCGCTCCCTTGCCGTTCGGGGGTGGCGGTCAGCCCTCGCCGCGGTCCGCCGCGCCGATGCGCTCGCCCCACTGCGCCGCGCGCCGGCTCGCCGCCGCGGCGTCGATGGTGGTCAGCTGCCGGTCGCGGACCAGCGGCGCGCCGGCGACCCAGACGTCGGTGACGTGGCGCCGCGTGGCGGCGTAGACCAGCTGCGAGAGCGGGTTGTAGATCGGCTGGAGGTCGATCTCGCCGAGGGAGACGGCGGTCAGGTCGGCGGCCTTGCCGGGCTCGATGGAGCCGACGGCGCCGTCGATGCCGAGCGCCCGCGCGGCGTTGAGGGTCGCCATGCGCAGCGCCTGGGCCGCCGGCACCGCCGCCGCGTCGCCGCCGACCGCCTTGGCGAGCAGCGCCGCGGTGCGCATCTCGCCGATCATGTCGAGGTCGTTGTTGCTGGCCACGCCGTCGGTGCCGAGGGCGACGTTGACCCCCGCGGCGCTCAGCGCGCCCACGGGGCAGAAGCCGCTGGCGAGCTTGAGGTTCGCCTCCGGGCAGTGGAGGACGTGGGCGCCGGCCGCGGCGAGGCGCTCGATCTCGGCGGCCTCGAGCTGCGTGGCGTGGACGGCGAGCAGCCGCGGCGAGACGAGGCCGAGCTCGTCGAGCCGCTGCAGCGGCCGCTTGCCGGTCTGCTGCACGCTCTGCTCGACCTCGCCGGCGGTCTCGTGGAGGTGGATGTGGACCGGCACGTCGAGCGCCTCGGCGTGCTCGCGGATGCGCTCGAGCCACGGCTCGGCCACGGTGTAGGGGGCGTGGGGGGCGAGGACGGGCCGGATCAGCGCCTCGCCGCGGCAGGCCTCGTGGAAGGCCAGGCCCTTCTCCAGGTACGCCTCGGGGCCGCTGGCGTAGGCGCTCGGGAAGTCGATGACGATCATCCCCAGCACGGCGCGCATCCCGGCCTCGCGGGCGGCCGCGGCAGTGGCCTCGGGGAAGAAGTACATGTCGTTGAAGCAGGTCACGCCCCCGAGGAGCATCTCGGCCATGGCGAGGGTGCTGCCGTCGCGGACGAAGGCCTCGCCCACCCAGCGCTGCTCCGCGGGCCAGATGTGCTCGGTCAGCCACGTCATCAGCGGCAGGTCGTCGGCCATGCCGCGCAGCAGGGTCATGGCGGAGTGGGTGTGGGCGTTGATCAGCCCGGGGATGAGGGCGTGCTCGCCGAGGTGGCGCTCCTCCGCGGCGCTGTAGCGGGCCTGGAGCTCGGCGCTCGGGGCGATCGCCACGATCCGCCCGTCGCGCACGGCGACCCCGTGGCGCTCCAGGACCGCCCCCTCGGGCTCGACGGGGATCACCCAGCGGGCGTGGATCAGGCTATCGACTCGTTCCATAATGCTCCCCCTCATTGCACCGATCGCGAGGTTAGCACGAGTTGACTGCCAGCTCCCACGATACCGTCCGGGCCCTGGAGTGGGCCGACGAGGCCCTCTACCTGCTCGATCAGCGCCGGCTGCCCGAGGCCGAGGCCTACCGCTGCTGCCGCGACGCCCCGGCGGTGGCCGCGGCCATCGCCGAGATGGTCGTCCGCGGGGCACCGGCGATCGGCATCGCCGCCGCCTACGGCGCCGCCCTGGCCGCCCGCACGGCCTGGCGCGAGCACGGCGCGGGGTGGGCCGCGGCGATGGCCGACGACCTCGAGGCGCTGCGCCGCTCGCGGCCGACGGCCGTGAACCTCGCCTGGGCCCTGGCCCGCATGGAGGCGCGCGCCGCCGAGCTGCCGGCCGGCGAGGATCCCACGCCGGCGCTGCTCGCCGAGGCGCACGCCGTCCACGCCGAGGACGTCGCGGCGAACCGCCGGATGGGCCGCTCCGGCGCCGGGCTCATCCAGCCGGGCAGCGGCGTGCTGACCCACTGCAATACCGGCTCCCTGGCCACCGGCGGGCTGGGTACGGCCCTGGGGGTGATCCGCACCGCCTGGGCGGACGGGCGCCTCGAGCGGGTCTTCGCCGACGAGACGCGGCCGTGGCTGCAGGGGGCGCGGCTGACGGCGTGGGAGCTGGCCGCCGACGGCATCCCGGTGGCGCTGCTCGCCGACGGCGCCGCCCCGGCGCTGATGCGCAGCGGGGCCGTGGACTGGGTCGTGGTGGGCGCCGACCGCATCGCCGCCAACGGCGACGTCGCCAACAAGATCGGCACCTACGGCCTGGCCCTGGCGGCCCGGGAGCACGAGGTCCGCTTCATGGTCGTGGCGCCGGCGGCGACCATCGACCCGCAGACCCCCGACGGCGAGGCGATCCCCATCGAGACGCGCGGCGCCGAGGAGGTCCTCAGCGCCGGCGGGCACCGCATCGCCCCGGCGGGCGAGGGCGTCGGCGCCTGGAACCCGGTCTTCGACGTGACGCCGGCCGGGCTCGTCGACGTGCTGGTGACCGAGCGCGGCGTGGTCCACCAGCCGGACGCCGAGGGCATCGCGCGGCTGGTGGCGGAGGGCGGCTGAGCGGCCCGCCCCGCCGCCGGGCTCAGCCGGGCTGGCGGCCGATGCGCATGCCCACCGAGGTGATCCGCCCGTCCTCGATGGCCCGCACCGTGAACTGCAGGTTGTCGATGCGTACCCGGTCGCCGATCACCGCCCGGTTGTTGAAGATCCACAGCAGGTAGTCGCTGAGGCTCTCCTCGGGCTGCGCGCCGGAGGGCACGGAGAGGCCGTAGGCGCCGGCGAGGTCGATGAGCCGGGTCTCGCCGTCGAGGGTGAACTCGCCGAAGAAGCGCTGCTCGGTGAGGTAGGCCGGCCCGGCCGGCGCCACGAAGACGCGGTCGAGGGCGGCGATATCCCTCGGCAGGCTCAGCAGGTAGACGTGGTCGCGCGGGCGGAGGACCTCGCGGGCCGGCTCGGCGAGCGCCTGCCCGCCGCGGAAGAGGGCGATGACCTGGGCCGAGCCCGGCAGGGCCAGCCGGTCCACGGGCTTGTAGAGCGCCGGGGAGCTGTCCGTGATGCGGTAGGCGACGAACTCGTAGTCCGTCTGGTGGGGGACGTCGATCTCCTGGCGCTGCGCGGCCCCGCTGTCCGGCGGCACCTCGAGGCCGAGCAGCCGCGCCGCCGGGGCGATGGTCCAGCCCTGGACGAGCAGCGAGACCAGCACCACGAAGAAGGCGATGTTGAACAGCAGCTGCGCCTGCTCGATGTCGGCGAGCAGGGGGAAGAGGGCGAGGACGATGGGCACCGCCCCGCGCAGCCCGACCCAGGCGATGAACAGCTGCTCGCGCCAGGGGAAGCGCAGCGGCGCCAGGCAGAGGATGACCCCCAGCGGCCGGGCGACGAGGATCAGGGCGGCGGCGGCGAGCAGCCCCGGCACGGCGATCGCGGCGAGCTCCGAGGGCGTGACCAGCAGCCCGAGGACGACGAACATGGTGATCTGCGCCAGCCAGGCGAAGCCGTCGTGGAAGCGGCGGATGTTCTGCGCCGCCTGCAGCCGCCGGTTGCCGGCGATCAGCCCGGCGAGGTAGACGGCGAGGAAGCCGCTGCCGCCGAGCACCGCGGTGCCGCCGAAGACGGCCAGCCCCCCGCCGAGGGCGAGCAGGGGGTAGAGCCCGGGGGTGAGGGTGAGCCGGTTGATGATGCCGGCGAGCAGCACGCCGCCGAGGGTGCCGAGCAGGGCGCCGAGGCCGAGCTGCTGGCCCAGCTCCAGGGCCGCCGTCAGGGCGAGGTGCTCGGGGCGCTGGGCGAGGAGCTCGACGAGCAGCACGGTCAGGAAGATGGCCATCGGGTCGTTGCTGCCCGACTCGATCTCCAGCGTCGCGGCGACGCGCTGCTTGAGCTCGAGGCCGCGGCCGTGGAGGAGGCTGAAGACGGCGGCGGCGTCGGTGGAGCTGACGATGGCCCCGAGCAGCAGCGCCTGCGGCCAGTCCAGGGCGAAGATCCAGGCGGCGAGCCCGCCGGTGACCGCCGCGGTGATCAGCACCCCGCCCGTGGCCAGGGTGAGCGCCGGCTTGAGGGCGACCCGGAAGGTCGAGGCGTGGGTGCGCAGGCCGCCGTCGAAGAGGATGATCGCCAGGGCCAGGCTGCCGATGAGGTGCGCGGCCTGCAGGTCGTGGAAGGCGACGCCGAAGAGCCCGTCCTCGCCGAGGAGCATGCCGATGCCGAGGAAGAGCAGCAGCATCGGCGCGCCGAGGCGGTCCGAGACGACGCTGGCGACGATGCTGGTCAGCAGCAGGGCGGCGCCGAAGAGGATCAGCTGATTGGTCAGCGCCACGGGCAGCCCCTTTCCGCTCTCGTCGCAGCGCCGGTATGGTACCATCCTCCCTTTACCCGAGAGAGTCCCGAGAAGAGCGCATGTCCGGCGTCGCCCGCGAGATCCTCCCCGTTAACCTCGAAGACGAGATGCGGCAGTCGTACCTCGATTACGCCATGAGCGTGATCGTCGGCCGCGCCCTGCCGGATGTCCGCGACGGCCTCAAGCCCGTGCACCGGCGTGTCCTCTACGCCATGCGCGAGCTCGGCAACGACTACAACAAGGCGTACAAGAAGTCGGCGCGCGTCGTCGGCGACGTCATCGGTAAGTACCACCCCCACGGCGACGCCGCCGTCTACGACACCATCGTGCGCCTCGCCCAGCCCTTCAGCATGCGCTACCGGCTCGTCGACGGGCAGGGCAACTTCGGCTCCATCGACGGCGACTCCCCGGCGGCCATGCGCTACACCGAGGTGCGCATGGCGCGGCTCGCCCACGAGCTGCTCGCCGACATCGACAAGGAGACCGTCGACTTCGTCGACAACTACGACGGCTCCGAGCAGGAGCCGCAGGTGCTGCCGACGAGGCTGCCCAACCTCCTCGTCAACGGCGGCGCCGGGATCGCCGTGGGCATGGCGACGAACATCCCGCCGCACAACCTGCGCGAGGTGCTCAACGCCTGCATCGCCCTCGTCGACGACGAGCAGCTGCCGGTGGAGTCGCTGATCGAGCTGATGCCGGCCCCCGACCTGCCCACCGGCGGGATCATCTTCGGCACCGCCGGCATCCACCAGGCCTACCGCACCGGCCGCGGGCGCATGGTCCTGCGCGCCCGCGCCGAGGTCGAGGAGATGGACAGCGGCCGCGAGCGGATCGTGGTCACCGAGCTCCCCTTCCAGGTCAACAAGGCGCGCCTGGTGGAGAAGATCGCCGAGCTGGTCAAGGAGCGCCGCCTCGAGGGCATCTCCGAGCTGCGCGACGAGTCCGACAAGGAGGGCATCCGCATCGTCCTCGAGCTCAAGCGCGGCGAGGTCGGCGAGGTGGTGCTCAACAACCTCTACCGCCACACCCAGATGCAGACCGTGTTCGGCATCAACATGGTGGCGCTGCACGAGGGCGAGCCGCGCACCCTCAGCCTCAAGCAGATCCTCGAGGCCTTCATCCGCCACCGCCGCGAGGTGGTCACCCGGCGGACGATCTACGAGCTGCGCAAGGCCCGCGAGCGCGCCCACGTCCTCGAGGGGCTGGCCGTGGCGCTGGCGAACATCGACGAGGTCGTCGCCCTCATCAAGGCCGCCTCCGGGCCGGCGGAGGCCCGCGAGGCGCTCGCCCGCCGCGACTGGCGCCCGGGCGTGGTCACCGAGATGCTCCAGCGCGCCGGCGCCCACGCCACGCGGCCGGAGGGGCTGGAGGCCGGCGCCGGGCTCGACGAGGCGCAGGGCGTCTACCGCCTCTCGCCGGCGCAGGCCCAGGCCATCCTCGACCTGCGCCTGCACCGCCTGACGGGCATGGAGCAGGACAAGATCGTCGACGAGTACGGCGGCCTGCTCGAGCGCATCGGCGAGCTCATCCACATCCTCGACAGCGGCGAGCGCCTCATGGAGGTCATCCGCGAGGAGCTGGCGGAGATCCGCGACGGCTACGGCGACGGGCGCAAGACCGAGATCCGCGAGGACACCGCCGAGCTCTCGCTGGAGGACCTGATCAGCGAGGAGGACATGGTGGTGACCCTGTCCCACCAGGGCTACGTCAAGGCGCAGCCGCTGACCGGCTACCGGGCGCAGCGCCGCGGCGGCCGGGGCAAGAGCGCCACGGCGATGAAGGACGAGGACTTCATCGACAAGCTGTTCATCGCCAACACCCACGACACGCTGCTGTGCTTCTCGAGCACCGGCAAGTGCTACTGGCGCAAGGTCTACGAGCTGCCCCAGGGCAGCCGCTCCTCCCGCGGGCGGCCGATCCTCAACCTGCTGCCGCTCGAGGAGGGCGAGCGGATCAACGCCGTCGTCCCCGTGCGCGAGTTCGACGAGGAGCACTTCGTCTTCATGGCGACCCACAACGGCACGGTCAAGAAGACGCCGCTGTCGCACTTCTCGCGGCCGCGCTCGAGCGGGATCATCGCCGTCGAGCTGCGCGACGACGACACCCTCGTCGACGCCGAGATCACCGACGGCAGCCGCGAGGTCATGCTCCTGTCCGACGCCGGCAAGGCGCTGCGCTTCCCCGAGTCGGAGGTGCGCGCCATGGGGCGGACCGCCACCGGCGTGCGCGGCATCCGCCTCGAGGCCGGGCAGCGGGTCATCGCCCTGCTGATCCTCGGCGAGGGCGATATCCTCACCGCCACCGAGCACGGCTACGGCAAGCGCACCCCGGTCGCGGAGTACCCGCGCCGCGGCCGCGGCGGCCTGGGCGTGATCTGCATCCGCACCACCGAGCGCAACGGCCGCGTCGTCGGCGCTGTACAGGCCGCCGAGGACGACGAGATCATGCTCGTCAGCCGCAACGGGACGCTGGTGCGCACCCCCGTGGCGGACGTCTCCCGCGTGGGGCGCAACACGCAGGGGGTGAAGCTCATCAGCCTCGACGAGGATGAGCAGCTGGTCGGGCTCGAGCGGGTCGAGGGGCTCGCCGAGGAGCCGGAGGAGTAGGCCGGCCGGCCCCGGCCGGGCCCGGCGTCCGGGGCGGGCCGAGGAGGGCGGCCCCGAGCACAAAGTCTTGTCGCAAGCGAGGATTGACGAATGAGTAGGGTTTACAACTTCAGCGCCGGCCCCGCCATGCTCCCCGAGACCGTCATGCGCCGCGCCGCCGAGGAGATGCTCGACTGGCACGGCACGGGGATGTCGGTCATGGAGATGAGCCACCGCGGCAAGGCGTACGTCTCCATCGCCGAGAAGGCCGAGGCCGACCTGCGCGAGCTCCTGCAGATCCCGAGCAACTACCACGTGCTCTTCCTCCAGGGTGGGGCCACCGGGCAGTTCGCGGCGGTGCCGATGAACCTGCTCCGCGGCGGGCAGCGTGCCGACTACGTCTACACCGGCTCCTGGTCGAAGAAGGCCATCGCCGAGGCCAAGAAGTACGCCGACGTCCACGTCGCCGCCTCCGGCGAGCCGGACCTCATGCACGTCCCGGCGCCGTCGGAGTGGCAGCTCTCCGACGACGCCGCCTACGTCCACTACACGCCCAACGAGACCATCAGCGGCGTCGAGTTCCACTGGATCCCGGAGGTCGGCGACAAGCCCCTGGTGGCCGACATGTCCTCGACGCTGCTCTCGCGGCCCATCGACGTCAGCCGCTACGGGCTGATCTACGCCGGGGCGCAGAAGAACATCGGCCCGGCCGGGGTGACGCTGGTCATCGTCCGCGACGACCTCATCGGCGAGGCCCTGCCGCAGACCCCGAACGTCTGGGACTACAAGCAGCAGGCCGACGCCGACTCGATGCTCAACACCCCGGCGACCTACCCGCTCTACGTCGCCGGCCTGGTCTTCGAGTGGCTCAAGGGGCTCGGCGGCCTCGAGGCGATGGCCGAGATCAACGAGCGCAAGGCGCGCAAGCTCTACGACGCCATCGACGCCTCCGCCTTCTACAGCAACCCGGTGGACCCGCAGTGCCGCTCCTGGATGAACGTGCCCTTCGTGCTCGCCGACTCGAGCCTCGACGCCACCTTCCTCGAGGAGGCCGAGGCCGCCGGGCTGACGACGCTCAAGGGCCACCGCTCCGTCGGCGGCATGCGCGCGTCCATCTACAACGCCATGCCCGAGGAGGGCGTCGACCGCCTCGTCGAGTTCATGGCCGACTTCGAGAAGCGCTACGGGTGATCCGCCATGTACCGAATCCAGACGCTGAACAACATCGCCGTCAAGGGGCTCGAGCGCCTGCCGCGTGAGCGCTTCGAGACGGCCTCGGATATCGCCGACCCGGACGCCATCCTGGTGCGCTCGGCGGATCTCCACGGGCAGTCGGTCCCCGGCTCGGTGCTCGCCATCGGCCGCGCCGGCGCCGGGGTCAACAACATCCCCGTCGCCGAGATGACCGAGCGCGGCGTGCCGGTGTTCAACGCCCCGGGGGCGAACGCCAACGCCGTCAAGGAGCTGGTCATCGCCGGGCTGTTCCTCGCCGCGCGCAACATCTGCCCCGCCTGGGCCTACGCCCGCTCCCTGGAGGGCAGCGACGAGGAGCTCCACGAGGCGATGGAGGCGAACAAGAAGCGCTTCACCGGCTTCGAGCTCCCCGGGCGGACCCTGGGCGTGGTGGGCCTCGGCGCCATCGGCGTGCAGGTGGCCAATACCGCCCGGGCCCTGGGCATGGAGGTCATCGGCTACGACCCGCAGATCACCGTCGACGCCGCCTGGCAGCTCGACGCCGGCGTCGAGGCGGCGCACAGCGTCGGCGACGTCATGGCGCACGCGGACATGGTGACCGTCCACGTCCCGCTGCTCGAGGCCACCCGTGGGCTGATCGACGCCTCGCGCCTGGCCCAGGCGCGGGCGGGGGCGACGCTGCTCAACTTCTCCCGCGCCGAGATCGTCGACGAGGCGGACGTCGTCAAGGCCCTCGACGAGGAGCGGCTGCACGCCTACATCAGCGACTTCCCGAGCAACGCCCTCAAGGACCACCCCAAGGCGGTGACCCTGCCCCACCTCGGCGCCTCGACCCTCGAGGCGCAGGAGAACTGCGCCGTGATGGTCGCCGAGCAGGTCCGCGACTACCTGGAGACGGGGAACGTGCGCAACGCCGTCAACTTCCCCGACGTCACCATGCCGCGCAGCGGCAAGGGCGACCGGCTGTGCGTGGTCAACGCCAACGTGCCGAACATGCTCGGGCAGATCTCGAGCATCCTCGCCCAGGCCGGCCTGAACATCGACGACATGTACAACAAGGCGCAGGAGCGGCTCGCCTACACCCTCGTCGACGTCGAGGGCACGGTCCCGGATACGGCGGTGGAGCAGCTCGCGGGCATCGAGGGCGTGCTCAAGGTCCGGGTCATCCGCTGAGGGGGTCATGGCGGGCGCGCACGACGATCTCACGGCCCTGCGCCAGCACATCGACAGCCTCGACGACCAGATCCTCGATCTGGTCAACGAGCGCGCCCGCCTGGCCGAGGGGGTGGCCCGGGCCAAGGCCCAGCGGGTCCAGGCCGCGGAGGTCTACCGCCCGGAGCGCGAGGCGGAGGTGCTCCGGCGGCTCACCGAGCGCAACGACGGGCCGCTGAGCGCCGAGCAGGTCACGGTCCTCTTCCGCGAGATCATGTCGGCGTGCCGGGCCCTGCAGCAGCCGCTGACCGTCGCCTTCCTCGGCCCGCGCGGCACCTTCACCGAGGAGGCGGCGAGCAAGCACTTCGGCCACGGCACCGGGACCGCGCCCCTGGCGACCATCGGCGCGGTCTTCCGCGAGGTGGAGTCCGGGGCCGCCCACTACGGCGTGGTGCCGGTGGAGAACTCCTCCGAGGGGGTGGTCAGCCACACCCTCGACCGCTTCCTCGACTCGGAGCTGGCGATCGTCGGCGAGGTGGAGCTGCGCATCCACCACGCCCTGGCGATGCAGGCGGAGCGCTTTACCGCCGTCGAGCGGGTCTACTCCCACCAGCAGGGGCTCTCGCAGTGCCGCGCGTGGCTGGAGACCCACCTGCCCAACGCCGAGCGGCTGCCGGTGGCGAGCACCGCCGAGGCGGCCCAGCGGGCGGCCGCGGACCCGGCGGCCGCGGCCATCGCCAGCGAGGCGGCGGCCGGGCTCTACGGGGTGCCCATCCGCCAGGCGCGCATCGAGGACCGCCACGGCAATACCACCCGCTTCCTGGTCCTCGGCTACCGCTCGCCGGCGCCGAGCGGCCGCGACAAGACCTCCCTGGTGGTCTCCAGCGCCAACCGCACCGGGCTGCTCTTCCAGCTCCTCGAGCCGCTGGCGGCCAACGGCATCGACATGACCCGGATCGAGTCCCGGCCCTCGCCGCAGGCCGGCATCTGGGAGTACGTCTTCTTCATCGACGTCCTCGGCCACCACCGCGACCCCGTGCTGGCCGAGGCGCTCGAGCAGGTGCGCGAGCGCGCCAGCCTGTTCCGGATCCTCGGCTCCTATCCGCGGGCGATCTGAGCGATGAGTGACAGCGAGACCGCAATCGACTTCTCCGCGCTGGCGATGCCCGGCGTGCGCGGCCTGGCCCCCTACGAGCCGGGCAAGCCCATCGACGAGCTGCGCCGCGAGTACGGCGTCTCCGAGGTCGTCAAGCTCGCCTCCAACGAGAGCCCCCTCGGCCCCTCGCCGCGGGCGGCGGAGGCGGCCTCGGCGGCCGGCGCCGCGGCGCACCGCTACCCCGACGGCAACGGCTTCGCCCTCAAGGCCGCCGTCGCCGAGCGCCACGGCGTCCCGCCCGAGCGCGTCACCCTCGGCAACGGCTCCAACGACGTCCTCGTCCTGCTCGCCCAGGCCTTCCTCGGGCCGGGGCGCACGGCGGTCTTCTCGGCCCACGCCTTCGCCGTCTACCCCATCGCCACCCAGACGGTCGGCGCGACGGCGCGGGTCGTCCCGGCCCTGCCGGCCGAGGCCGAGCAGCCCTACGGCCACGACCTCGAGGCCATGCTCGCCGCGGTGGACGAGACCGTCAGCGTGGTCTTCGTGGCCAACCCCAACAACCCCACCGGGACGTGGCTCACCGAGGGGGAGCTGCGGGGCTTCCTCGACCGCCTCCCGGCGCGGGTGATCGCCGTGGTCGACGAGGCGTACTTCGAGTACGCCGCCGCCGAGCCGGGCTACCCCGATGCGAGCCGGTGGCTCGAGGCCTACCCCAACCTCGTGGTCACCCGCAGCTTCTCCAAGGTCTACGGCCTCGCCGGCCTGCGCGTCGGCTACGGGCTCTCCCACCCCGCGGTGGCCGACCTGCTCAACCGCGTCCGGCAGCCGTTCAACTGCTCGGCGCCGGCCCAGGAGGCCGCCGCCGCGGCGCTCGCCGACGAGGCGCACACCCGCCGCGCCGTGGCCCTCAACGACGAGCAGCGCCGCATTCTGCGCGAGGGGCTCGAGGCGATGGGGCTGCGGGTGCTGCCCTCGGCGGCGAACTTCCTGACCTTCTACGCCGGCGAGCAGGCGGCGCAGATCCACGAGGGGCTGCTGCGCCGCGGGGTGATCATCCGCCCGGTGGCCGGCTACGACCTGGCCGGCTGGCTGCGGGTGAGCGTCGGCACCGCCGCGGAGAACCGCACCTTCCTCGAGGCCCTCGCCGAGCTGAGGCCGGGGGCGGCGTGATCCAGCGCCTGGCGGTCATCGGCGTCGGCCTCATCGGCGGCTCCCTGGCGCTGGCCCTGCGCCGGGCCGGGGCCGTGGCGGAGGTCGTCGGCTGCGACCGCGCCCCGGAGGCCCTCGAGCGCGCCGCGGCGCGCGGGGTCATCGACCGCGGGGTCCGGGAGCCGGCCGCGGCCGTCGCCGGCGCCGACGTGGCCGTCATCGGCGTGCCGGTGCGCGCCGTGGGCCAGGTCCTCGCCGAGCTGAAGGGGGCGGTGGCGGCGGGGACCGCGGTCACCGACGTCGCCAGCGTCAAGGGCGCGGTGCTCGCCGAGGCGGAGGCCGTCTACGGCGAGGTGCCGGGCTGGCTGGTGCCCGGCCACCCCATCGCCGGCACCGAGTACAGCGGCGTCGAGGCGGCCTTCCCCGAGCTCTACGAGCGCCGCCGGGTCATCCTGACCCCGGTAACCGCCACCGAGGCGGCGGCCCTGGCGCGCGTCCGGGCCATGTGGGAGGCCGTCGGCTCGACGGTGGTGACGATGCCCGCCGAGCACCACGACGAGGTCCTCGCGGCCACCTCGCACCTGCCCCACGCCCTGGCCTACGCCCTGGTCGACAGCCTCTCGGGCTGGGACGAGCGCCAGGAGATCTTCGAGTTCGCCGCCGGCGGCTTCCGGGACTTCACCCGGATCGCCTCCTCGGACCCGCAGATGTGGCGGGATATCTGCGCCGCCAACCGGGCCAACGTCGTCGACGCCCTGCGCCGCTACCAGGCGGACGTCGAGCGGCTGACCGAGCGGCTCGCCGAGGGCGACGACGAGGCGGTGCTGGCGCTCTTCCGCCACGCCCAGCAGGAGCGGGCGCGCTTCTTGCGCCTGCTGGAGGGGCGCTCGTGAGCGCCGCGGCGGGGCCGCAGCGCGCGTGGCGCGTGGCGCCGGGCGGCAGCCTGCGCGGCGAGCTGCGCGTCCCCGGCGACAAGTCCATCTCCCACCGCGCCGTCATGCTCGGCGCCCTGGCGCGGGGGGAGACCCGGATCACCGGGCTGCTCGAGGGCGCCGACGTCCTGGCCACCGTCGGCGCCTTCCGCCAGCTCGGCGTCGCCATCGAGGGGCCGCGCCAGGGTGCGGCCACCATCCAGGGCGCCGGGCGCGAGGGGCTGCGGGCGCCGAGCGCGCCGCTGGACGTCGGCAACTCCGGGACCTCCATGCGCCTGCTCGCCGGGCTGCTCGCCGGGCTGCCCTTCGAGGCGGTGCTCACCGGCGACGCCTCCCTGAACCGCCGGCCCATGGGCCGGGTCACCGAGCCGCTGGCCGCCATGGGCGCGCGCATCGGCACGGCCGAGGGCGGGACGGCGCCGCTGCGCCTGCACGCCGGCGGCGAGCTGCACGGCATCGACTACACCCTCCCGGTGGCCAGCGCCCAGGTCAAGTCGGCGCTGCTGCTCGCCGGCCTGCACGCCGCCGGGCGGACCTGCGTGCGCGAGCCGGCGCCGACCCGGGACCACACCGAGCGCATGCTCACCGGCTTCGGCTACCCGGTCGCCGTGCAGGGGCGTACCGCCTGCCTCGACGGCGGCGGGGCGCTGACGGCGACGGCGGTCGACGTCCCCGGGGACCTCTCCTCGGCGGCCTTCCTGCTCGTCGGCGCCAGCATCGCCCCCGGCTCGGAGCTGGTGCTGCGCCACGTCGGCTGGAACCCGACCCGCACCGGCGCCGTGACCATCCTGCGGCAGATGGGCGCGGATATCGAGGTGCTCCGGGAGGGGGAGACCAGCGGCGAGCCCGTGGCCGACCTGCGCGTGCGCTCGGCGCCGCTGCACGGGATCCGCATCCCCGAGGCGCTGGTGCCGCTGGCCATCGACGAGTTCCCGGCGCTGCTGATCGCCGCCGCCTGCGCCGAGGGGGAGACGCTGCTCACCGGCGCCGAGGAGCTGCGGGTCAAGGAGTCGGACCGGATCGCGGTGATGGCCGAGGGCCTGCGCCGGCTCGGCGTGGCGGCCGAGCCGCGGGCCGACGGGCTGCGGCTCGTCGGCCAGCCGCGCCTCGCCGGCGGCGTGCGGCTCGACAGCCACGGCGATCACCGGATCGCCATGGCCTTCGCCGTCGCCGCGCTGCGCGCCCAGGCCCCGGTCCAGGTTGACGACTGTGAGAATGTGGGGACCTCCTTTCCCGGCTTCGTCTCCCTGATGGGGCAGGCGGGGCTCGAGATCCAGGCGCTCCCGGCGGCGGGGGCTTGAGGCGCAAGGGCGGAGCACAGGCAGGGGGCATGAGCCGATGAGCGAGAGCGAGATCAGCGGGGCGGCGCAGGCGCCGGTGCTGGCGCTCGACGGCCCCAGCGGGGCCGGCAAGGGGACGGTCGCCCGCGAGGTGGTGCGCACGACGGGCTGGCACTTCCTCGACAGCGGCGCGCTCTACCGGCTTACCGGGCTGTACTGCCAGCGCCGAGGGGTCGACCCGGCCGCGGATGCGGCCGGCGCCGCCGGCCTGGCGGCGCAGCTGCCCGCGGCGTTCCGGCTCGATGCCGGCGCCGAGCGGGTGCTGCTCGACGGCGAGGACGTCACCGCGCAGCTGCGCACCGAGACCACCGGCGCCCTGGCCTCCCAGGTGGCGGCCCTGCAGCCGGTGCGCGAGGCGCTCCTGCAGCGCCAGCGCGACTTCCGGCGCCCGCCGGGGCTGGTCGCGGACGGGCGGGATATGGGCACGGTGGTCTTCCCGGGCGCGGAGCTCAAGATCTTCCTGACGGCGAGCGCCGAGGAGCGCGCCCGCCGGCGCCATAACCAGTTGAAGGAACAGGGCATCGATGTTAGCCTAGATGCCCTTACGGAGGAGATCGCCGAGCGCGATCAACGGGACGCCTCCCGCGCGACAGCGCCGCTGCAGCCTGCCTCGGATGCGCAGATCCTGGATACCACCGGCTTGGAGGTCCCGCAGGTCGTCGAGCAGGTGCTGGAGCGGCTGCGGGCTCGGCTGGGGCTGCCGGGGGCGGCAGCGAGAGGTTGAGCCGCGCCGCCGCTGCGGGCGGGGCGAGTGATCAGCAAACGGCCGGCGGTAGGGCCGCCGAAATCCACTTCAAACAACTGACCGTGCCACGGTCCTGGATCGACACAACGATGACCGAGAGCTTTGCGGAACTCTTCGAGGAGAGCCTTGCGAACACCGATATGCGGCCTGGCGCCATTGTCACGGCGCGGGTCGTAGCCATCGACAACGAGGACGTCACCGTCAACGCCGGGCTGAAGTCCGAGGCGGTGATCCCCGCCTCGCAGTTCTACGATGAGGCCGGCAGCCTGGAGGTGGCCGTCGGCGACGAGGTCGAGGTGGCCCTCGACACCGTCGAGGACGGCTTCGGCGAGACCCGGCTGTCGCGCGAGCGGGCCAAGCGCGCCTACGCCTGGCGCGCCCTCGAGCAGGCCTACGAGAACAGCGAGACGGTGACGGGGCAGATCAGCGGCAAGGTCAAGGGCGGCTTCACCGTCGACCTCGGCCACATCCGCGCCTTCCTGCCCGGCTCCCTGGTGGATATCCGCCCTGTGCGCGACACCACCTACCTCGAGGGCAAGGACCTGGAGTTCAAGGTCATCAAGCTCGACGCCCGGCGCAACAACGTGGTCGTCTCCCGGCGCGCCGTGGTCGAGGAGGAGTACAGCGCCGAGCGCGAGGCGCTGCTCGAAAAGCTCCAGGAAGGGCAGACGATCAAGGGCATCGTCAAGAACCTCACCGACTACGGCGCCTTCATCGACCTCGGCGGCATCGACGGGCTGCTGCACATCACCGACATGGCCTGGCGGCGGGTCAAGAACCCCTCCGAGGTGGTCGAGGTCGGCCAGGAGCTCGAGGTCAAGGTGCTCAAGTTCGACCGCGAGCGCAACCGCGTCTCCCTCGGGCTCAAGCAGCTCGGCGCCGATCCGTGGGAGGCCCTCGCCCAGCGCTACCCCGAGGGCGCCCGGGTCCCCGGCAAGGTCACCAACATCACCGAGTACGGCTGCTTCGTCGAGATCGAGGAGGGCGTCGAGGGGCTGGTCCACGTCTCCGAGATGGACTGGACCAACAAGAACGTCAACCCGGCGAAGGTCGTCGCCGTCGGCGACGAGGTCGAGGTGATGATCCTCGACATCGACGAGGAGCGCCGCCGCATCTCCCTGGGCATGAAGCAGTGCCAGCCCAACCCCTGGGACGAGTTCGCCGCGCAGTACTCCAAGGGCGACCGGGTCGTCGGGCAGATCAAGTCGATCACCGACTTCGGCATCTTCGTCGGCCTCGAGGGCGGCATCGACGGCCTCGTCCACCTCTCCGACCTCTCCTGGGAGGAGGCCGGCGAGGAGGCGGTGCGCCAGTACCGCAAGGGCGAGGAGGTGGAGACGGTGGTCCTCTCCATCGACCCCGAGCGCGAGCGCATCTCCCTGGGGATCAAGCAGCTCGAGCAGGACCCGCTCAGCCAGTGGCTCGCCGAGCACCAGAAGGGCAGCACGGTCTCCGCCACCGTTACCGCCGTCGAGCCGAAGGGCGCGACGCTGGATGTCGGCGGCGGCGTCGAGGGGTACATCCGCGCCTCGGACCTGGCCCGCGAGCGGGTCGAGGACGCCCGCTCGGTGCTCCAGGAGGGGCAGGAGCTCGAGGCTAAGTTCGTCGGGGTCGATCGGCGCAACCGGACGGTCAACCTCTCCCTGCGCGCCCAGGAGGCCGAGGAGGAGCAGCAGGCCGTCCAGGAGCACGCCCGGCCCGGCCCCAACGCCGGGACGACCCAGCTCGGTGAGCTGCTCAAGGAGCAGATGGGCGGCGGGCGCGACAACGACTAGGATGCGTGGCCGAGGGCGCCGGCGGCCCCGCTGCGGGGCCGCCGGCGCGGCCGAATCGACCCAGGGATGCGAGACCCATGACGAAGTCCGAGCTCATCGACGCGATTGCCGCCAAGCAGGACTACCTGGCCCATAAGGACGTCGAGGTGGCTGTCAAGCGGCTGCTCGAGTACATGGGCGAGACCCTCGCGGACGGAGATCGCATCGAGATCCGCGGTTTCGGGAGCTTCTCCCTCCACCACCGCCCAGCGCGCATCGGCCGCAACCCGAAAACCGGCGAGCCCGTGGCGCTGCCGGAGAAGTACGTGCCACACTTCAAGCCCGGTAAAGCGCTGCGCGAGCGTGTCAACGCGGGCCGTCCCGAGACGCCCGAGCGCTCGACGACCTAAGCCCATCGCCGACAGTGTGAGAGCCGGTCCATGCGACGTCTATTCGCTTTTATAGGTGGCCTCCTGATCATCCTCTTCGGGTTGGCGTTCTCCGTGCTCAACGCCAACCCGGTGGGGGTGGATCTCTTCATCGCCCAGTACGAGGTGGCTCTCTCGGTGGCCCTGGTCGGCGCCCTGATCCTGGGGGCAGCGCTCGGCGTGCTGGCCAGCCTGGGCGCGGTGTGGCGCCGGCGGCGCGAGGTGGCGCGGCTGCAGCGCCAGCTCGGCTACGCGGAGCGGCAGCTGCAGGCCCTGCGCCGGACGCCGCTCGGCGACTCCGACTAGCTCGATGCTCGAGCTGCTGTGGCTGCTGCTGCCAGTAGCCGCGCTCTCGGGGTGGTGGATCGGCCAGCGCAGCCCGCAGACCGGCCGGAATTACGCCTCCCCATCGCGCTCCTTCCCCGACGCCTACTACCAGGGCCTCAGCTACCTGCTCAACGAGGAGCGGGACAAGGCGCTCGAGGCCTTTACCCGGATGGCCGAGGTCGACGGCGAGACCGCCGAGGTGCACCTCGCCCTCGGCAGCCTCTTCCGCAACCGCGGCGAGGTCGACCGGGCGATCCGGATCCACCAGAGCCTGATCGCGCGCCCCTCGCTCAGCCGCCGGGAGCGCAGCCAGGCCCTCCTCGCCCTCGGCGAGGACCACCTGAAGGCGGGGGTCCTCGACCGGGCGGAGAACCTCTTCACGGAGCTGCTGGCGGACCGCGAGTACGCCACGCCGGCGCTGGGCCACCTGCTGACCATCTACGAGCACGAGAAGGAGTGGTCCAAGGCCATCGAGACGGCGCGCCGGCTCCAGCGCCAAGGCGACGGCCGCCAGTACCGGGACCGGATCGGGCAGCTGCGCTGCGAGCTCGCCGCCGAGGCGAGGAGCCGGGGCGATACGGGCCAGGCCCGCCAGCTCCTGCGCCTCGCCCTCGAGGAGGACCCGGGGTGCGTCCGGGCGAATATCCTGCGCGGCGACCTGGAGCGCGAGCTCGGCCGCTACAAGGCCGCGCTCAAGGCCTACGAGGCGGTGGCGGAGCAGGACCCGGGCTTCCTGCCGGAGGTCCTCGAGGGGCTGGAGGCGAGCTACCAGGCCCTGGGGCGGCCCGGGCAGATGGAGACCTTCCTGCGCCAGGTGATCGCGCGCTCGCCGGAGGGCGCGCTGATCGTCCGCCTCGTCGGGCTCATCGAGCAGCGCCGCGGCCCCCGGGAGGCGCTCGACGAGCTCACCCTCCTGCTGCGGCGCGCCCCGAGCCTCGAGGGGCTGCGGCGCCTGGTCGATCTCACCCGGACCCTGGAGGAGCCCATCGGGACGCGGGAGCTGCAGCTCTTCTACGAGCTGCTCGACGGCCTCGAGGCCGAGCGGCCCCGCTACCGCTGCCAGCGCTGCGGCTTCGCGGGGCGGATCCTCTTCTGGCAGTGCCCGGGGTGCAAGGCGTGGGCGACCCTGCGGCCGATCGGCGAGGTGGAGACGGCATGAGCGGCGTACAGGACCCTCGGCTCATCGTGGCCCTCGACTTCGCGGCGGCGGAGCCGGCCGAGGCGCTCGCCGCGCGCCTCGACCCGGCGGTCTGCCGGCTCAAGGTCGGCAAGGAGCTCTTTACGCGCGCCGGGCCGGCGCTCGTCGAGCGCCTGCAGGGGCGGGGCTTCGGCGTCTTCCTCGATCTCAAGTACCACGACATCCCGAATACCGTCGCCGCCGCCTGCCGGGCAGCCGCGGAGCTCGGCGTGTGGATGGTGAACGTCCACGCCCTCGGCGGGCGGGAGATGCTCGCGGCGGCGCGGGAGGCCCTCTCGGGCGGCGACACCCCCTGGCTGATCGCGGTGACGGTGCTGACGAGCCACGACGCCGCCAGCCTCGAGGAGATCGGGCTGCGCGGCACGCCCGGCGAGGCGGCCCTGCGGCTGGCCGGCCTCGTCGAGCGGGCCGGCCTCGACGGCGTGGTCTGCTCCCCGGCGGAGGCCCCGGAGATCCGCCGGCAGAGCGGCGGACGGCTGCTGCGGGTCACGCCGGGCGTCCGGCCCGCAGGGGCGGCCGCCGACGACCAGGCGCGCATCGCCACGCCCGCCGGCGCCGTGGCCGCCGGGGCGGACTACCTCGTGGTGGGGCGCCCCGTCACCCGGGCGGGCGACCCCGCCGCGGCGGCCCGCGCCGTTGCCGAGGAGATCGGCGCCGCCTAGAATCGGGCAGGGCGCTGCAGGGAGCAGCGCCCGTCGCCGCAGCGCGGCGCTAGAGGCCTACAGGCAACAAGGAGGTTGCTCGAGATGTCGTACCGTGCTCCCCTTACCATCCCCCTTCTCCTCGGCGCGGCCCTGCTCGCCCCGGCCGCCCTGGCCGGCGAGGGCGTCAACATCAACCGCGCCGGCCCCGAGACGCTCGCCGAGGGGCTCTACGGCGTCGGCCCGGTGAAGGCCGAGGCCATCATCGAGGACCGGCAGGCCAACGGCCCCTTCGAGAGCGCGGCCGGGCTCACCCGCGTCGACGGGATCGGGCCGAAGACGCTCGACCGCAATGAGCAGCGGATCGTGCTCGAGGCCCCCGAGGCCGGGCAGGAGCCGGAGTAGGGCGCCGAGCCGCGGGGGCGGGGTGCCGCCCTGCAGCCCCCGCGGCTTCCCGAGGGGTCACTCCATGTGCAGGCCGCCGTTGATGTCGATGTTGGCGCCGGTGATGAAGCCGGCGTCCTCGGAGGCGAGGTAGGCGACCAGCGAGCCGATCTCCTCGGGCTCGCCGAGGCGCTTGACGGGGATCTGCTCGATGATCTGCTGGCGCACCTCCTCCTTCATGCCCATGACCATGGAGGTGGCGAGGTACCCCGGCGAGACGGTGTTGACGGTCACGCCCTTGCGGGCCAGCTCCTGGGCGAGGGACATGGTGAAGCCGTGCATCCCCGCCTTGGAGGAGGCGTAGTTGGTCTGGCCGAACTGCCCCTTGCGGCCGTTGACCGAGGCGATGTTGACGATCCGCCCCCAGCCGCGCTCGGCCATGCCGTCGGCGAACTGCTTGGTGACGTTGAAGACGCTGTCGAGGTTGGTGCGCAGGACGGCGTCCCAGCTCTCCTTGGGCATCTTCTTGAAGGAGCTGTCCTTGGTGATGCCGGCGTTGTTGACCACGATGTCCACCTCGCCGACCTCGCTGCGGACCTCCTCGGCCATCGCCTGGCACGACGCCCAGTCCGAGACGTCGCAGTGGACGGCGTAGCTCGACTCGACCCCCTGCTCGCGCAGGTGCCCCTGCCACTTCTCGACGCGGCCGTTGTCCGAGGTGTAGGTAGCGATCACCGTGTGCCCGGCGCGGCCTAGCTGCGCCGTGATGGCCGAGCCGAGGCCGCCGAGGCCCCCGGTGACCAGCGCGATCTTCTTGCTCATGGCGTCTCCCCCTTTATCGTCGTTATCGCTCTCTACCCACACCAGGATAGGGGGCGCTGTCGCCGATGCAAACGGGGTTCATCGAGCCGTCATGAACGGGGGGAGAAGAGCGCACGCCCCTGCCCCCGGGCAACCGGGGGCAGGGGACGTGGGGGTGGACTCCGGGCCGCTCAGGCCCCGCCCCCGGCGCCGGCGGTGCCGCCGTTGCCCCGGGCGGCGAAGTAGAGCCCGAGCAGGAGCAGGACCACCTGGAACTCCATCCCGCCCATGGGGGCGCGCTCCGAGGGGACGAAGCTCCACTGCCCCCAGTGCACCATGAAGATGGCGCCGAGCATCACCGGGGCGATGGCGAGGCCGGCCAGGCGCGTGGTGAGCTCGCCGGCGAGCCCGCGCACCGCACCCCCGGCGAGGATGCCCGCCCCGGCGAGGACCTCGAGGAGCGCCACGGCGGCGGCCAGCCCGAACGGCAGCCCCATCATCTCGGCGAAGCCGCCGATGCCGCCGATGAACTTCTGCAGGCCGTGGAAGAGGAAGACGCTCGCCAGCGCCGCCCGGGGCAGCCAGTGGGCGTGCCGGGCCAGGGCGGCCGCGAGCGGCTCGGTGGCGCTGTGGCCTTGCTGGACGTGGGTCTCTACGGTCATGGCTCGACCCTCCCTAGGGGGTTTCGGATGGACGGTGTGGTGTGCCCCGAGGACACGGCCCCTAGGTTGCGCGGTAGCCGGCGTGCCGGAATCCGCGGTGCTACGTACGTAGAACCCCTAACCTGCTAAAAGCCCCGCTGACGGCGGCGTGGCCGGCCGCCGCGCTATGCTGGGGTGTAGAGGGGGTGGGCGATGAGCGCGAAGACGCGGGCGCAGCACGGCGGGACGGCACTGCGGCTGGCGGAGCCCGGCACGGGGGCGCTGCTGGCGCTCGTCCTGATGGGGGTGACGGGGCTGGCGGCGCTGGGCCTCCGCGCCGGGGAGCTGCCCCTGCCGCTGATCGGGC
>NZ_NRSH01000027.1 GCF_016584055.1 Halorhodospira neutriphila
ACCCGCCACCTCGGAGCCGTGGCGGGTCGCCACCACGACCCCGACCGCCCGCCCCCGGCCGAGGGGGACAGCCACCCGGCAGCCCACCGGCTCCGCCGGCAGGGGGCCGGGCGGCGGCCGGTAGTCCAGGCCCCCGTGCAGGGGCCGCGGCACCGCCACGTGCAGGATCAGCCCCGACGCGCCGCAGGCGCGGGGATGACCGTCGGGGCGCTGGCCGCTAGAGTCGTCAGGCATGGAGATCGAAGAGGCCGTCGCTACCCTGCAGGCCGCCGCCGAGCCGATCCTGCGCCGCCACCCGGAAGGGGTGAGCGAGCTCACGCTCATGGAGCGGCTCGCCGCCGAGGGGCTGTCGCTGTTCGACCGCCCGAGCCGGCAGGACCCGGAGGCGCTGTTCCGGGCGCACTTCCTGCTCTTCCACGCCCTCTACCGGCTCCGGCCGCGGCTCGCCGAGGAGGGGCTCGACCTCGAGATCCACTGCCTCGGCATCCGCCTGCAGCCCGCCGCGGCGCCGCCCGGCGAGCCGGGCGCCCTCGGCGAGCACGACGGCCTGGCCGCGTACTACCTCGACCCGGCCAACCTCGAGGGCATGGACGCCGCGGCCGTCGAGCGGATGATCGCCGACGGGCTGCGCCGCATCGCCGCCGCCGGCCAGGGCGGCCAGGACGAGGCCCTGGCGGTGCTCGGCCTCGAGGCCGGGGCGAGCGCCGCCGAGATCCGGCGCAGCTACCGGCGCCTGGTCATGCGCCACCACCCCGACCGGGGCGGCGACACCGCGACCCTGCAGCGGATCAACCACGCCTATCGGCGGCTGATGGCCGGCTGCTAGGCCTCGGCGATAATCGAGACCGGGAGGCACAGCCGCTGTTCCCCACGGTGTAGGCCCACGGCACAGCGCTGGTGAGCACCAGCAGGCACAGGAGGAGGATGGCGATCGCGGGCTCGGCGACGGTCACGGGCTACGGCCATCACGCCTTCAGCCGGCAGCACACCGCCGCCGGGGCGGCGCAGGCCCGCCAGCCGCTCAAGGCCACGCCCGCTGGACCTCCTCAGCCACGACCCCGGGGTCGAGCTCCGCGCACGCCTCGGCGAGGACCTGCGCGATGGCCGCGACCGCCTCCGGGTCGCAGGTCGGGCACTTGCGGCGCACGACGACGCCGGCGTTCCAGGCGGCGTCGCGCCAGCGCTCGCCCTCGGGCGAGGCGGGCAGGTCGGTGGGGAGGTCGCGCAGGAAGAGCTCCTGCTCGAGCGCCTCGGCGTGGAGCTCGGCGTCGATCAGGCGCTTGCGGAGGTGGTGGGTCTCCTCGGCCAGGTCCCGCGGCGGGTGGAGCTTGAGGTGGCGCCGCAGGGCGCGGAGGGGGTCGATGACCTCGCGATCCCACTCCTGGCCCCGGCGGATGGCCGCCTCGGCGTTGGAGACGCCGAGGCGGCCGCGCCCCTCGAGGCCGCTCCAGACGGCCGCGAACAGGAGGCTCAGCGAGAGGCCGTAGCGCGCCTGCAGCTTCAGGCAGGCGGGCTCGACCCCCGGACGCTGGTAGACGTCCTCGGCGAAGCGCCACAGCCGCTGCGCATCGTCCACGCGTTCGCCTCCCGCCGGACGGGCAGCCGCCCGGCTCTGCTAGATCCCCTTGACGGTCTGGACCATCTCGGCGACCACCTTCTGGGCGTCGCCGAAGACCATCCGGGTGTTGTCGCGGAAGAAGAGCTTGTTCTCGACGCCCGAGAAGCCGGCGCCGCGGCCGCGCTTGACGACGAGGACGTTCTCGGCGTAGTCGACGTTGAGGATGGGCATGCCGTAGATCGGGCTGCCCTCGTCCTCGCGCGCCGCCGGGTTGACCACGTCGTTGGCGCCGATGATCAGCACCACGTCGGTGCCCTCGAACTCCTCGTTGATCTCCTCCATATCGTAGATCAGATCGTAGGGCACCCCCGCCTCGGCGAGCAGGACGTTCATGTGCCCCGGCATGCGCCCGGCCACCGGGTGGATGGCGAACTTGACGTCGACGTCGAGGCGCTGGAGGAGCTCGATCATCTCCCAGAGCTTGTGCTGCGCCTGCGCCACCGCCAGGCCGTAGCCCGGGACGACGATGACGCGGTCGGCGTAGCCCATCATGTAGGCGGCGTCCTCGGGGCCGACCTCCTTCATCTCGCCCTCGGCCTCGGACTCGCCCGCCGCCGGGGCCGCGCCGAAGCCGCTGAACAGGATGTTGGCCAGCGAGCGGTTCATCGCCTTGGCCATGAGGAAGGTCAGCAGCATGCCCGAGGCGCCGACCACCGTGCCGGCGATCACCAGCGCCAGGTTGCCGAGGACGTACCCCTTGAAGCCGACGGCCAGGCCGGTCAGGGCGTTGAACAGGGAGATCACCACCGGCATGTCGGCGCCGCCGATGGGCACGGTGATGAAGACGCCGAGCGCCAGGGCGGCGGCGAAGAAGAGCAGGATCGGCAGGCCGAAGCCGGTGTTGAAGGCCCAGATCGCCAGCAGCGCGGTCAGCGCCGCCAGGCCGATGTTCCAGTACTGGTGGTTCTCCACCAGCGTCGAGCGCTTGAGCCGCTCGTCGAGCTTGGCCCAGGCGACCATCGACCCGGAGAAGGCCACGGAGCCGATCACCCCGCCGAGCAGCGCCAGGGTCGCCACGTCGCCGCCCAGGGCGGCGGCCACCGAGGTGCCGTCCTCGCCGTGGGTGCCCTTGAGCAGGGAGACGGCCGCGATCCCGGCCGCGGCGCCGCCGCCGAGGCCGTTGTAGACGGCGACCATCTGCGGCATCTCGGTCATCTGCACCCGCTTCGCCGTGTACCAGGCGAAGGCGCCGCCGATGGCGATGGCCACGGCGATCAGGACGAGGTTGGTCACCCCCTCGATGTACGGGTGGAAGAGGGTCGCCACGACGGCCAGGACCATGCCGACGCCGGCCCACATGACGCCCTTGCGGGCGGTCACCGGCGAGCTCATGGCCTTGAGGCCGAGGATGAAGAGAACGGCGGCGAGGAAGTAGGAGAGCTGTACCAACAGGCCCATGACTAGCCGTCCTCCTTCTTACTGCGCTTGAACATCTCGAGCATCCGCTCGGTTACCACGTAGCCGCCCACGGCGTTGGCGGCGCCGAGGAGCACGGCGACGAAGCCGATGAGCTGCTCGAGGGGCGTCTCGGCGACCCCCAGGGAGACCATGGCGCCGACGACCACGATCCCGTGGATGAAGTTGGAGCCGGACATCAGCGGCGTGTGCAGGATGACCGGCACCCGCGTGATGACCTCGTAGCCGGCCACCGCCGCGAGCATGAAGACGTACAGGGCGACAAACCCGCTGACCTCGATCATGATTGACCTCCTTGCAGGCGCTCCCGGGTCGGGGCGTGCCGGATCTCGCCGTCGTGGGTCAGGCAGGTCTCGGCGATGACCTGATCGTCCCAGTCCAGGCTCAGCTGACCCTCGGCGACCATCAGCGACAGGAGATTGTAGAGGTTCTTGGCGTACATCTCGCTGGTGTGCACGGCCACGCTCGCCGGCAGGTTCTGCGGGCCGACCACCAGCACGCCCTTGTGGTCGACGTCCTTGCCGGGCTTGGTGAGCGCGCAGTTGCCGCCGGTCTCGGCGGCCATGTCGACGATCACCGTGCCGCCCTGCATGCGCTCGACGGTGGCCTTGTCGATGATCTTCGGCGCCGGCCGGCCGGGGATGGCCGCGGTGGTGACCACCACGTGGGCGTTGGCGATGTGGTCGGCGAGGACCTCCGCCTGCTGCTGCTTCTCCTCGTCGGTGAGCTCGCGGGCGTAGCCGCCCTCGCCCGTCGCCGAGACGCCGGTGTCGATGAACTTGGCGCCGAGGGACTCGACCTGCTCCTTGGTCTCCGGGCGCACGTCGTAGCCCTCGACCTGCGCGCCGAGGCGCCGGCAGGTGGCGATGGCCTGCAGCCCGGCGACGCCGGCGCCGACCACCACGGCCCGCGCCGGGCGGATGGTGCCGGCGGCGGTGGTGAGCATGGGGAAGAAGCGCGGCGCGCGCTCGGCGGCGATCACGGCCGCCTTGTAGCCGGCGGCGGCGGCCTGGGAGGAGAGCGCGTCGATGGACTGGGCGCGGGTGATGCGCGGCACCAGCTCCATGGCGAAGGCCGTCACCTTGCCCTGGCGCAGCGCCTCGATGCGCTCGTCGCCCTCGTGGGGCGTCATGAAGCTGATCGCCACCGCCCCGGCCTTGAGCTTGCCGGCGTCCTCGGCCGAGATCGGCTGGACGCTGAGCAGCACGTCGGCCTCCTTGAGCAGCTCCTCGCGGGAGCCGGCGATGCGCACCCCGCCGGCCTCGTAGGCGGCGTCGTCGAAGCCGGCGCCCTTCCCGGCCCCCTTCTCGAGCAGCAGCTCCACCCCGAGCTTGCCGAACTGCTTGAGAACGCCGGGGACGAGCGCCACCCGCCGTTCGCCGGGCCGGGTCTCCTTCGGCACGGCAACCTTGATGGCCATGGTTGGTTCCCCTGTTTGCGGCATAACGCGCCGATCCTAGCGAATCGCCCCGGGGGTGTGAAGGCTTACACCGGGGTGTCGCCGTATGGTAATGGGCGAATGCTTGCCAGCGGGGGCGCCGAGCCGCTATAAGTGGGTTAGCCCTGGCTAAAGGGGGTGGGCTGTGTTTGAGCACCGGATCCTGCGCACCGACGTCTCCGGGATGCCGCTCGAGTGGATCGGCTACGAGGAGGCGGTGCGCTACTACTACCTCGAGCAGGTCGCCTACGCCTGCGGCAGCACGCTCTACCGCGTCCGCGGCGGCTTCAACTCGGCAACCGGGCGGCGCTCGGTCATCGAGCTCAACTCCATCATCGCCACCGAGGGCACCCGGCAGGCCTCGCTCAAGGGGCACGCCGGCTACACGCCGCCGCTGAACAACCCCACGCTCTTCCGCCGCGACGCCCACCTGTGCCTGTACTGCGGCAAGCGCTTCCGCAGCGCCGAGCTCTCCCGGGACCACGTCACCCCCGTCAGCCGGGGCGGCGCAGACACCTGGAACAACGTGGTCAGCGCCTGCAAGCGCTGCAACAACCACAAGGGGGACCGCACCCCCGAGCGCGCCGGCCTGCAGCTGCTCGCCGTGCCCTTCACGCCGACCCACGCCGAGTACGTCTACCTGCAGGGCCGGCGCATCCTCGCCGACCAGATGGAGTTCCTCAGGTCGCACTTCCCGCGGCGCAGCCCCCTGCGCGCCCGCGATCACGCGCCCTGAGCCGAGCAACACCCAGGAGCAGAACCATGGCGCTACAGCAGGCCATCGAGACCGCCATCGGCGAAGCCACCGGCACCCCCTTCGGCCCCGCCCGGCGCGGCGGCGCCGGCGGCGGCTGCATCAACGACGCCTGGACCCTCGACGACGGCGCGCGGCGCTACTTCGTCAAGCTCAACGACGCCGCCAGCGCCGGGCTGTTCGAGACCGAGGCGCTCGCCCTCGAGGAGCTCGCCGGGGCCGAGGCCCTGCGCGTCCCCCGCCCCGTCGCCCGCGGCGAGCACGGCGGCCGCGCCTTCCTCGTCCTCGAGCACCTCGACCTCGCCGGGCGGGGCGGCGACGCCGGCTTCCGCCGCCTCGGCGAGGGCCTCGCCGCCCTCCACGGGGTCACGGCGGGCGCCCACGGCTGGCACCGCGACAACTACATCGGCGCCACCGCGCAGCCCAACCCGTGGACCGGCGACTGGGCCGCCTTCTTCCGCGAGCACCGGCTGCGCCACCAGCTGCGCCTCGCCGAGCAGCGCGGCGGCGGGCGGCGGCTGATCGACGCCGGGGAGCGCCTCGCCGAGGGCCTGGCGGATCTGCTCGCCGGCCACCGGCCGGCCCCCTCGCTGCTCCACGGCGACCTGTGGGGCGGCAACGCCGCCTTCGCCGGCGACGGCGCCCCGGTGATCTACGACCCGGCCACCTACTACGGCGACCGGGAGACGGACCTGGCCATGGCCGAGCTCTTCGGCGGCTTCCCGGCGCCCTTCCACGAGGGCTACGACGCCGTCTGGCCGCGGGAGGCCGGCTACCGCACCCGGCGCGAGCTCTACCAGCTCTACCACGTGCTCAACCACTTCAACCTCTTCGGCGGGATGTACCGCAGCTCGGCGCAGCGGCTCATCGACAGGCTGCTCGCCGAGCTCGGCTAGCCCCGCCGAGGCCGGCTAGGCGCCCGAGCGCACCAGCGGCCGCGGCAGGCCCCGGCCGCTCCAGGCGAGCACCAGGCGCATCGCCGGGTCGCGGGAGGCGGCGTAGCTGCTCAACCCGGCGAGCCGGCGCACCTGGCGCCGGGAGATCTTGACCTCCTCGGCCGAGGTGAAGCCCGGCCGGCGCTGGATCCGGCGCAGGGTGGCCAGCGACATCGTCGCCGCCCAGGCGCAGAAGCGCCGGATCCCCGGCTCGCTCGGCGGCACGCGGAGGATGTAGGCGCGCGCCGCCTCCATGTGCTCGGTGGCGATGCCGATCATGCGCAGCACCCCCTGGCGGAAGGCGGGCTCGGCGCTCCAGTCCGCCCCCGGCTCGAGATCGCACCCGGCCTCGGCGAAGACGTCCCGCGGCAGCCAGCACAGCCCCCGCTCGCGGTCGGCCCAGACGTCCTTGAGGACGTTGGTCGCCTGCAGGCCGAGGCCGAAGCGCCGGCCGAGGTCCATCATCTCCTCGCGGCGCGCCTCGAGCCCCTCGACCTCGGCGGCGAAGAGCTCGGTGAGCATCTCGCCGACCACCCCGGCGACGTAGTAGCAGTAGGCCTCGAAGTGCTCGCGGTCGGCGAGGCCGGCCGGCGACTTCAGGCGCTGGTAGCGGGCCATGCCCTCGCCCATGATCGCCACGCAGCGGGTAACCGAATCCCGGTGGGCCTCGGGCAGGCCGTGGGTGACCGCCACCACCCGCTGCAGGGAGACCACCAGGTCGCGCTCGGCCAGCGGCGTGCCGACGTCCAGGGCGCGCTCCATCTCCCCGGCGAGCCGGGCGGCGTCGGCCTCGCCGCGCAGGACCCGGGCGAGCTCGAGGAGCAGGTCGTGCTTGGCCTCGGCGTCGAGCTGCGAGTGGTCCTCCACCGTGTCCGCGACCCGGCAGAGGAGGTAGGCGTTGGTGACCGTATCGCGCAGGGCCGCCGGCAGCTCCGGGATGGTCAGGGCGAAGGTCCGGGAGACCCCCGGCAGCGCCGCCTCCTGGTAGGCCCGGTCCACCGCCCAGCGGTAGGCCTGCCGGCTCGCCGCATCGGCGCTCATCGCGCGCTCCTTCTCCGCCGCCGTCGCTGCCACTGCGCCCCCCTGCCCTGCGTGATCACTCGTGGCTGAAGCGGAAGGCGTCGTAGAACAGCCGCTCCGGGTCGAGCCCGTGCTCGAGGAAGGCCGCCTTGGCCGCCTCGATCATCGGCGGCGGGCCGCTCATGTAGACGTCGTAGCCCGAGAGGTCGGGGTGGTCGGCGACCACCGCCTCGTGGACCCAGCCCCGCCGGCCCGGCTCCTCGGGGCGGGGCCCGGAGAGCACCGGCGTGTAGCGCAGGCCCGGGTGGGCCCGCGCCTGCGCCTCGGCCCAGCCGCCCATGTAGAGCTCGGCGCCCTCCCGCGCGCCCCAGTAGAGCTCGAAGGCGCGCTCGTCGCCGGCGGCGAGGGCGTGCTCGAGGATCGCCTTCAGGGGGGCGAAGCCGGTGCCGCCGCCGACGAGCAGGACCGGGCGCCGGGCGTCCTCGCGCAGGTAGAACTGGCCGAGGGGCCCCTCGAGGCGCAGCCGCTCGCCGACGCGCAGGCCGCCGAAGACGTGCTCGGTGAAGCGCCCGCCGGGGATGTAGCGGACGTGCAGCTCCAGGTACCGGTCGTCGTGGGGCGGGTTGGCCAGCGAGAAGGCGCGCCGCTCGCCGTCGTCGAGGAGGATCTCGACGTACTGCCCGGCGTGGAACGGCAGCCGCTGCGCCTCGTCCGGCTCGAGGAGGAGGCGGCGGACCCGGGGGCCCGGCTCCTCGATGGCCGCCACCGTGGCGGTCAGCGTGCGCGGCTCGAGCCCGCCGTAGGCGCCCGGGCGCAGGTCGATGCGCAGGTCGCTGCGCGCCGAGGCCTGGCAGAGGAGCGCGTAGCCGGCGGCGCGCTCCTGGGCGTCGAGGGCCTTGGGCTGCCCCTCCGGGTAGGCGATCTCGCCGTCGAGCAGCCGGGCCTTGCAGCTGCCGCAGACGCCGTTGCGGCAGCCGTAGGGCAGCGTCACGCCGCGGCGCAGGGCGGCGTCGAGGACCGCCTCGCCGGGCTCGGCCTGCAGCTCGGTGCCGTCGCTGAATCGGACCGTGTGGCTCATCGGGCTCGCTCCCAGGGTTTCGGCCGATGATACCGCGACAAGGCGCCTAGAGGTCGAGCCCCAGCTGCGCCCAGTAGGCGTCGACCCGGCGCCGGGTCTCGGCGTCCATGGCCACCGGCTCGCCCCAGCGGCGGTCGGTCTCCCCCGGCCACTTGTGGGTGGCGTCGAGGCCGAGCTTGGAGCCCAGCCCCGTCACCGGCGAGGCGAAGTCGAGGTAGTCGATGGGGCTGTTGTCGACGAAGGTGGCGTCCCGGCGCGGGTCGCTGCGGGTCGTCAGCGCCCAGACCACCGCCTGCCAGTCCCGGGCGTCGATGTCGTCGTCGGTGACCACGATGAACTTGGTGTACATGAACTGCCGCAGGAACGACCAGACCCCGAGCATCACCCGCTTGGCGTGGCCGGGGTAGGCCTTGCGGATGGTGACCACGGCGAGGCGGTAGGAGCAGCCCTCCGGCGGCAGGTAGAAGTCCGCGATCTCCGGGAACTGCTTGCGCAGGATGGGGACGAAGACCTCGTTGAGCGCCTCGCCGAGCACGGCCGGCTCGTCCGGCGGGCGGCCCGTGTAGGTGGAGTGGTAGATCGGCTCGCGGCGGTGGGTGATCCGGTCGATGGTGAGCACCGGGAAGGTCTCCACCTCGTTGTAGTAGCCGGTGTGGTCGGCGAAGGGCCCCTCCTCGGCCACGTCGCCCGGGTGGATATGCCCCTCGAGGACCACCTCGGCGGTGGCCGGCACCTGCAGCGCGGAGCCCTTGCACGCCGCCAGCTCGGTCTTCGCGCCGCGCAGCAGCCCGGCGAAGGCGTACTCGGAGAGGCTGTCCGGGACCGGGGTCACGGCGCCGAGCAGGGTCGCCGGGTCGGCGCCGAGGGCCACCGCCACGGGGAAGGGCTCGCCCGGGTGGCAGCGCTGGTGGGCGGCGAAGTCCAGCGCCCCGCCGCGGTGGGCGAGCCAGCGCATGATCACCCGGTTGGGGCCGATGACCTGCTGGCGGTAGATGCCCAGGTTCTGCCGCTCCTGCTCCGGCCCCTGGGTGATCACCAGCGCCCAGGTGATCAGCGGCCCGGCGTCGCCGGGCCAGCAGGTCTGGATCGGCCAGCGCGACAGGTCCACCTCGTCGCCCTCGAGCACCACCTCCTGGCACGGCGCCCGGCGCACGGTCCGCGGCGCCATGTCGAGGACCTTGCGGAAGGCCGGCAGCTGGTGCCAGGCGTCGCGCATGCCCTTGGGCGGCTCCGGCTGGCGCAGGAAGGCGAGCAGCTCGCCGATCTCGCCCAGCGCCGCCACCGAGTCGGCCCCCATGCCGAGGGCGACACGCCGGGGCGTGCCGAAGAGGTTGCCGAGCACCGGCGTCGCGTAGCCCTTGGGGCGCTCGAAGAGCAGCGCCGGTCCGCCGGCGCGCAGGGTCCGGTCGCAGACCTCGGTCATCTCCAGGTGGGGGTCGACCGGGTGCTCGATCCGCCGGAGCTCGCCCCGGCGCTCCAGGTCCGCGATGAAGGCGCGCAGGTCGCGGTACGGCATGGCGGCTCCCTCCGCGGCCCCTACAGCGAGAACTCGGCGAAGGCCGGGGCGTGGTCCGAGGGCCGCTCCCAGCGCCGGGGCTCGAGGTCCACGCCGCTGGCCGTGCACCGCTGCGCCAGGGCACGGCTGGCCAGGATCAGGTCGATGCGCAGGCCGCGGTTGCGCTTGAAGCTGTTGACCCGGTAGTCCCACCAGGAGAAGCGCTCGGCCGGCTGCTCGAACAGGCGGAAGGTGTCGGCCAGCCCCAGCTCCCGGAGGCGCCCCAGCGCCTCGCGCTCCGGCTCGCTGAACAGGACCTTGCCCGCCCACTCCGCCGGGTCGTGGACGTCCGCCGGCTCCGGGGCGATATTGAAGTCGCCCACCACCACCAGGCGCTCGTGGGCGGCGAGCTCCTCGGCGAGCCAGCGCCGCAGCGCCTCCAGCCAGCGCAGCTTGTAGTCGTACTTCTCGGAGCCGACCTCCTGGCCGTTGGGGACGTAGAGGTTCACCACCCGGACCCCGCCGACGGTGCAGGCGAGCACGCGGCGCTGGCTGTCGGCGAAGCTCGGGATCTCGGTGGCGACCTCGCCCGGCTCGCTGCGGGCGAGGACGGCGACCCCGTTGTACGTCTTCTGGCCGGAGTAGCAGGCCGTGTAGCCCGCCTCCTGCAGCGCCGTCAGGGGGAACTGGTCGTCCGGCACCTTGGTCTCCTGCAGGGCGAGGACCTCCGGGGCCTGCTCGGCGAGCCAGGCCTTGACCTGCGGCAGGCGGACCTTGAGCGAGTTGACGTTCCACGAGGCGATCTTCAACGTGCTCTCCTCTTCGCTTGACGGCTCCAGCCTAACCGCTCGGCGCCGCTGCCTCGAGCTTGACTTGCCGGCGCCGCGGCTCACCCTGGCCTATGCTGCCCCGGGCAGCGGGCAGGCCGGCGCGGCACCCCCGGCTAGCGCGGCAGCACCACTCTTCAGGACAGCACAGCGAGGTCCGCTATGGAGTACCGCAATCTCGGCGACACCGGCCTGCGCGTCAGCGCCCTGTGCCTCGGGACGATGACCTGGGGCGAGCAGAACACCGAGGCGCAGGCCCACGACCAGCTCGACCTCGCCGTCGAGCGCGGCGTCAACTTCATCGACACCGCGGAGATGTACCCCGTCCCGCCGCGCGGCGAGACGGCCGGGCGCACCGAGCGCTACCTCGGCACCTGGCTGGCCCGGCAGCCGCGCCGCGAGGACCTGGTGGTGGCGACGAAGGTCGCCGGCCCGGGGCTGGAGAGCGTCAACGCCGGGGAGCGGGCCTACACCCCGGGGCAGCTGCGCGAGGCCCTGGAGGGCTCCCTGCGCCGGCTGCAGACGGAGTACGTCGACCTCTACCAGCTCCACTGGCCGGAGCGGCCGACGAACTGCTTCGGCCGGCTCGACTACCCGTGGCCCGAGGCGCCGGCCGAGGCCGATGAGCGCGACCGCATCCGCCGCACCCTGGAGGCGCTGGCCGAGCTGGTCGAGGACGGCCGGGTGCGGGCCATCGGCCTGTCCAACGAGACGCCGTGGGGGGCCATGCGCTTCATCGCCGAGGCCGAGCGGCTCGGCCTGCCGCGGATCGCCGCCATCCAGAACCCCTACAGCCTGCTTAACCGCTCCTACGAGGTGGGCCTCGCCGAGGTCAGCCGGCACGAGGGGTGTGGGCTGCTCGCCTACTCGCCGCTGGCCTTCGGGGTGCTCAGCGGCAAGTACCTGGAGGGCCAGCGCCCGGCGGGGGCGAGGCTGACCCTCTTCGAGCGCTTCACGCGCTACACCGGCGAGCGCGGCCAGGCGGCCACGGCCGAGTACATCGAGCTGGCGCGCCGCCACGGCCTCGACCCGGTGCAGATGGCCATCGCCTTCGCCGCCGAGCGGCCCTTCTGCACCAGCGCCATCATCGGCGCCACGACGCGCGAGCAGCTCACGGCGGACCTGGCGGCCGCGGACCTGCGCCTCAGCGAGCCGGTCCGCGAAGGCATCGAGGCGATCCACGCGGCCAACCCCAACCCCTGCCCGTGAGCGCGGCGGCCCGCCGGCTTGCCAGCGCGGGCCGGGCCCGCTAGGGTCGCTGGGCAGCCAACCGGGGCGGCGGAGGAGTCGCCGTGTCACGCACTGTCGAGGTGCCCCACCCCTGGCGGGTCGACGCCCGCGAGGGGGCCGCCATCCAGGAGGCGCTGCGCCGCCGGGTCCGGCTCGCCGACGAGCTCGGCGAGGTGCGGCGCATCGCCGGCATGGACGTGGGCTTCCGCGACGGCGGCGCCACCGCCTGCGCGGCGGTCACCTGCCTCAGCTGGCCGGGGCTACGCCTCGAGGAATCGCACTGCGTCTACCGCGGGGTGGAGATGCCCTACATCCCCGGGCTGCTGTCCTTCCGCGAGCTGCCGGCGGTGCTCGACGCCCTGGCGGCGCTCAGCGCACCGCCGGAGCTGATCCTCTGCGACGGCCAGGGGATCGCCCACCCCCGGCGGCTCGGCATCGCCGCCCACCTCGGCGTCCTGACGGGGCTGCCCACCATCGGCGCGGCGAAGTCGCGCCTGGTCGGCGAGCACGGGCCCGTCGGCCGGGAGCGCGGCGCCCGGGCCCCGCTGCTCGACGGCGCCGAGCGCCTCGGCACGGTGCTGCGCACCCGCACCGGGGTGCGGCCGCTGTACGTCTCCCCCGGCCACCGCCTAGACTGCGATACCGCCTGCGAGTGGGTGCTGGCCTGCTGCACCCGCTACCGGCTCCCCGAGCCGACCCACGCCGCCGACCGGCTGGCCTCCCGCGGCCGCTGCTAAGGATCAAGAGGGACGCATGAATCTCGAGAAGGTTGTCTTCGGCTTCTTCATCCTCCTCGCCCTGACGCTGAACTTCGGCTTCGTCATGGGCGAGCTGGACAACCCCGCCCACCACGCCTCCTGGGAGCTGTTCGCGGCCATCGTGGTCAACATGGTGGCGACGGTGCTCAAGTTCGGCGAGCGCACCCAGATCGGCGCCATCCTCCTCGCCGCCAGCCTCGTCGCCGACCTGCAGCTGATCACCGCGGCGATCGTCTGGGGCGTGGCGGTCTACGCCATCGACACGGGGCTGACCGAGATGGTCATGGCGAGCATCGTCTCCCTGGCCAGCGGCGCCCTGGTGGCCAACGTCGTCTCGGTGACGCTGCTGATCATCGAGACCGTCAAGATCCACCGCTAGCGGGCCGCGAGGGAGCCAGCCCATGTACAGCGCCGCCTTCTACATCGTGCTGCGCCGCATGCGCAGCCCGCTGCTGGCGCTCATCGGCAGCTACGCCGTCAGCATGGTCAACCTCATGGCCGTCTCCGGGGAGCTGCCCAGCGGCGAGGCGTGGCGGATGAACTTCCTCGACGCCTTCTACTTCATCACCTTCACGGCGCCGACCATCGGCTTCGGCGAGATCCCCCACGAGTTCACCCTCGCCCAGCGCCTCGCCTTCCTGCCGGCCATCTACCTGCCGGTGATCGCCTGGTTCTACGCCTTCATGACCCTGCTTGCGCTCTTCCAGGACCCGGTCTTCCGGCGCACGGTGGAGGCCGGGCGCTTCCGCCGCCGGGTCCAGCGCCTGGCGGACCCGTTCTGGATCGTCTGCGGCTGCGGCGACACCGGCTCCATGCTGGTGCGCTCGCTGACCGAGCGCGGCTGGGAGGCGAGCGTGCTCGACATCGAGGGCGAGCGCATCGCCGACCTGTGGACCCGCGACCTGCGGCTGTTCGTCCCCGGCTGGCAGGCCGACGCCAGCCGCACCGAGAACCTGCGCGCCGCCGGGCTCGACCACCCCCTCTGCGAGGGGGTCCTGGCGGCCACCGACGACGACCACACCAACCTGCAGGTGGCCATCACCGTCAAGCTCCTGCGCCCCGAGCTGCGGGTGATCTGCCGCGCCGAGAACCGCTCGAGCGCCGACAACATGGCCTCCTTCGGCACCGACCACGTCGTCGCCCCCTTCGAGTCCTTCGCCGACCGGCTGGCGCTGGCCATCCGCAAGCCGGAGATGCACCGCGTCTACGAGTGGCTCTCGGGCATGCCCAACACGCCGCTGTTCGAGCCGCCGCGGCCGCCGGACGGGCGATGGCTGATCTGCGGCTACGGGCGCTTCGGCAAGGCCGTCTGCCAGCGCCTCGACAAGATCGGCGTCCCCTACACGGTCATCGAGCAGACCCCGGAGACCGCCCGGGCCCCGGAGGGGACGATCCACGGCAAGGGCACCGAGGCGGTCACCCTCCGCCAGGCCGGGATCGAGGACGCCGCCGGGGTGCTCGCCGGCACCGACGACGACGCCGACAACCTCTCCATCGTGATGACGGCCCGGGACATCGCCCCCGAGATCTACCTCGCCGCCCGCGAGAACCAGATGGCCCACCGGCCGCTGTTCAAGGCGGCGCAGCTGCACCTGCCGGCGGAGCCGAGCTACATCATCGCCACGCGCATGCTGAGCCTGATCACCGCGCCGCTGCTGCCGGAGTTCCTGCGCATCGCCCGCGGCCACGACCGCAGCTGGCACGCGGCGGTCGCCCGGCGCATCCGCGAGGTCAGCGGCGGCGTGGTCCCGGAGATCTGGACCATCCGGATCTCGGGGCAGCGCACGCCGGCGGTGCAGGCCATCCAGGAGGAGGGCACCGAGGTCCACATCGCCCACATCCTCGGCGACCCCCACGACGAGGGCACGGAGCTCAACATCGTCGCCCTGCTGCTCGTGCGCCCCGAGGCGGTGGTCCCCCTGCCCAACCTCCACGTCCCCCTGGAGGCCGGCGACCGGCTCCTGCTCTGCGGCACCTCCGAGGCGCGCCGCCAGCTCGACTGGACGCTCTACCACCGCAACACCCTGCGCTTCCTCGTCACCGGGGAGCAGCGCCCGGACGGGACCATCTGGCGCTGGCTGGCCCGGCAGCGCCGGGGCTCGCATTGAGCGCCGCGGCCGAGGCGGCGCCGGCGTACACCGGCTGGCGCGTCTACCGCCACCCGCGGGTGCTGGGCATGGCCCTGCTCGGCTTCTCCGCCGGGCTGCCGCTGCTGCTCGTCGGCGGCACCTTCACCGCCTGGCTCAAGGACCTCGGCGTCGAGCTCAGCGCCATCGGCTTCCTGAGCTGGGTCGGCATGGCGCACAGCATCAAGGTCCTCTGGGCGCCGCTGGTCGACCGCCTGCCGCTGCCCCTGCTCGGGCGCTGGCTCGGCCGGCGGCGCTCGTGGATGCTCCTCGCCCAGGGCGTGGTGGCGGTGGCGCTGGCCGGGATCGCGCTCACCGACCCCACCGAGCGGCTCTGGCTGGTGGCGCTCTGGGCGGTGCTCGCCGCCTTCGGCTCGGCGACCCAGGACGTCGCCGTCGACGCCTACCGCGTCGAGGCCGTCGGCCCCTCGCGCCAGGCGGCCATGGCCGCCACCTACGTCTTCGGCTACCGCGTCGCCCTGCTCACCGCCGGCGCCGGGGCGCTGCACCTGGCCGCCTGGGGCAGCTGGACCCTCTCCTACGCCGCCATGGCGCTGCTCATGGGGGTGGGCATCGCCACCAGCCTCGCCGTCCGCGAGCCCGAGGCCCGCCCCGGCGAGGCCACCCACCGGCTCGAGGCGGAGGCCGCCGCGCGCCTGCCGGGCGGGGCGCGCAGCGGCCTCGCCGCCTGGCTCGTCGCCGCCGTGGTCTGCCCCTTCGCCGACTTCTTCCGGCGCTTCGGCCTGCCCGTGGCCGTGGCGATCCTCCTCTTCGTCGCCACCTTCCGGATCAGCGACATCGTCATGGGGGTCATGGCCAACCCCTTCTACCTCGACCTGGGCTTCACCAAGGGGGAGATCGCCAACGTCGCCGCCGCCTTCGGCCTCGCCGTGACCCTGCTCGGCGCCGCCCTCGGCGGGGCGCTGGTCAGCCGCCTCGGCCTCGCCCGGATGCTCATCGCCACGGCCCTGCTCGCCCCCCTGACCAACCTCACCTTCTCCGGGCTGGCCGCCATCGGCCCGCAGATGGCCGGGCTGGTGGCGGCCATCGTCGCCGACAACCTCACCGGCGGGATGGCCATCTCGGTGTTCATCGCCTACCTCTCGAGCCTGACCAACACGGCGTACACCGCCACGCAGTACGCGCTGTTCAGCTCCCTGATGACCCTGCCGGGGCAGCTGCTCGGCGGCTTCACGGGGCTCGTCGCCGAGCAGGTCGGCTGGAGCGCCTTCTTCGCCCTCGCCGCCGCCGCGGGCCTGCCCGCCATCGGCCTCGCCGTGGCCCTGCTGCGCTGGGCGCACCCGGACGCCGGGCAGCCGGCGCGTCCTTGATCCGCCCCCCGGGGTGGCCGAGAATGGAGCGCGGATGCGAGAGGGGACCGGGAACGCGGGCCGTGCGCCGTCCCGGGCCGGGCGCCTGTGCTCGCGCGTCAATTCAGGAGAAGCAGCGATGACCCAGCAGATCCGCTACCCCGAGGGCGGTGAGAAGATCACCGTCGGCAGCAACGGCCGCCTCTACGTCCCGGACAACCCCCTGATCGGCTACATCGAGGGCGACGGCATCGGCCCGGACATCAACCACGCCTGCATGCGGGTCTGGGATGCCGCCGTCGAGCAGGCCTACGGCGGCCGGCGCCGGATCCACTGGACCGAGCTCTTCATGGGCGAGAAGGCCGCCGCCCTCTACGACGGCGACTACTTCCCCGAGGAGACCAAGGCGGCGCTCAAGGACCTGCTCATCGCCATCAAGGGGCCGCTGACCACGCCGGTCGGCGGCGGCTTCCGCTCGCTCAACGTCTCCCTGCGCCAGGAGCTCGACCTCTACGCCTGCGTCCGCCCGGTGCGCCACTACGCCGGCGTCCCCTCGCCGCTCAAGCGCCCCGAGGACGTCGACGTCGTCATCTTCCGCGAGAACACCGAGGACGTCTACGCCGGTATCGAGTACCAGTCCGGCAGCGCCGAGAACCAGAAGCTCGCCGCCTTCCTGCGCGAGCAGATGGGCGAGGACTTCTTCGCCGACGCCGGGCTCGGCGTCAAGCCGATCAGCCCCGAGGGCACCAAGCGCCTCGTGCGCAAGGCCATCGAGTACGCCATCGAGCACGACCGCGAGAGCGTGACCCTGGTGCACAAGGGCAACATCATGAAGTACACCGAGGGGGCCTTCCGCACCTGGGGCTACGAGCTGGCCCGCGAGGAGTTCCCCGAGCAGACGATCACCGAGGAGGAGCTCTACGCCACCTACGGCGGCAAGCGCCCCGAGGGCAAGATCGTCATCAAGGACCGCATCGCGGACATCATGTTCCAGCTGATGCTGCTGCGGCCCACGGAGTTCGACGTCATCGCCACCATGAACCTCAACGGCGACTACCTCTCCGACGCCGTCGCCGCGGAGGTCGGCGGGGTGGGCATCGCCCCCGGGGCGAACATGTCGGACCACGTCGCGGTCTTCGAGGCCACCCACGGCACGGCGCCCAAGTACGCCAACCAGGACAAGGTCAACCCCGGCTCGCTGCTCTTCTCCGGGGTCATGCTCCTGCAGCACATCGGCTGGCACGAGGCCGCCGAGCTCATCGCCGCGGCCTACGAGAAGGTCGTCGGCGCCGGCATCGTCACCTACGACTTCGCCCGCGCCCTCGAGGGGGCCACCGAGGTCCGGACCAGCCAGTTCGCCGACGCCCTGATCGACCAGATGAAGGGGACCATCGACATCGAGCGCATCCGCCGCGAGCGCGAGGAGGCCATCGAGGCCGAGCGCCAGGCGCGCGAGCAGCGCCGCGTCGTCGCCCCCCTCGAGGAGATGGTCGCCTCCGGGCGCGTGCCGCACACCGTCGCCGACCTGATGAACCCCAACCTGGTGACCATGTCCGGCGACACCAGCGTCGAGGACGCCATGCACCTGATGCGCGAGCGGCGCATCTCCTCGGTGGTGGTCCAGCCCGCCCCCGACGAGGAGGAGGGCATGGGCATCATGACCCAGCGCGACGTCATCAGCCGGGTCGTCTCCGCCACCCGCCAGCCCAAGCAGGTGCGCATCTCCGAGGTCGCCACCCGGCCGCTGATCACCGTGCCCGAGGACACCTCGCTGCTCGACTGCGCCGAGCAGATGGGCTCGGAGAACATCCGCCGCATGGTCGTCATCGACACCCAGGGCCGGCCCATCGGGATCATCTCCGATACCGACATCTTCGCCAGCGTCGAGCAGTTCGGCCTGCCGGAGTAGCCCGATTCTCAGCGAGACACGAGCGGGGCGCGAGGACATGGAAGCGACGAGCGGCGGCGGCGACGGCGCCCTGCGTGACGAGATCCGCGAGCTCGGCGAGCTGCTCGGCACCACGCTGCGCGAGCAGGGCGGCCAGGAGCTGTTCGATACCGTCGAGCGCGTGCGCGGCCTCGCCAAGGCCGCCCGCGCCGGCGACGAGGGCGCCTCCGAGACGCTCCAGAACCTCCTCTCGCAGCTGCCGCCGGAGCAGGTCATCCCGGTGGCGCGGGCCTTCTCGCAGTTCCTCAACCTCGCCAACGTCGCCGAGCAGCACTACCGGGTCCAGCACAGCCAGGAGTGGGCCTACGCCCCGGAGGGCAAGCTGCTCTTCGGCTCCCTCGCCGAGGCCCTCCCCCGCCTGTGCGGGGAGCTCGACCCCGAGCAGGTCTACGAGGCGGTCTGCGGGCTCGACATCAACCTGGTGCTCACCGCCCACCCGACCGAGGTGCAGCGGCGCACCATGCTGCAGAAGTACAACCGCGTCGCCACCCTCCTCGAGCGCCGCGACCGCTACGGCGCCGGCGCGGCGGAGGCCGAGGAGATCCGCGAGGCGCTCAAGCGCGAGATCACCGCCGCCTGGCACACCGACGAGATCCGCCGCCGCCGCCCGACCCCGCAGGACGAGGCGCGCTGGGGCCTGGCGGTGGTCGAGCAGACCCTCTGGAACGCCATCCCGCGCTACCTGCGCAACCTCGACCGCGCCCTGGGCGAGCACACCGGCCGGCGGCTGCCCCTCGACTGCGCGCCCGTCACCTTCGGCACCTGGATGGGCGGCGACCGCGACGGCAACCCCTACGTCACCCACCGCGTCACCCGCGACGTCGCCCTGCTCGCCCGGTGGATGGCCGCCTACCTCTACGAGCGGGACATCCAGAGCCTGATCACGGGGCTGTCGCTGCAGGCCTGCGACGACGACCTGCGCGCCGAGGTCGGCGGCGAGGCGTGGGAGCCGTACCGCGTGGTGCTCAAGCGCGTCCGCGCGCGGCTGCGCCAGACCCAGCGCTGGGCCGAGGCGAAGCTCCAGGGCGGGCACCCCCCGGAGGGCGAGATCCTCCACGACATCGAGGAGCTGCGCCAGCCGCTGCTGCGCTGCTACTACTCGCTGCAGCGGGTGGGCGCCGGGGCCGTCGCCGAGGGCGAGCTGCTCGACACCATCCGCCGGGCGAGCTGCTTCGGGCTGACCCTCATGCCCATGGACATCCGCCAGCACGCCGGGCACCACACCCGGGCGCTGGACGCCATCACCCGGGAGCTCGGCCTCGGCAGCTACGCCGCCTGGGACGAGGAGACCCGGCAGCGCTGGCTGCTCGCCGAGCTCGCCAGCCGCCGGCCCCTGATCCCCCACGACTTCGCCCCCGAGCGCGAGATCGAGGAGCTGCTCGAGACGCTGCGCACCTTCAACGAGCTCGGCCCCGAGGCGCTCGGGGCGTACATCGTCTCCCACGCCGCCGAGCCCTCGGACATCCTCGCCGTCGAGCTGCTCCAGCAGGCCTGCGGCGTGCGCCACCCGCTGCGGGTGGTGCCGCTGTTCGAGACGCGCGACACCCTGGCGCGCGCCGAGCGGACCATGGCGACGCTCTTCGCCAACCCCTGGTACCGCGAGCGCATCGGCGGCTGCCAGGAGATCATGATCGGCTACTCCGACTCGACCAAGGACGCCGGCCACCTGACCTCCGCCTGGACCCTCTTCCAGGCCCAGGAGCGGCTCGTCGCCCTGGCCCGGCGCGAGCGCATCGACCTGACCCTCTTCCACGGCCGCGGCGGCAGCATCGGGCGCGGCGGCGGCCCCACCCACTCGGCGATCCTCGCCCAGCCGCCCGGCTCCGTGGACGGCACCCTGCGGGTGACCGAGCAGGGCGAGGTCATCCAGGCCAAGTTCGGCCTGCCGGGGATCGCCCTGCGCAACCTCGAGCTCTACACCACCGCCGTGCTCGAGGCGACGGTCAAGCCGCCGGCGCCGCCGCGCCAGCGCTGGCGGGAGATCATGGACCGGCTCGACGAGCGCGCCATGGCGGCCTACCGCAACACCGTCAAGGAGCGCCCCGAGTTCATCGAGTACTTCCGGGCCGCCACCCCCATCGAGGAGATCTCCCGGCTGACCATCGGCAGCCGCCCGGCCAAGCGCGCCCCGGAGCAGATGACCGTCGACAGCCTGCGGGCCATCCCGTGGGTCTTCGCCTGGACGCAGACCCGGCTCATGCTGCCGGCCTGGCTCGGCGTCGGCGAGGCCCTGGAGGCGGCCCTCGACGAGGGCCTGGCCGACGAGCTGCGCGAGATGTTCGAGCAGTGGCCCTTCTTCGAGGCGCTGCTCGACATGGTCGAGATGGTCCTCGCCAAGGGCGAGCCCGGGGTGACCCGGCTCTACGAGCGCACCCTGGTGCCCGAGGAGCTCCAGGGCATCGGCGAGGAGCTGCGCGAGCGCTTCTGCCGCACCCGCGACGCGGTGCTCACCGTCACCGGCCACGAGGCGCCGCTCGCCGACTTCCCGGTGGTGCGCCGGGCCGTGGAGATCCGCAACCCCTACGTCGACCCGCTGAACATGCTGCAGGTGGAGCTGCTGCGCCGCTCGCGCCTGCGCGACGACGAGGCCCTGCGCCGCGCCCTGCAGGTGGTGATCAACGGCATCGCGGCGGGGCTGAGGAATACCGGCTGATGCACGACTACCAGGAAGCCTTCATCCGCTTCGCCCTCGAGCGCGGGGCGCTGCGCTTCGGCGAGTTCCAGCTCAAGTCGGGGCGCACGAGCCCGTACTTCTTCAACACCGGGCTGTTCAACAGCGGCGGGGCGCTGAGCCAGCTCGGCCGCTGCTACGCCGAGGCGCTCGCCCGGGCGCAGATCGACTTCGACCTCGTCTTCGGCCCGGCCTACAAGGGCATCCCGCTGGCCACGGGCCTCGCCGTGGCGCTCGCCGAGAGCCGCGGCCGCGACGTCCCCTACGCCTTCGACCGCAAGGAGGTGAAGGACCACGGCGAGGGCGGGCGGATCGTCGGCGCCCCGGTCCAGGGCCGCCGGGCGGTCATCGTCGACGACGTCATCTCCTCCGGCGTCTCCATCCGCGAGGCCGCCGAGCTCATCGCCGCCGAGGGGGGGACCGTGGCCGCCGTCGCCATCGCCCTGGACCGCAAGGAGCGCGGCCGCGGCGAGGCCTCCGCCGTGCGCGAGGTGGAGCGGCTGCTCGACGCCCCGGTGGTGCCGATCGTCACCCTCGACCACCTGGAGGCGTACCTGGCCGAGCACGGCGGCCGGGGCGAGACGATCGAGGCCATCCGGGCGTACCGGGCGCAGTACGGCGCCGGCTGATCAGCCGCCCTCCCAGGCCAGCCGGACGCCGGCGAAGCAGTGGCGCACGTGCGCCTCGAAGAAGTTGCGGAAGCTCGGCCGGCGCACGCTCGGCTCGGTCAGCGGGCTGGCGCCGCGGGCGACCCAGTGCCCGCCGTCGAACCACGGCACCGAGTAGCCGGCGTAGGGGAACGCCTGGAACCCCGGATAGGGGTGCAGCGGGGTGGCGGTCCACTCCCAGGCGCCCCCGACCCCGTCGAGCAGCCCGCCCCGGCAGGCGGCCTCCCACTCCGGCTCGGTGGGCAGGCGCGCCCCCGCCCAGCGGGAGAAGGCCTGCGCCTCGTGGTGGCTGATCCCGGTCACCGGCGCCTGCGGCGCCAGGGGCTGCGGTCCCTCCGGCCCTAGCCAGGTGTAGCGCCCGCCGGCGTGGCAGGCCCAGGTCGCCGGGTGCACCACGCCGTGGCGCCGCCGCCACCGCCAGCCGGCCTCGTCCCAGAGGCTCGGCTCCTCGTAGCCGCCGGCGTGCATGAAGGCGAGCCACTCGGCGTTGGTCGCCGGCCGGCGCGCCAGGCGCACGGGGCCGAG
>NZ_NRSH01000028.1 GCF_016584055.1 Halorhodospira neutriphila
GCGACGCCGCCCCCTGGTGGCGCTCCCTGGTCGGCTCCGCCCTCGCCGCCGGCGCCTGCCGCTGGCGGGTGCGGCCGTCCACACGCTCCTTCTCGGGGGCCGTCGTTCAGGCCGGCTTCCGGCGCCGCCCGGCCGCGGTGGCCTTCGCCCGTGCATGGGGCTGGTGGTGCGGCTGCCGGCTGAAGAGCGCCGACGCAGCGCCCGGCGGGGCCTGTCACCTGGGTATGCCGCGGCTAGCGGCATACCCAGCAAGCTTGGCATGTGGCATAGTGGGTAAAATTGTGGGTAAAGTCGAAGTCGACTACTCAGAAAAGGCTTTTTATTCACAGGGTTAGGCAGCTTATCCGTTGGACGTCGGCTCCACCAGACCTTCCTGTTAAGCCCGCTTTACAGCGGGCTTTCCTATTTCCGCCCCCTGCCCCCGGATCTCTCCCCGCTTGGTGTCGGCATTATTGACAGTGCCGCCCTGCCGGGCGCGCCGCTGCCCGTATAACGCCCCCATAGAAAGGCAGTTACCTGCCCTGGCATAGCCATTGCTAATACGGCGAGAGGTCCCACGCCGTACAGCAGGAGCAGGGCAAGGCACATGGAGCGTCATCAAGCGCTAACCGCAAGCGAGAGCACCCCGGCCCCCTACCGCGCCTTCAGCTTCGTCCCCGAGGGAGCCCGCCCCGAGCCGCGCTTCGAGCCGGTGATCGACCAGTGGTCGCTGACCCCCGTCTCGCGGGCCGCGGAGATCGATGCGCTGCTCGCCGACGGGGTCTTCCCGGTCGGCGTGATGTGGGTGCGCCACGACACCCTCGAGGAGTGCCAGCGCTTCCTGATGGCCACCGAGGGGGTGGAGTGGATCGCCCTCGTCGAGGGGGACGTCTGGCAGGCCGGCGAGGCGCTGCGCCGGACGCTGGCCACGGCCTTCTTCGACTTCCACACCCTCCCGGCGGACGGGCCGCGGCTGGCCCTGAGCCTCGGCCACGCGGCCGGCATGGCGCGGCTGCGCTCCAGCCTCCGCGCCGGCCCGGCCAGCGGGGGCCCGGAGGCCGCCATCCTCGGCGACAGCCCCCCGATCCGCGCCCTGCGGCGCGACCTCTACAAGGTCGCCGGCCACGACGCCACCGTCCTGATCCGGGGCGAGAGCGGCTCGGGCAAGGAGCTCGCCGCCCGCGAGATCCACAACGCCTCGCCGCGGGCCGAGGGGTCCTTCGTCGCCGTCAACTGCGGCGCCATCCCGGACAACCTCGTCCAGTCGGAGCTCTTCGGCCACGAGCGGGGGGCCTTCACCGGCGCCCACCAGCGCCGCCGGGGCCACCTGGAGCTCGCCGACGGCGGCACCATCTTCCTCGACGAGGTCGCGGAGCTCTCCCTCGAGCACCAGGTCAACCTCCTGCGCGTGCTCGAGGAGCGCACCCTCGTGCGGGTCGGCGGCACGGAGCGGATCCCCGTCGACATGCGCGTGGTGGCGGCCACCCACGTCGACCTGGAGCGGGCGGTCGCCGAGGGGCGCTTCCGCGAGGACCTGTTCTACCGGCTCAACGTCCTGCCGATCGAGGTCCCGCCCCTGCGGGCCCGGGCGGGGGATATCGAGCAGCTGGCCCGGCACTTCCTCGAGCGCTTCCACCACGAGCAGGGCACCGCCGCCCGCGCCTTCAGCGCCCAGGCCCTCGGCGCCCTGAAGCGCCACGACTGGCCCGGCAACATCCGCGAGCTCCTCAACCGCATCCAGCGCGCCGCCGTCATGAGCGACCACCGGCTGCTCACCCCGGCGGACCTCGGCCTCGAGGCGCGCCGCCTGCCCTGGCGGGACCTGGAGACCCTCGAGCAGGCCCGGACCCGGGCCGAGCGGGACGCCGTCCAGGCGGCGCTGGTCCGCTGCGGCAACAACGTCTCCGAGGCCTCCCGCCAGCTCGGCGTGGCGCGCGTCACCCTCTACCGCCTGCTCGAGCGCCTCAACCTCCAGCAATGAGGTCTAGGCTTGCCGAGGAGAGCCCAAACGAGCCGCTGCGCCCGGAACGGCGCAAAGGAGTGCCAGAAGTGATCGACGGGACCAGGCGTTTCGCCGCCAAGAAGACGACCCGCTACGCTGCGCTGACCCTCGGGACCCTGCTCGCCGCGCCGCCGAGCCTCGCGCAGCAGGAGACGGAGGAGCCGGTGGGCGAGCCGCCACCGCCCCAGGAGACCGCCGAGTCGTTCGAGGGGCGCACCGTGCTCTCGCCCCAGGGGACCTTCACCTTCGAGCCGTCGCTGACCTACTCCCACTCGTCCTCGACCACGGTCGCCATCGACGGCTTCACGGTCCTGCCCGCCATCGCCGTCGGCCTGATCTCGCTGCGCGAGACCCAGCGCGACTCCGTGACCGCGGCCATCGCCCTGCGCTACGGCCTGACCCGCCGCCTCGAGGTGGAGGTCAAGGTCCCCTACACCTGGCGGGAGGAGCGGCTCAAGCAGCGCGAGACGCTCCAGGGGACGGACTTCGCCGGCGTCGACGGCTCCACGGGCGAGGGCCTGGGCGATGTCGAGCTCGGCGCCCGCTACCAGCTCAACACCGACCGGGAGGGCCCCATCTTCATCGCCGGCCTGCGGGTCAAGACCCGCACCGGCGAGGACCCCTTCGAGGTCGATCGCCGGAAGGTCTTCGCCGAGGGCCAAGAGGGCGGCGTGCTCACGGAGGTCTACACCGAGCAGCCCACCGGCAGCGGCTTCTACAGCGTCCAGCCGAGCCTGACGTGGATCCACTCCTCCGAGCCGGCGGTGCTCTACGGCAGCTTCAACTACGTCTACAACATCCCCCGCGACGTCGGCGGCGACTTCGGCCGGATCGAGCCCGGCAGCGCCGCCGGGGTCAGCTTCGGCATGGGGGTGGCGCTCAACGACCGGACCTCCTTCAGCCTCGGCTACGACCACAAGACCGTCTTCCAGACCAACGTCGAGGGCGGCTCGGGGATCGACGCCCAGTTCGACAGCTTCCAGGTCGGGATGCTGCAGTGGGGGATCTCGCAGCGGTTCAGCAAGCGCACCAGCCTCGGCCTGTCGGTGGCCACGGGGGTGACGGAGGAGGCGCCCGATATCGAGGTCTCCTTCCGCCTGCCGATGCGCTTCTGAGGACCGGCCCTCTGGCTCTTTCTTGAAGCTTGTAAGGAGGGGCGCGCCGCGGCCGCTAGCCTATCGGCTCGCTGAGCCGGGCGCGCACGGCCCGGGGCGGCCACGGCCGGGCGGAAAGAGGGGCGCTGCTACCGCAGCGCCCCCACCAGCTGCCCCTGCAAGACCTCCCCGCTCCGGTAGGCCGGCCCCAGGTCGACGCCGCCGAGCTGGACATCCATCCCCTGGAGGTGCTGGATGACGCGGTGGTTGACGGTGTTCTGGAGGGTCATCACGAGGCCCTGGCTCGACATCGACTGACGGAACTCCACCCCCTCCATGGCCACGCCGTCGGAGAGCTGCTGGACCACGGGGGCCGCGCTCCGCACGGAGTCGAGGGAGTCCATGGACAGCCGCACCGGCCCCCACTGCGCCCCGCCGATCAGCTCCCCGTCGACGCGGAGGGTGCTCTCGAGGCCGAAGCGGACCCATACCCCTTCGTCGTTCCGCCACCCGCCGCGCCACTGGGCCAGCTCCTGGGCGGAGACATGGGCGTAGTGGCCGAGCGGGCGCTCTCCCCCCCAGGCCGGGGTGACGGCGCCGCACGCCAGCGCCAGGGCCAGCGGGATGCGAGCGAGGCGTCCTGTCGTGATTCGCATAGCCACGGTTACCAATCTCCCAAAGGCTGCCAACCCGAGGCGAATGGGGGCGTGTCCTGATGATCCAGGGCGTGCTCATAGGGAGGCTTGGTCCGCAGCGCCCACTCGCGCCTCTGGTTGAAGGAGCGGCGCGCCTGCTGCTGCTGATCGCGGATCAGGAAGACCGGCCCCTGGCGCATCCGCTTGACCGCGCTGAGCGGCATAACGCGGATCCCGATGGCCGGATCCCCGAGGAGCACCTCGTCCTCGCGCACGCCCTTGACGACGACGAAGTGCAGGTAGCCGTCCGTATTGAGGAGGATGATCGCCGGCAGCTCGAGCTCCGCGAGGCGCTCGATCCCCATGCGGAAGCCGTCAGCGCTGTAGCCGGTGCGCTCCAGGAACTGCTTCATGTCGAGCATCGAGAAGCCCTGGGCGTGGACCTGCTCCTTGTCGCTGAGCTCGTACATCTTGCGGAAGACCTCGGCCTCGGAGAGCGAGCGGCCGTAGTGGTGGCTCAGCAGCGTCGCCACCGCCGCCGAGCCGCAGCTGTAGTCGACCATCTGGCGCTCGACGCCGCGGAAGCGGAGGGCCTGCATGCTCTCGACCGGTACGGTGTAGTGGCCCCCCAGCGGGGCGAGCTGCACCTCGCCGGCGCCGGCGGGCGCCGCCGCGCCCAGCCCGAGGACCGCCAGCGCGGCGCAGTGAAGGCGGGCGCTCATGGCGTGACCGACAGGTTGACGTTGGTGGCCTCCTGGATGACCACGTGGTGGCCGGTGTTCTGGATGACCGTCGTGATGCCGTGATTGTCGCTGACGGCGCCCTCGTGGACAGCGTTCATGCCGCTAGGGCTGCCCTGCACGACATTGCCGAGCACCTCGGCGTCCTCGGTGATACGGCTGGCCTGCGTCTTGAAGGTATCCGCCTGGCCGCGGTGGGCGCTCAGCTGCGCCTCCGCCACCGGCTCGCCGAGCCGCAATCCGCCTCCCCCGCCGGGCGCCTCCGCTGCCGTTGCGCCCCCTACACTCCCTGCGGCAAGCGCCGCGACGCACCACCGAGTGAGACGCATCTTCTTGCCTCTGCTGTGTTGAGCCGTCATGGGCCTTACCCCCCATTGAAGGAGCGCCCGGCCCGATTACCGCGGCCGGGCGCTTCCGCTTACGCTCCGCTAGATGCGGTGATGTGCCTTGCGGCACGCCCCGATCTGAACGACTGCCCCTACTGGGTCTCGCCGCCGTTCGGGGTGCTGGGTGCAGGCATGTTGATGTTGCCCTGCACGGTCACGCTCTGCTGGGTCTGGCTGCTGTACCCAGCGTTTTGCGAGACCTGGTTGACGCCGGCGTTGCCGACCACCGAGCCACCCTGGATGGTGTTGGCGTTGCGGAGGGTGTAGGTCGCACCGCCGTTGCGGCCACTCTCACCCTCGCCGTCGTTGAAGTCGGCGGGCGGGTTCAGGTTGTTGGTCGAGTTCATGTTCACCGAATTACCGCTGACCGTCCCCGACAGCGTCGAGCTCGCAACCGTCCGGTCGATGTCGCGGTTGTTGGAGTTGCTGGTGTTGTAGGAGTTGCGAGTGCTGCTGTCGTTCTGCGAACGCGTCAGGCTGTTGTCCGTGTTATCCACGGTGGAGTTCTCGCGGGCCGAGGAGCTCCCGCCGCTCGAGGTATTCGAGCTCTGGTCCCGGTTATCCGAGTTGTTGATGCTGGAGCTGTCCCGAGCGAGCGAGCTACCGCCGCTGGCATCCGAGGAGCTGTTGTTGTTGGAGTTGGTCTGGCTGTTGTCGTTGTGGGAACGACGCTGGCCTCGCTGCGAGTTATTCCGGCTCGAGTTGTCGTTCTCCGCATTGGTCAGGCTATTGTCGTTGTGGGAACGACGCTGACCCCGCTGCGTGTTATCGGAATTGTTGTTCTGCGCATTGGTCAGGCTGTTGTCGTTATGAGAACGACGCTGACCCCGCTGCGCATTATTCCGGCTCGAGTTGTCATTCTCCGCATTAGTCAGGCTGTTGTCGTTATGAGAACGACGCTGACCCCGCTGCGCATTATTCCGGCTCGAGTTGTCATTCTCCGCATTGGTCAGGCTATTGTCGTTATGAGAACGACGCTGGCCCCGCTGCGCGTTATTCCGGCTCGAGTTGTCGTTCTGCGCATTGTCTAGGCTGTTCGACGAGTTGGAACGGTTATCCACCGTCGAAGTCGAGTTCTCGCTCGTCGAGGCACTACCCGGGCTTCCACTGCCTGTGTTCGTGTCGACCTGGGAGTCCATGCCCCCGTTAACATCCCCCTCATTATTGGCATTATTTCGCGGGTTGGCCATCGCGCTGCTGCTGACGGCGAGGGCCAGGACCAGCGTACTCGCGAGCGTCGTCTTCTTGATCATGATCATTCCCCATCTGCTTACTGCTTAATCGGACAATCAAGACCCCGGCTGCTGACCTTTCACTTTCGCAGGGCCGGCGTCTCGCCAGCGCTGCCTCCCCTCGCGGGAGAGTGCAGCGCTGCGTCTTTCCTAAAGCAATTGCCGGGCCACCTCCGGGAATCGCGCACAACTCCCTGATCAAAAAGAGCTCACAGAGAAACCTTGCCGGCAGGCATTATTTTCTACCCCCTGGGCATTGTTCCTGTACTGAAACGCCATAGAGGATGCCGAGAGCGAAGAAGGCAGAATGCCGGGAAAGAGCGCTTGATTCGGGGAGTGTTTCAGCCGTGCAACGCACTGAGGCGGGATCACTCAGCTACAGCGAGAACTGGAGCCCCAATCGAGGGAGTGGTAGGCTATTTCCCTGTAGGTGCAGGGCCTGCTAGGAGAGCGGAGACGTGCCGGAGTACGCAGTAGCGGCAGTGGAGTGGCTCGGCGTCGTCGGGGTCTTCCTCGCCATGCTGGTGGTCGCCCCGGAGCTCCTGATGCCGTTCCTCGGCTACGCCGCCTACCAGTCCGGCGAGGGCCCGCTACCGGCGCTGATCGCCGGCAGCCTCGGCGGGACAACCGGCTCGACACTCATCTACGCGGCGGCCCGGCTGGTGGACGGCGAGCGGGTGCGGCGCTGGATCGTCCACGGCGGCCGCTGGCAGCTGCTGCGCGAGCACGACCTCGAGGCCATCGACGCCCTCTTCCAGCGCCACGGCGGCGCCCTCGTGCTCTTCGGCCGCTTCATCCCCACGGTGCGCAGCCTGGTCTCGGTCCCCGCCGGGCTGCTGCCCATGCCCTGGGGGCGTTTCCTGCTCTTTACACTCCTCGGGACGACGGCCTGGAACGCCGTCCTGATGGGGGGCGGCTACACCATGGGCGCCAACTGGGAGGCCCTGACCGAGGCCCTCGGCACCTACGGCGCCATCGCCACCGCGGTCACGATCGCCGCGGCGCTGATCTTCACGCTCCGGCGGCTACGGGGAGCGACCCTCGGCAAGCGCTAGCCGCGGCGGCGACCGGCGGTTGACCCCGCTGCGGCGCAGCGGTACAAGGTGGAGTTCATTGCCCCGGTAGCTCAGCCGGATAGAGCAATCGCCTCCTAAGCGATAGGTCGCAGGTTCGAGTCCTGCCCGGGGCGCCAGATCTGCCCTCCACCGGAACCCGTCCTACTTGCAGGTCTCGAGGATCGTGAGCAGGGTCGCCAGAGCCCGGCCGCCGCGCTCACTGCCCACGGAGGATCAGTGGCCGTGCGCCTGCTCCTCCTGCCGGGCCTTCCAGCGGCGGCGCATCCTGAGGATCTCGAGGATGATCGCGAGCACGGCCGTTGCGCCGAGAAAGCCCCAGATCTGCCCGGCGACGGAGACACCCAGGGCCGCGGCGCCGGCCCCGACCAGGGCTCCGAGGCTCACGGCGACCAGGATGCGCTGAACGCCGTTCAAGGTAAGGTCCGTCAGGACCAGCATGGCGGCCAGAACACCCCAGAGCAGCACGTTCAGGATGGGCAAGGAACTCACAGCACCTCCTTCGCCTCCTCGGGAATGATTGCGTTGCGCTTCGATCCGCGAAAGCTTGTGGCTGCGCGCTCGGCAACGTGATCCCCGGACCGGCCCGAGCATCAGGCCGCTTCAGGTCCCCCCTGGAGCCCCGCCCAGGGGAACGCCGCATCGGCCTGGGGGGACGACACGGCCTTCGATCGGCCAAGCGCCGGAGCGCCTCGCCGGGAACGGCCCGCCGGCGATCGACGACAACCCCCTACTCCAGGCCCTGCGGGCACGCGACGAGTCTACCAAACCGCGCCACAGTGCTCCGCCTATAGCCGCGCAGCGGCTTAGGGGGTAGTTCATCGTAAGGCGGTCGCCGCCCCCGGCCGGGCGAAGAGGAAGCCCTGCCCCTCCCGGCAGCCCTCCTCGAGCAGGGCGGCACGCTGGTGCTCTTCCTCGATCCCCTCGGCGACCACGGCGAACCCGAGGCTCTGCCCCAGGGCCAGGATGGCCCGCGTGATCGCCAGGACATCCGCCTGCTCGGGCACGCCGTCGATGAAGGAGCGGTCGATCTTGAGCCGGTCGACCGGCAGGTCCTTGAGGTAGCTCAGGGCCGAGTACCCGGTCCCGAAGTCGTCGATGGCCACGCTCACCCCGTGCTGCCGCAGGGCCTGGAGGCGCTCGACGACCGCCGGCTCCGGGGCCACGAGGAGGCTCTCGGTGATCTCCAGCTCCAGGCGCTCGGCCGGCAGCCCCGACTGCGCCAGGGCGGCGGTCACCGCCTCGACCAGCCCCGGGTCCGTGAGCTGCGGCGCGGCGACATTGACGCCGATCCGCCCGAACGCCACCCCGGCCGTCAGCCAGGCCTGCGCCTGGGTGCACGCCTGCTCCAGGACCCAGCCGCCGAGCCGGCCGATCAGCCCGGCCCGCTCGGCGACCGGGATGAAGCGCCCCGGCGAGATCCAGCCCCACTGCGGATGGGGCCAGCGCGCCAGCGCCTCGACCCCGACCCACTCGCCGCTGGCCAGATCGAGCTGCGGCTGGTAGTGCACCGCCAGCTGCCCCTGGGCCAGGGCCTGGCGCAGCTCCGCGGTCAGCTGGATCCGCTCCTGGGCGCGCTCGGTGAGCTCCTCGCTGAAGAAGCGGTAGCGCACCCCCTCGAGCTTCGCCTCGTACATCGCCGCGTCCGCCTGCTCGAGGAAGGTGCTCGCCGACGCCTCCTCTTGGCCGAAGTAGACGCTCACGCCGGAGCGGGCGACCAGGGGGACCTCGTGGCCCTCGAGCTGGAACGGCTCCTCCACCCAGGCGGTGATCCGCTCGGCGAGGGGCGCGGCGTCGTCGACGCTGCCCAGGCGCGGCAGGAGGATGCCGAACTCGTCGCCGCTGAGCCGCGCGACCGTGTCCTCCTCGCGCAGGACCTGCTGGAGCCGCCGCCCGACTTGCGCCAGCACCTGGTCCCCGGCCTCCTGGCCGAGGCTGTCATTGACCGCGCGGAAGTCGCGCAGATCGAGCACTACCACCGCGAGCGGCTGGCCGTCGCGGTGCCGCCCGGCCAGGGCCTGCTCGAGCCGGTCCTGGAAGAGGAGGCGGTTCGGCAGCTCCGTGAGCGGATCGACGTGCATCATCCGCTCGAGCTGGCGCTGGTACGCCTTGAGCCGGGAGGCGTCGGAGACGAGCTCGATGTAGTGCGTGCGCGCCCCGTGCGCGTCACGGATCTCGCGGAGCGTAGTCGTGCCGGGGAAGGTGCTGCCGTCGCGGCAGGTATACTGGAGCTCACCGCTCCAGTGGCCCTGGCGGTGGACCGCCTGCCATATCGCCCGGTAGGCCTCCGGCGAGGCGGCGCCCGCGTGCAGGCAAGCCGGCGTGCAGCCGTCCAGCTCCGCCTCGCTGTAGCCGGTCAGCTCCGCCAGGGTCCGGTTGACCGCGGTGATGCGCCCCTGCGCATCGGTGATCAGGATCCCCTCCTGCGCCTCCTCGAAGAGGATCGCCGAGCGCCGCAGCTTGGCCTCGAGCTCGACACGCTCCGTGATATCGATGAGGTAGCCGTGATAGCCGTCGACCCGCCCCTCAGCGTCCCGGTGGACCACGATCGAGTCGTGGACCCAGGCGTAGGTGCCGTCGCCGCGGCGCAGGCGGTAGGGCTGGTGCTCGAGGTGCTCGCCCTGCCGGGCGCCCGCCTCGGCCTCCTCGGCGACACGGGCCCGGTCCGCAGGGTGCACGAGATCGAGGTAGGACTGACCGCCGCCGGCGACCAGCGCCTCGGGCGAGTGGCCGAGGACCTCGGCGGCGTTGGGTGAGGCGTAGCGGATGGGCCAGCCGGCGGCGCTCTCGCGGAGGACGATCACGGTCGGCCCGGCGATGAACAGCGCCCGCTCGCGCTCCAGCGCCTGCCGGACCCGGCGCAGCTCCAGCTCGTCCATGGTCACCGAGGCGAGATCCTGCAGGATCCGCAGCTCCCGCTCGGCGAAGCCGCGGGGGGCGGTATCCTGCACACAGACCACGCCGATATGGAAGCCGCGCGGCGTGGTGAGCGGCACGCCGAGGTAGGCGCGGAGATAGGGGGGACCGCGCACCAGCGGGTTGTCGTGGAAGCGCTCGTCCTGCCGGGCGTCCTCGACCCGCAGCGGCCGCCCGGCGTAGACGACGTGGCCGCAGAAGGAGATGGAGCGGGCCGTCTCGCAGTCGTCGATGCCCCGGACCGACTTGAACCACTGCCGGTCGCGATCCACGAGGGTGACCGTGGCGATGGGCGCCTGGAAGATCTCGCAGGCCACCCGGGTCAGCCGCTCGAAGGCCGCCTCGGCCGGCGTATCCAGGATGCCGTAGTCGTAGAGCGCGGCGAGGCGCTGCTCGTCGTCGCTCGGGATGGGGGCATCTTGCATAGGCGGCGCCCTCCCCTTGGCAAAGGGGCCGATGCCCCCTTCCTTAGGATTTTTTTTAGGCTACGTTATTCAACCCCCTTTGCAAACAAGGTTGCCGGGCGCCGCCCGCCCCCCTGAGCGGATCCCCCGCCGCTCAGGGGCCGGGGGAGAGCGCCTGGGGCGGCATCGGCCGGGCGAAGCGAAACCCCTGGCCGTACCGGCACCCCTCCGCGAGGAGGATCTGGTGCTCGCGCTCGGTCTCGATCCCCTCGGCGAGGACCTCGTAGCCCAGGCTCCGGCCGAGGGCGATGATGGCGCGGGTGATCGCCCGCATCCGCTCCTGCTCGGCCAGTCCCCCGACGAAGGAGCGGTCGATCTTGAGCCGATCGATGGGCAGGTCCTTGAGGTAGCTGAGCGCCGAGTAGCCCGTGCCGAAGTCGTCGACGGCGATCCGGACCCCGCGCCGGCGCAGGGCCTCGAGCCGCTCGACCACGGCCGCGTGCGGCGAGACCATGAGGCTCTCGGTGATCTCCAGCTCCAGGTACGCCGGCGGCAGGCCGGTGCGCGCCAGGGCCGCCGCCACCTGCTCGCCGAGCTCCGGGTTGTGGAGCTGCGGCGCCGCGACGTTGACCGCGACCCGGCCGAGGGGGCGGCCCGCGTCCAGCCAGGCGCGGCCCTGGGCGCAGGCCTGCTCGAGCACCCAGGCGCCGAGCCAGTCGACGAGCCCCGCCTGCTCGGCGGCAGGGATGAACGACGCCGGCGAGATCCAGCCCCGCTCCGGATGCGGCCAGCGCGCCAGCGCCTCGACCCCCACCCCGGCGCCCCCGCGGAGCTCGACCTGCGGCTGGTAGTGCACCGCCAGCTGCCCCTCGGCGAGGGCGTGGCGGAGCTCGCCGGCGAGCACGACCTGCTCCCGGGCGCGCTCGGTGAGCTCCGGGCTGAAGAAGCGGCAGCGCACGCCCTCCCGCTTCGCCTCGTACATGGCGGAATCGGCCTGCTCGAGCAGCGCCTCCGCCGGGCAGTCGGTGGCAGCGCAGACGTGGACCCCCACCCGGACGTTGAGCGGCAGCGCCATGCCCTGGATCTCGTAGGGCGCCTCCACCGCGTCGGCAATGCGCTCGGCGAGCGCGGCGGCCTCCCCGGCACCGCTGAGCTGCGAGACGAGGATCCCGAACTCGTCGCCGCTCAGCCGGGCGACGCTGTCGGCCTCGGGGCAGTGCGCCCGCAGGCGCTGGCCCACTTGGCGGAGCACCTCGTTCCCGGTCAGGTGCCCGAGGCTGTCGTTCACGGCGCGGAAGTCGCGCAGATCGAGCGCGAGCACCGCAAGCGCACGGCCCTGACGGCGGGCCTCGGCCATGGCCTGCTCGAGCCGCTCCTCGAACAGGGCCCGGTTGGGCAGGCCGGTTCGCGGGTCGTAGAAGCGCTGCCGGTGCACCTGATCCTCGAGCGCGACGCGCTCGGTGAGGTCGTTGAGGTAGCCGTACAGCGCCTCGACCTCGCCGCGCTCGCCCCACTCGATCAGCCGCACATCGTGGACCCAGCGGTAGGCGCCGTCGGCGCCCCGGAAGCGGTAGGGGGCGTGCTCGTAGCGCCTCACCCCCTGCTCGAGCTGGGCCGCGAGCTCCTCGCCCACCCGCTGGCGCTCCTCGGGGTGGATGAGCTCGCGATACGGGCGGCCGAGGAGGCTCTCGGGCCGATAGCCGAAGACCTCGGCGAGGTTGGCGGAGGCGTACTGGACCGGCCAATCCGGGCCGCCTCCCCAGCGCAGGATCACCGTCGGCCCCGCGGCGAAGAGCTGGCGCTGGCGCTCCAGGAGGCGCTCGGCGCGGCGCAGCTCGATCAGCTCCGCGGCGACAGCCGCCATGTCGTGGAGGAAGCCAAGCTCCGCCGCCGTCAACGTGCGCGGCTCGGTGTGCTGCGCGCAGACGACGCCGAGCGCCAGGCCGTGGGCGCCTCGCAGCGGCACGCCGGCGTAGAAGCGGATGTGCGGCGGACCCGTCACGAGGGGATTGTCCCGGAAGCGCTCGTCGCGCCGGGCATCCTCGACGATCAGGGGGGCCTCGTGGTAGACGGCGTGGCCGCAGAAGGAGACCTCGCGCGCGGTCTCGCAGGTGCTCATCCCCTGCACGGACTTGAACCACTGGCGGTGGCGGTCGACGAGGGTGATCGTCGAGATGGGGACCTGCAGGTGATCGCAGATCGTGCGCGTCAGGCCGTCGAGCACCGCGTCGGCCGCGGTGTCGAGGAGCTCGTAGCTCGAGAGCGCCGCGATCCGGCGCGACTCATCCTCGGGGATCGGCGCGGGGTGCATAGCCAGCTCCCTCCTCAGGCCCCTTCGCGGGGCGATTGGTAGACGACCCGATTCCGCCCCTCCCGCTTGGCTTGGTAAAGGGCCCGGTCAACGCGCTGCAGGGCGCTGACCTTGTCGTCGTGCGGATCCAGCAGGGTCGCGCCGACGCTGATCGAGACGAGCCCCGCCTCGGCGAAGGGCGTCGCCACGACGTGCTCGCGCAGGCGCTCCGCCAGCCGCTCGACCCCGTCGCGGTCCGCCTCGGGGACCAGGACGGCGAACTCCTCGCCGCCCCAGCGGGCGAAGAGGTCCGCCTCGCGCAGGAGGCCGCCGATACGCTGCGCGAGCTCGATGAGGACGCGGTCGCCGGCGTCATGGCCGTAGGCGTCGTTCAGCGCCTTGAAGTGGTCGATATCGAGGAGGAGGAAGCCGGTCCCGCGGCCGTAGCGGTGCTCGTGGGCCAGCATCCGGTTCAGCTCGGCATCGAGGTGGTGGCGGTTATAGAGCCCGGTCAGGTGGTCGGTGGTCGCCTCGCGCGCCAGCGCCGAGCGGTTCGCCTCCCGCGTCAGCTCGTAGGTCACCCACTGCCCCATGAGCTGGAGGAATTGCCGCTCGAAGCGATTGTACGGCTCGCGGGGCTCGTGGCTGTAGAAGAGCAGCGTCCCGTAGGTCGCCTCCCCTAACCAGACCGGCACGCCCAGGTACGCCTCGATGGCGTGGACCCAGTAGCAGGGGTGATCCCGGTGCGCCGCCCGGCTGGCATCGTGGACCCCGACAGGGCCGTGGGCGCCCAGGACCTGGCTGCTGCAGCTCAGCTCGAGCTCCTGGCGCTGCCCCGGCTGCAGGCTGCCGTGCTCAGGCGCGACGGCGCGCAGGACGTACGCCTCCTCCTCGACGTGGCCGAGGGTGGCGCAGGGGAGCCTGAAGACCTCCGTGCCGAGCGCCAGGAGCGCCGTGAGCTTCGCGGCCAGCGACTGGGCAGGATCGCCGGTGATCGCCTGGAGCCGCTCCAGCCACTGCTGGCGCTGATCCAGCGCCTCCTGCAGGCGCTTCTGGCGGCGCAGATCGCGCATGATCGTCGAGAGCCGGACGAGCTCGCCGTCCTCGTCCCGGTGCGCGACGAGGACCTGGGACATCGGGATCTCCTCGCCCGCCGCATCGAGCAGGGCGCTCTCCCCCTCCCAGTACCCCTGCTCGAGGGCCGCCGGGATCCCGACCTCCTGGAGGCGTTGATGGGCCCATCCGGGGTGATACGAAGGCATCCCCGAACGCTCAGCCCCTGGGTAGCGGGGGGCGAGCGGCCACGTCTGCGGCGTTGCCCCGTCGCCCCCGAGCAACGCCCGTCCCGCCTGGTTCAGGTACTGGATGGCGCCCTCCGGCGAGGCGATGGCGATGAAATCGGGGGTATGCTCGATGAGCTCCGTAAGCTGCCGCCGGGCCTGCTCCGCGCGCTTGCGCTCGGTCACGTCCATGCCCACGGACTGGAAGTGGGTCACGTTGCCGTGCTCATCGAAGAAGGCGCGGTTGGTCCAGTACGTCCAGCGCGGCTCGCCGGCCGCGTTGCGGACCCTGTGCTCCAGGCTACCCACGGGCGCCTCCGGGGTGAACGTCCGGAGGTGCTCCGCGGCCGCCTCCCGCTCCTCGGCGGGCAGCAGCGGCAGCCAGCGCTGCCCTTGGAGCGTCTCGGCGGCGATGCCGTAGAACGCGGCCAGCGTCTGGTTCACGAAGGTCATCGTGGTATCCGGGCGGAAGCGGCCCACCATCAGGGGGTGCTGCTCGACCAGGGCGCGGTAGTGGGCCTCCCGCTCGGCGAGCGCCTGCTCCAGGGCCCGCTGCGAGGTGACATCCTGCACGGTGCCGATCATGCGCACCGGCGCCCCCGCCCCGTCGAACTCCACATGCCCCCGCTCCTGGACGGTGCGCACGTGCCCGTCCGGCCGCCGGATGCGGTGCTCGACCATGTAGCGGCCGGTGCTGTAGGCCGCCTCGAGGGCGGCCTGGACCCGCGCCCGGTCGGCCGGGTGGACCGCCTGCATGAACGCCCCGTGGGTCGCTCCCCACGCCTCCTGGCTCAGCCCGAAGATCTCGTAGATCTTCTCGGACCAGCGGATCTCGTTGCGCCGGAAATCGGAGACCCAGTGGCCGAGCTCGGCGATCTCCTGCGCCTCACGGAGCTCCTCCTCCCGCTGGCGCAGCGCGGCCTCGGTGGCCTTGAGCTGCTCGATCTCCACGTGGGTGCCCATCATGCAGGCCGGAGCCCCCTCCGAGGTGTACCGGATCACCTGGCCCCGCCCCGCGGCCGCCGACTCCGAGTGGCCTTCCGCCTCCACGGCGACGGGCCGTAGCTCCATCAGGAAGCGCGCGCCGTCCGCCCCGTCGAGGTGGGTGAGGCAGGCCTCCGCCACCGTCGTGCCCCCGTCCCAGCGGCGGAAGGCGCCCTCGAAATGGATCCGCCCCTGCTCGCGGGCCTCGCCCAAGCGGCGCTCCAGCATCAGGGCGCTCGCCTGCCCGTCGCCCGGGTGCGCCGGGGCGAGATCGCTCAGCCGGCAGCGCAGAAGGGCCCCTCGATCCGGGGCGGCGAGCAGCTCGGCAGCGGCAGGGTTGGCGTCGCGAAGCTGTTGCTCGTCGAGGAGGAGGACAGGCACTCGCAGGTGGTCGAAGGCGTCACGGTACAACGGAGGCGATCCTCGGGGCACTGAATCCCTTGCCTAGGGCGTCGGGTACGCTGCCCCCTGTTAGAAACGCTACTAATAGCTAATCGAAAGATTGAATGATAGAGCCTGTCGATCATTCCCGCAACACTCTTGAGGGATCCGCCTCAAGAAACGGGATAAATACAGCCCGGCCTGGTGGTCGCCGTACACGCCGCTAGCCACGATGCCTATAATCCCCTGTATGCTACAGGGTAGTGGAGCGGCTTGCTTCGCAAGCGGACACCCTCCCTGCTGATGCTACCCGGGGAGGGAGAGCCAGCCGGGGAGGAGGGCCTATGGGTCCACGCACCCAGCACCACCAGCCGGATGGGCAGCGCTATCGGGCGGCCTTCGAGCAGTCGCGGGATGCGATCATGTTCCTCGAGCCCCACGGCTACCGCGATTGCAACCCCGCCACGCTCCGGCTATTCGGCGTCCCCGACGTCGCCACCTTCCTGACGACACACCCGGGGAAGCAGCTATCGCCGCCCCTACAGCCCGATGGTCGTCCTAGCGCCCAGGCGGCGGCCGAGCGCATCGAGCAGGCCTACCGGGACGGGTACGCCTTCTTCGAGTGGCAGCACCGGACCCTGGACGGCGCCGAGTTCCCGACGGAGGTCTCCCTGAGCCGCATTGACCAAGCCGGCGGCCCCATCCTCCAGGTCATCGTCCGGGATATCAGCGAGCGCAAGCGCATGGAGGCGGAGCTCCGCAGGGAGGTCGCCAATCGCCGGCAGTACCAGGCCGCTTTCGAGCAGTCCCGGGATGCCATCATGCTGCTCGATGCCGACGGCTTCCGCGACTGCAACCCGGCTACGCTGACCATGTTCCGCGTACCGGATAGCGCGGCTTTCAGGCGTACACACCCGGCGGACCTCTCCCCCCTCTTCCAGCCGGACGGACGGGCTAGCCGCGAGGCGTCGGCCGCCTACATCGACGAGGCCCTCCGCAGGGGGGAGGCCTTCTTCGCCTGGCAGCACTGCACCTGGGACGGTGATACGTTCCCCGCCGAGGTGCTGCTCAGCCGTGTTGAGCTGGAGCAAGGGGCGATCCTGCAGGCCGTGGTGCGGGATATCAGCGAGCGCACGCGCATGGAGCGCGATCTCGAGCAGAAGGAGGCGCACTACCGGCTCGCTCAGTCCTCGGCCCGCTTCGGGATCTGGGAGTGGGACCTGGAGCAGGACCGGATCCACTGGGATCCCGACTGCTGGGCCATGCTCGGCTACCCGCCGGAGACGGACTCGGTGCTGAGCACTGCCGCGTGGCGGGGCATGATCGCGCCCTCGGACCTGGCCCGGGTCGAGCCGGAGATCCGGCGAAAGCAGGCCACGGGGGAGCGCTTCTCGCTCGAGCTTCGCTGCCGGCGCGCCGATGGCGGCTGGCTCTGGATCCAGTGCCGAGGCCAGACCACGGCGTTCCGTGGGGATGGATCCGCGTGGCGCATCACCGGGACCCATGTGGACATCGACCGCCTCAAGGCCACAGAGACCCAGCTCCGCGAGCGGATCAAGGAGATGGAGCTCCTCACCGAGGTCATCCGGCTCGCTTTCGACGAGACCCTCTCGAGCGAGGAGATGCTCCAGGCAGTAGCCCGCGCCCTCCCCAACGGCTGGCAGGCGCCCGGGAGCACGGCGGCGCGCATCCGGGGAGGCGGCGTCGAGGCCACCTCCGAGCCGTTCTTCGAGGCCGAGCGGCGGCAAGCCGCTGTCAGCAGCCAGCCCTCCTCGCCCGTGCAGGTCGAGATCTTCCGGCAGGACAAGGGGCCGCCGCATGGCGCCGATTTCCTCCCGGAGGAGCAGCAGCTGCTCGAGGCGGTTACCGAGGAGATCGGCCAGGCCCTCCGGCACCGGGAGGCGCAGCAGGCCCTTCAGCGCCAGGCCACCGTCGATCCGCTAACGGGGGTCTTCAACCGCCAGCGCTTCGAGGCCGAGCTCGAGCGGACGCTCGCCCGCCATGAGCGCTATAGCGACACCGCCGCGATCGCGATGCTCGACATCGACCACTTCAAGGCCGTTAACGACGCGTACGGCCACAATGTGGGGGACCGGGTGCTGCGCGAGGTCGCCGAGCGCATCTCCGAGGCCCTGCGCCTGGGGGATACGCTGGGCCGCTGGGGCGGCGAGGAGTTCCTGATCCTGCTACCCGGCACCGGGCTAGGCGGTGCCCGCCGCGCCGCGGAGCGTTTCCGGGCGCGGATCGAGGCTGCCCCGCTCCCGCCGGTAGGCCGGGTCACGATCAGCCTCGGGGTGACGGCCATCCGCGGCAACGACAGCACTACCGGTCTCTTGGCCCGGGTAGACGAGGCGCTCTACGAGGCCAAGAACTGCAACGGCCGTAACAGCGTCGCCGCTCGGTAGCAGGGGCTGAGAACTCCGCTAGATCCGATTCGACGCTATCAACATTCCTCGACAGGCAGTCCCAAAATTTGTCTCGTCTCGCTGGGCTCAGCCAAGGGGCGTTGTATCTCGGAGGCAACACGCCCAACCCGATCTACCAAGGCGCGGTTCGTAGCGAGATGTCGCTTTCCGTAGTCGTAATGGATCGTATCCTCAAGACCCACTCTGACGTGGCCACCAGCTACTATAGCTGCCATGTTCATGGGTAGTTGGAACTGCCCCAGCCCTGCTGCGGCCCATGCCGAGTCATCAGGTAACGCCCCGGAAAGAGTAGCCAAGTTCGTGAGCGTAGCAGGCGCCGTATTCAGATTGCCCAGCAACAAATTAAAGTATTTCCTCCCTTGAATCACCCCGTTGCGCTCCAGATACTTGGCAAGGTTAACCATGCCGAGATCGAAAGCCTCCAGTTCCGGCTTAATGCCCCTCTCGAGCATGCGCATCGCCAAGCGCTCAATCATATCTATCGTATTGACACTGGCACCCGTGTTAAAATTTAGTGACCCAAGCGTAAGGCTCGCCATATCCGGCTTGGCATCCCCCTCAAGCTCAAGAACCTCCGAGCGACGATCAAAATCGGACCAGTGACGCCCCGAGGTCGTCACACAACAAACGATTCCGGGGCACTCACGCCGCAGGGCGGGGATTATCCTCTCATAAACCCGGGCATCCGGAGTCGGATACCCCTCCGAATCACGGGCATGCAAGTGCACCACGCGTGCGCCCGCCTCGAAAACCTGTACAGCGTCAGCGATAATTTCCTCGGGAGACACTGGGACATGGGGGGTCCGCATCCGGGTCGGCACCATCCCCGTCAAGCATGCGTTGATCACAAGAGGCGGATAATTCGATAACGGAGGGGGGTCATGACGATCGATATACCGCTGCCGCTGCTCTCGGCTGATCGACCGAGAGCGCATGTACCGTTCCAGATCTAACTCCAGCGTCGTCCAGTGCTCGACTGACTCTAGGCTGAACGGGGCCAGTTTCCTGGTGTGACCAATCTCCCGGTATCCGTAATGCTTCTTATACCATACAATTACCTCCGGCCTATCCGCATTGGTAATCACCTCCCGGACGCCGGCCGCATACATCGCTTCCAATCGCGCCTCTTGTAGCTCCTTGCCGACTCCGAGCCCGGAGAAATCCGGGATAACGCCGAGCAGCGTAGTCTTGCCTTGCGCTGGAGAAATAATCTGATACCCAGCGGCGCCAATAACCACACCTTCGCGCTCTGCAACAAAAAAATAGCTCGGATCCACGCTCCCCATCTCTGGCGATGGCACATGGTGCATGTTCCAATGCGCCATCACCTCGAGAATCGCCTCATAATCACTAGAGCCTGCCCGGCGCAGAGAGTAGTGATCGGAAACAATATCAGACATCCTGGACCTCGTTCTCCTGGAGTTCCTGACTGTCTCGCTCGACATCCACCCAGAAAGTCAATGCGGAAAAACCCATTCGCGGATGCAACGACAAGAAGCTCAAGAGTCTCTTCCGGGATCATCCTCCCTCTAAGATCTCAACAAACCTATCAGCCTGATTCTCTGGAGCTACCAGGTCGATCAAAAAATCCCCCCTGTCGGTGGGCCATATTTGCGCATGGATGCCAAGTCGAAACATAACCTGCTGGACTGTGCTCGGCGTGTTCTCCTCTATGCAGGAGGCCGGTATCTTGAGTCGCTTATGAACCCATTCCTCTCCCAAAACAGGGAGCGCAATCTCCGAGACCAGGCCACTCTCCAGCATCCGGCAAACTCGCATGAAATCGAAGCAGGCTTGCGTACGCCGCTCGTTATTGACCGATTCCGGGAAGTAGTAATCTATAATGGATTCGGCTACACGATTTCCCGGGCTGGGGGTAGCCGGATTAAGAGGCAGGCTCAGCAGCGTGATGTAGGGGGTTTGATTCGCTTCCAGAACCACCACCCGCTGCTGAGCAGTACCCGCACTGCTAACGATCAGATCCAGCCCAGCGTTGGGCAATCCCAAAGCCTGTTGCGCCTGGACAGCCTGCTCCCGAACGGCATTCGGCAAGCTCTCGGTGATGTCCTCCACATCGCCACCATAGGGAACGCTGGTCACATCGCTCAGGAATACGCGCTGATTCTCCCCGGGTACGGACTCAAGGCTGAGCCCCTCTCCACGGAGATAATCCTCAACGTGAGCATTCAAGGGAATGGGATAATGGCAGTATACCGGGTGTTCCATACGCTGCGCGTTCTTGGCCTCGATAAGCTGCTGGACGGTATCCCGGCCCGTACCTACGACGTTCGCAGGAAGGCGGACCACCGCAGCGATATACTGCCCCGCCGTCACATACACCCGATAATCACTCCCCGGCAGATACTCCTCCAGCAACATCAGCCTATCGCCGTGAGAACCAACCTGCTCCACTACGGCATCAGCCGAGAGGTTCCGGATCACGCCACGCCCCTCGGTTCCGTCGATTGGTTTCAGCAGGAAATGCTTGCTCGAATGACGTGCAAAGAAACGGCGCATAGCGTCGATTGAGTGGCGATGGACTACCAGCCCATCAGGTACATCTACGCCGTGCCTTGCCAAGCACTCCTTCGTTTCGTTCTTGTCGTCCACCCGCGCACTGCAGGCCTTCGAGGTCATGTCCCCTAAGGTGCGCCGAAAGTAATGGCACCGCTGCTCATTGCTAACGCTGAAAATCTCACCTCGATAGCCTTGCACCGGCAAGTGGGCGAAGCGCTCTGATTTGCTAACCACCTCATAGTGAAATACGACCTTAAGCCCCCTCTGAAAAGCTGCTAGCGCGACCAGGTAGGCCTGAATACCAATATGGCTGATTTGATTAACTTGACTGCGCATTACCGGATCATTGAAATCTCCCGTAGGGTGTTCTTTCGGTGGATCCAAATTCAGGCGTAACCTTTCCTCTAGGCTTTGCCTAAAGCGCTCCTGTCGGCACTCCCCCTGAGCCATATCTTGTCAATCACTTGTCAAGTAACGTTTTGCAGATCAAGATCTCCATTGATCCGCTTTTTACAGTCCCTACTCGTTCGATCGACCTCGGAAAGTACGCCGACCCACGGTACCCTCGGCAGGTGTGACTACAACTAACAAAGCAGTCCTGGAGTTCGACTTCCACGACCCCGCCGGTGACAAGTCGTCGCGACTGCCGGAAGCGCTGAGGGTGGTACGGGTCTTAAGCCCGGCAGCAGAAGGCGAGGGAGCGAGTGGCGCTGCCACGACTGCGGCCACCACCCGGCGGCAGGCTATGCGGTGCGTACCATCCTCCAGACCCGGACGCGGCGATGACCACGATCCATGTGCAGGGACTGAGCCGCCCCGGCGGGCCATCATGGGGCCGTGGCGGCTTGCCACGACCCCACCGAGGCGGGATCCCCCCATGCACTCCGGCGACGGCTACCTCGACCACCTCCCCTGGCAGAGCTCCTATGCGCGGCTCCCACCGCGCCTCTACGCCCGGGTCCTGCCCTCCCCTGTCCCGCTTCCCACCCTGGTCCGGATCAACGACCGCCTGGCGTGGCGCCTGGGGCTCGACCCCGAGGCGCTAAGGCGCCCGGAGAGCGTCGAGGCGCTCGCGGGGAACCGCGTGCCCGCGGGCTGCGACCCGATCGCCCTGGCCTACGCCGGCCACCAGTTCGGCGCCTTCGTCCCGCAGCTCGGCGATGGGCGGGCGCTCCTGCTCGGCGAGCTGCTCGATCGCGACGGGCGGCGCTGCGACCTGCAGCTCAAGGGGGCCGGCCCGACGCCCTTCTCGCGAGGGGGAGACGGACGGGC
>NZ_NRSH01000029.1 GCF_016584055.1 Halorhodospira neutriphila
ACCAGCAGGCGCTGCGCGGCGGCCGGCCGCCGCGCAGCGCCTGCTGGTCTACTACGACTACCTGCACGAGGCCCGCGGCGAGCGGATCGCCGCCGCGGCGGCGGAGCTGCGCCGGCTCGCCGAGCTGCGCCGGCGGCTGCGCGGGGAGCTCGAGCGCCTCGAGCGGCTCGAGGCGGAGCTCGCCGAGCGGCGCGAGGGGCTGGCGGAGCGCCGGGCGGAGCGCCGCTCCCGGCGCCAGGCCCTCGAGCGGCGCATCGCCGAGCGGGGGGAGGCGGCAGAGCGGCTCGAGGAGCAGGTCGCCGAGCAGGAGGCGCTGCTCGAGCGCCTGCGCGGGCGCCTGGCCGATATCCCCGAGGGCATCGGGGCGGGGCGCGGGCTCGGCGAGGCCCGCGGCGAGCTGCCCTGGCCCGTCCAGGGGCCGCTCGAGGCGCGCTTCGGCGACCCCCGCGGCGGCGGTCTCAAGCGCAAGGGGATCATCGTGGCCGCCGAGCCGGGCACCGACGTGCAGGCCGTGGCGGCCGGGCGGGTGGTCTTCAGCGACTGGTTGCGCGGCCTAGGGCTGCTGGTCATTATTGATCATGGCGACGGCTACCTCACCCTCTACGGCCACAATCAGGCCCTCTACGTCGAGGTCGGCGAGTGGCTCGAGGCCGGCGATCTCCTGGGCAGCGTCGGCAGCAGCGGGGCGCGCGGGGAGCCGGGCCTCTACTTCGGGGTGCGCCACGGGGGGGAGCCGGAAAACCCGCTGGCGTGGCTGCGCTGAGCCGCGCCACCGTCCAAGGAGCAAGCATGCGACGCCCGATTGGTAGTCTCCTCAGCGCCGTGCTGGCGCTCGGCCTGGCCCTGGCGCCCGCCGCGGGCGCGGCCGAGCCGCAGGCGGCGGAGGCCCCCGGCCCCCGCCCCGAGAGCGCGGCAGAGCAGCTGCCGCTGGCCGAGCTCGAGCTCCTCGCCGAGGTCTACGGCCGGATCAAGCGCGACTACGTCGAGGCGGTGGACGACCGCGAGCTCTTCCGGGCGGCGATCCGCGGCATGCTCTCGGAGCTCGACGCCCACAGCGGCTACCTCGACTCCGAGGCCTACGAGAAGCTCCAGGAGGGCACCCGCGGGGAGTTCGGCGGCGTCGGCCTGGAGCTCAGCCGCGAGGCGGGGCTGATCCAGGTCGTCGCGCCGATCGACGACACGCCGGCGAGCCGCGCCGGGCTGCGCAGCGGCGACGCCATCATCCGCATCGACGGCCAGTCGGTGCGGGGCATCGAGCTCAGCGAGGCGGTGCAGCGCCTGCGCGGCGAGCCCGGCAACAAGGTCGAGATCACCGTGGTGCGCGAGGCGGCGGAGCAGCCGCTGACCTTCGAGCTCGAGCGCGCCGTGATCCAGGTCGACAGCGTCCGCTCCCGGATGCTCGAGCCCGGCTACGGCTACGTGCGCATCAGCCAGTTCCAGCAGGGCACCGGCGAGGAGCTGCGCAGGGCGCTCGAGTCGCTGCTCGCCGAGGCCGGCGGCAGCCTCCACGGCCTCGTCCTCGACCTGCGCAACAACCCCGGCGGCGTCCTCCAGGCGGCGGTCGCGGTGGCCGACGCCTTCCTGGCCGAGGGGCAGATCGTCTCCACCAAGGGCCGGGTCGAGGAGGCGCAGATGGCCTTCGACGCCGACAGCGCCGACCTCTCCGGCGGCGCCCCCCTGGCGGTGTTGATCAACCGCGGCTCGGCCTCCGCCTCGGAGATCGTCGCCGGCGCCCTGCAGGACCACGGCCGGGCGGTGATCATGGGGGAGACGAGCTTCGGCAAGGGCTCGGTGCAGAGCATCATCCCCCTCGACGAGGCGGCCATGAAGCTGACCACGGCGCGCTACTTCACCCCCTCGGGGCGCTCGATCCAGGCCCAGGGGATCACGCCGGATATCGCGGTGGAGGACCTGCGCCTGGCCGAGACGGAGCCCTCGCTTGAGGTCACCGAGGCGGACCTCGAGGGGCACCTGCCGGGCCAGGCCGAGGCGGACGGCCCCGGGGGCGGCCCCGAGGGCGAGGAGGCCGCGGGCGAGGCGGAGGCGAGCCTCGCCCGCCGGGACTACGTCCTCTTCGAGGCGCTGAGCCTGCTCAAGGGCATGCGCGTGCTGGGGGCGCGCTAGCCGTGCGCCGGGCCGTCGCCGCCGCCCTCCTCCTCGCCCTGCCGGCCTGGGCCGCGGCGGCGGCGTGGGGGGAGATCCCCGTGCCGGAGCTCCGGGAGCCGCAGCCGGCGGCGGTGATCGTCGACGACATCGGCCCGGACCTGCGCGCCAGCCGGCGGGCGATCGCGCTGCCGGAGGCGGTGACGCTCTCGGTCCTGCCGTACGCCCCGCACGCCCGCCCCCTCGCCGAGCGGGCCTACCGGCAGGGCCACGAGGTGATGGCGCACCTGCCGATGCAGCCGAACGGCGAGGCCGACCCGGGCCCCGGCGCGCTGTGGCTCGACACCCCCGAGCCGGAGGTGCGCCGCCGGGTCCGCCGGGCGATCAGCGCGGTGCCCCACGCCCGCGGCGTCAACAACCACATGGGCAGCCTGGTGACCCGCCACCCCGGCCATATGGCGTGGGTGATGGAGGAGCTCGCCGAGCGCGGCGACCTCTACTTCGTCGACAGCCGCACGACGGCGCGGACGGTGGCGCAGCAGCTCGCCGCGGAGCACGGGATCCCCAATGCGGCCCGCGAGGTCTTCCTCGACCCGCGCCGCGACCCCGAGGTGATCGCCGAGCAGTTCGAGCGCTTCGTCGAGCTGAGCCGCCGCCAGGGCGGCGTGATCGCCATCGGCCACCCCTACGCCGAGACCCTCCGCCTGCTCGAGCGCGAGCTGCCTCGGCTGCGGGAGCGGGGGGTGCGGCTGGTGCCGGTGAGCACCCTGGTCGATCAGCACAGGAGCGGAAAGGAGGAGTTCTCGCGATGAGCCGAAGAGCCCTGGTACCCCTAGCCCACGGCTGCGAGGAGCTGGAGGCGGTGACCGTCATCGACCTGCTCCGCCGGGCCGGCATCGAGGTCGTGGCCGCCGGCCTGGCGCCCGGCGTGGTGCAGGCGAGCCGCGGCGTCTCCCTCAACCCCGACACGGCCCTCGACGCGGTGGCCGAGGAGCGCTTCGACCTCGTGGCCCTGCCGGGGGGCGCGGCCGGCGCCGAGCGCCTCGAGGGCGACGCGCGCGTCCTCGAGCTGCTCCAGCGCCACTACGCGGCGGGCGCCTGGATCGGCGCCGTGTGCGCCGCGCCCCGGGTCCTCGCCGGCGCGGGGCTGCTCGCCGGGCGCCGGGCGACCGCCTTCCCCGGCCACCTGGAGGCGCACGGCGTGGAGCCGGCGGCCGAGCCCGTCGTCGTCGACGGGCCGATCGTCACCTCCCGCGGCCCGGGGACGGCGATGGACTTCGCCCTGCGCCTGATCGTGCTGCTCTGCGGCGAGGACAAGGCCGCCGAGGTCGAGAGCGGCCTGCAGCGGCCGCCGGCGCACCGGGCCTTCTGAGGCTCAGCGCCGCCACGGCAGGGCGAGGAGCAGGGCGACGACGCCGAGGCCGCCGAGCCCCCACGTCGTGGCGGGCACGGCGGCGAGATCCAGCGGCAGGGCCGGCTCCGGCGGGCCGAGCAGCGCGGCGACGATCAGCGCCCCGCCGGCGATGGCCGCGTAGAGGCGGCGGTGGCCGCGGTCGAGCTCCCGGCGCAGCTGCGCCATCTCCTGGCTGTGGCGCTGGAGCTCGGCGCGCATCCGGGCGAGGTCCTGGAGGCCGTGATCGATCCGGTTGGGCAGCTCCGGGAGCTTCTCGCCCCACTCCGGCAGCTGCTTGCGGACGTTGCGCAGGGTGGCCCGCGGCCCGAGCTCCTCGCGCATCCAGTTCTCGAGGAACGGCTTGGCCGTGGCCCACAGGTCGAGCTCGGGGTAGAGGTTGCGGCCGAGCCCCTCGACGTTGAGCAGCGTCTTCTGCAGCAGCACCAGCTGCGGCTGGATCTCCATGTCGAAGCGCCGCCCGGTCTGGAAGAGGCGCAACAGCAGCTGCGCGAAGGAGATCTCCTGGAGGGGGCGCTCGAAGGCCGGCTCGCAGACGGTGCGGATGGCCGCCTCGAACTCCTCGACCCGGGTCCCCTCCGGCACCCAGCCCGACTCGACGTGCAGCTCGGCGACGCGCCGGTAGTCGCGGTTGAAGAAGGCCATGAAGTTGCCGGCGAGGTAGTGGTGGTCCACCGGCGCCAGCGAGCCCATGATCCCGAAGTCGACGGCGATGTAGCGCGGCTCCGCCGGCCGGCTCGGGTCGACGAAGATGTTGCCCGGGTGCATGTCGGCGTGGAAGAAGCTGTCCCGGAAGACCTGGGTGAAGAAGATCTCGGTGCCGCGCTCGGCGAGCTTGCGCAGGTCGATCCCGTGGGCCTGCAGGGCGTCGATGTCGCTGATCGGGATGCCGTGGATGCGCTCCATGACCATGACGTCGCGCCCGGTGTGGCGCCAGTAGACCGCCGGGACGTAGAGCAGCTCGGAGTCGCGGAAGTTGCGCCGCAGCTGCGAGGCGTTGGCCGCCTCGCGCATGAGGTCGAGCTCGTCGTAGAGGTTCTTCTCGAACTCCGAGATCACCTGCACCGGGTGCAGCCGCCGGGCGTCCGGGACGTAGCGCTCGGCGAGCCGCGCGGCGGTGTAGAGCAGCTCCAGGTCGCGGCGGATGACCGCCGGGATGCCGGGGCGCACCACCTTGATCACCACGTCGGTGCCGTCGTGGAGCCGCGCGCCGTGGACCTGCGCGATGGAGGCCGAGGCGATGGGGGCGTCCTCGAAGTGGGCGAAGACGGCGTCGATGCGCTCGCCGTAGGTGCGCTCGATGATCCGCCGGGCGTCCTCGTGGGGGAACGGCGGCACCCGGTCCTGCAGCCGCGCCAGCTCCTCGGTGACGTCCTTGGGCAGCAGGTCCCGGCGGGTGGAGAGGATCTGGCCGAGCTTGACGAAGATCGGCCCGAGCTCCTCGAGGGCGCGGCGCACCCGCACGCCGCGCGGCTCGCTCCGGCGCACCCAGCGCCACGGCATGAAGACGACGAGGAAGCGCAGCGGCCGGAACAGCGGCGCGGCGAGGACGACGTCGTCGACGCCGTGGCGCAGCATCACCAGCTGGATGCGGGTGAGCCGGAAGAGGCGCTGGGGCCCGATCATGGCCGCCGGCGCTCCAGCTCGAGGACGCGCCGCTCGAGGCGGTCGACGTCGGCGCGCAGGCGGTCGACCTCGTCGAGGTGCGCGCGGACGCGCCCGGGCTCGGCGAGCGGCCCCGAGCCGCCGGTCAGCCACCGCCCGAGGCCGCGGCCGCCGGCGGCGGCGGTGCCGGCGGCCCACCGGCCGAGGCGCCGGGCCGCCGTGGCGCTCCAGTGGCCGAGGGGGTCGCCGAGCGCGCGGGTGAGCGGCTCCTCCCAGTCCGGCTGCAGGCCGCTGAGCAGCCGGCTCAGGTCGTTGGCCACCCCCACCTCGCCGCGGATCCGCAGGCGCCCCACGGCGCTGCCGCCCTCGAGGGCCAGGGCGCGCAGGGCCTCGGCGCTGGCCTCGATCTCGGCGTCCGCCGCCTCGGTGTCGGCGGAGAGCTCGATGCCCGCGGCGGTGAAGCGCACGACCCGCGCCGGCAGGCCGTCGAGGACGAGGCGCACGCGCCGGCCGGCCAGCGGCGCCAGCAGCCGCGGCGCCTCGGGGTCGAGCCGGATGAGCCGGTTGAGCAGCGTCGCGAGCATGGTGGAGCGGCTAATAGACCCAGCCGGTGTGGATGGCCACCACGCCCCCCGTGAGCAGGGTGTACTCGCAGTCCTCGAGGCCGGCCTGCTCCATGATGCCCGCCAGCGTCGGGGCGTCGGGGTGGACGCGGATCGACTCGGCGAGGTAGCGGTAGCTCTCGGCGTCGTGGGTGACCAGGCGCCCCATCAGCGGCATGACGCGGAAGGAGTAGAAGTCGTAGAGGGGGCGCAGGCCGGGGGCGCGGACCTGGGAGAACTCCAGGATCATCGCCCGCCCGCCGGGGCGCAGGATGCGCCGCATCTCGGCGAGGGCGGCCTCCTTGTGGGTGACGTTGCGCAGCCCGAAGCCGATGGTCACCCGGTCGAAGGCGGCGTCGGGGAAGGGCAGCGCCTCGGCGTCGCAGCGGACGTAGGCGGCCTGCGGCCCCACCCCCTGGTCGATGAGCCGGTCCCGGCCGCGGGCGAGCATGGGGCCGTTGATGTCGCCGAGGACCACCTCGCCCTCGGGGCCGACCCGCTCCAGCGCCAGGCTGGCCAGGTCGCCGGTCCCGGCGGCGAGGTCGAGGACCCGGTGGCCCGGGCGCAGCAAGGTGTGGCGGATCGCCTGGCGCTTCCACAGGCGGTGGAGGCCGGCGGACATCAGGTCGTTCATCAGGTCGTAGCGGTCGGCCACCGAGTCGAAGACCGAGCCGACGTGCCGCGCCTTCTCCTCGACGGGGACCTGCCGGTAGCCGAAGTGGGTCGTCTCCTGCTCGCTCACGCTGCGCCTCCTGTTCGCGTTAGAGGATGTAGCGGCTCAGGTCCTCGTCCTCGGCCAGCTCCGCCAGGTGCTCGTCGACGTAGGCGGCGTCCACCGTGCGCGTCTGGCCGCTGTGGTCGGGCGCCTCGAAGGAGAGCGACTCGAGCAGCCGCTCCATGACGGTGTGCAGCCGCCGGGCGCCGATGTTCTCGGTGCGCTCGTTGACCTGCCGGGCCACCTCGGCGATGCGCCGCACGCCGTCGTCGGTGATCTCCAGCGTCACCCCCTCGGCGGCCATGAGGGCGCGGTACTGCGCCACCAGGGAGCTGTCCGGCTCGGTGAGGATGCGCACGAAGTCCTCGGCGCCGAGGGCGTCGAGCTCGACGCGGATGGGCAGGCGCCCCTGGAGCTCGGGGATGAGGTCCGAGGGCTTGGCGACGTGGAAGGCGCCGGAGGCGACGAAGAGGATGTGGTCGGTGCGCACCATGCCGTGCTTGGTGGAGACGGTGGAGCCCTCGACGAGGGGCAGCAGGTCGCGCTGCACGCCCTCGCGGGAGACGTCGCCGCCGCTGCCCTGCTCGGCGCGCTTGGTCACCTTGTCGATCTCGTCGATGAAGACGATCCCCTGCTCCTCGACCCGGCGGACCGCCTCGGCCTTGACCTCCTCCTCGTTGACGAGCTTGGCGGCCTCCTCGTCGCGCAGCACCCGCATGGCCTCGCGCACGGGGAGCTTGCGCCGCTGGGTCCGCTCGCCGCCGAGGTTGCGGAACAGCCCCTGGAGCTGGTTGCTCATCTCCTCCATGCCCGGCGGGCTCATGATCTCGACGCCGGGGCTGGCGCCCTGCACCTCGATCTCGACGTCGCGCTCGTCGAGGTCGCCGTTGCGCAGCTTGCGCCGGAACTTCTCGCGGGTGCCGCTGGACTCGCCGCCCCGGGACTCGTCGCTGCTCGGGCCGGGGAGCAGGGCGTCGAGCAGCCGCTCCTCGGCCGCCCGCTCCGCCTGGTGGCGGACGTCCTGCATGGCCTCCTCGCGGACGAGCTTGAGGGCCAGGTCGGTGAGGTCGCGGACGATGGACTCGACGTCGCGGCCGACGTAGCCGACCTCGGTGAACTTCGTCGCCTCCACCTTGATGAACGGCGCCCGGGCGAGGCGCGCCAGGCGCCGGGCGATCTCGGTCTTGCCGACGCCCGTGGGGCCGATCATGAGGATGTTCTTGGGCGTGATCTCGCTGCGCAGCGGCTCGTCGATCTGCAGCCGCCGCCAGCGGTCGCGCAGGGCGACGGCGACGGCGCGCTTGGCCTCGCCCTGCCCGACGATGTGCTTGTCCAGCTCCTGGACGATCTCGCGCGGGGTCATCGTCGTCTCGGACATCTCGCTACGGCTCCTCGGGCAGCGTCTCGACGGTGATGTTGCGGTTGGTGTAGACGCAGATCTCGCCGGCGATCTCCAGGGCGCGCTGGGTGATCTCGGCGGCGGAGAGCTCCGTGGCCTGCGTCAGGGCCCGGGCCGCCGCCTGGGCGTAGGGCCCGCCCGAGCCGACGGCCATGAGCTCGTGCTCGGGCTCGATGACGTCGCCGGTGCCCGAGAGGGTCAGCACCGCCTCGGGGTCGGCGACGACGAGCAGCGCCTCGAGCCGGCGCAGCACCCGGTCGGAGCGCCACTCCTTGGCGAGCTCCACGGCGGAGCGGGCGAGCTGGCCGTTGTGCCGCTCGAGCTGGCCCTCGAAGCGCTCGAAGAGGGTGAAGGCGTCGGCGGTCGCCCCGGCGAAGCCGGCGAGCACACGCCCGTGGTAGAGGCGGCGGACCTTGCGGGCGTTGCCCTTGAGGACCGTCTGCCCGAGGGTGACCTGGCCGTCGCCGCCGAGGGCGACCCGGCCGTTGCGCCGGACCGCCAGGATGGTGGTGCCGTGTGCTGCTTCCAAGGCCGCCTCCTTTTTGACGTTATGCCGCCATTCTACCCGATGTGAGCGGCTCAATCGCCGGGGTCGCGCTCGCCGGAGCCGCTCGCGGGGCGCCGGCGCGCCCGCGGGTGGGCCTGGTCGTAGACCTGCGCCAGGCGCTGGAAGTCGAGGTGGGTGTAGATCTGCGTCGTGGCGATGTCGGCGTGGCCGAGCAGCTCCTGGACCGCCCGCAGGTCGCCGCTGGACTCGAGCAGGTGGGTGGCGAAGGAGTGGCGCAGCATGTGCGGGTGGACCCGGCGCTGCACGCCGCGGCGCTGGGCCAGGCGCTTGAGCCGCTGCTGGAGGCTGCGCCCGCCCAGGCGCCGCCCGTGGCGGCCGACGAAGGCGGCGGGCTCGTCCGGGGCCGCGAGCTGGCCGCGCACGCGCAGCCACGCCCGGAGGGCCGCGCACGCCGGCCGGCCGACGGGGATGAGCCGCTCCTTGGCGCCCTTGCCCGTCACCCGGACGAGCCCCTCGGCGAGGTCGAGCCCCGCCAGGTCGAGCCCCACCGCCTCGGACAGGCGCAGGCCGCTGGAGTAGATCAGCTCGTAGAGGGCCGCATCCCGCAGCGCCAGCGGGTCCGAGCCCGCCTCGTCCGCCCGCTCCGCGCCGTCGCCGTCGAGCAGGGCGCCGACCTCGTCCGGGCTGAGCGTCTGGGGCAGGCGCCGCCCGCCCCGCGGGGCGCGGACCTCGCTCGCCGGGTTGGCGGAGACGGCCCCCTCGCGCAGCAGGTAGCGGTAGAAGGCGCGCACGGCGGCGATCCGCCGGGCCAGGGTCTTGCCCGCGAGGCCGGCGCGGCGCCCGGCGGCGACGAAGGCGCGCACCGCCGCCGGGGTGACGGCGGCCCAGTCGGCGAGGCCGCGCTCGCGGCAGAAGGCCGCGAAGGCGGCGAGGTCGCGCCGGTACTGCCTGCGGGTGGGCTCCGCCAGGCGCCGCTCCGCGGCGAGGTAGCGGTCGAAGCCCGCCAGCCGGTCGTGAGCCACGGCGCTAGCCGCTCCGCATGAGGCGCTCGAGGGTGCACGCCGCCAGCGCCCCGAGCCGGCGCAGGAAGACCGTGCCCTGGCCGGCGTGGTAGCGCTCCGGGTCGGTGCTGCCGATGCCGAGCACCCCGATGGGCCGCTCGCCGAGCAGGGGGACGAGGGCGGCGCTGGCCACGCGGGGCGCCGAGGCGCCGAAGACGATCCGGCACTGCTCCGCCTCCGGCGCGCCGCAGCGGGGGCGGCCGGCCTCGAGCAGGGGCCCGAGGCTGCGGTAGGCGCTGGCATCGCCGTCGGCCAGCTCCGGCAGCGGCGCCTCGGCCGCCTGCGCCGCCGGGTCGAAGAGCACCACCGCCACCGCCTCGGCCTGGAAGCCCTCGCGCAGCCGGGCGCGGAGGCTCTCCACGGCGTCCTGGAGGTCGTCGGCGCCCATGAGCTCGAGGGTGAGCTCGTGGAGGCGCTCCGCGGTGCCGTCGTTGTAGCGCGCCACGCTGAGGATCTCGTCGAGGCGCTGGCGCAGGGCGGCGTTCTGCTCGCGCAGCACGCGCACCTGGCGCTCGATCAGCGAGGTGGCGGGGGCGCAGTCGTGGCGGAGCTCGAGCAGCGCCAGCAGCTCGGGGCGGCGCTGGAGCAGGTCGGGGTTATCGGCCAGGTAGCGGGCGACGGCCGCCTCGTCGAGCGGTGGGGGGCCGTCCTCGCGCGGGGCGGTCTCGGTCACGCGTATCGTCCTGCGCTGCTGAGGGGGTCGACGGTACGGCGGCGATCAGCGGCCCGCGGGGCCGGGCAGCTCGACCTCGCCGCGGAAGACCGTGCGGGCCGGGCCGGTCATCCATACCGCCCGGCCTTCTCCAGGCCAGTGTACCACGAGCGTCCCGCCGGTCAGCTCGACGGCGACCGTGGCGTCGAGCCGCCCGGCGAGGCGGCCGGCGACCACGGCGGCGCAGGCGCCGGTCCCGCAGGCCGGGGTCTCCCCGACCCCGCGCTCGAAGACGCGCAGGCGGATGCGGCCGCGCTCGACGCGCTCCATGAAGCCGACGTTGACGCCGTTGGGGAAGCGCGGGTGGCGCTCGATCTCCGGGCCGAGCTGCGCGACCGGGGCGGTGTCGACGGCGTCGACCCGCAGCACGGCGTGGGGGTTGCCCATGGAGACGGCGGCGATCTCCTGCTCGCCGCGGCTGGTGGCGAGCCGGTAGGCGGCGGCGCGCTCGGCGGCCCGCAAGGGGATGCGCCCGGGCTCGAGCGCCGGGGCGCCCATGTCCACGGCCACCTGGCCGTCGTCCTCGAGCCGCGTCTCGGTGATGCGCCCCTCGGTCTCGATGCGCAGCCGCGGGCCGGGGGCCAGCCCGCTGTCGTGGAGGAAGCGGGCGAGGCAGCGCACGCCGTTGCCGCAGTGCTCGACCTCGCTGCCGTCGGCGTTGAAGATGCGGTAGCGGACGTCGGCGCCGAGGTGGGCCGGCGGCTCGGCGAGCAGCAGCTGGTCGAAGCCGATCCCGCGGCGCCGGTCGGCGAGGGCGCGGACGGCCTCCGCCGGCAGGTGCGGGCGCTGGCGGAGGGCGTCGACGACGACGAAGTCGTTGCCGAGCGCCTCCATCTTGGTGAAGTGCACGCCGTCAGCTCCCGGGCAGCAGGCGCTCGCCGCGCATGAGGTCCTCGGCGCTCTCGCGGCGGCGGATCAGGTGGGTGTGGGCGCCGTCGACGAGGACCTCCGGCGGCCGCGGCCGGCCGTTGTACTGCGAGGCCATCGCCGCGCCGTAGGCCCCGGCGCTGCGCACGGCGAGCAGGTCGCCGGCCGCCGCCGGCAGGGGGCGGTCGGTGGCGAAGACGTCCGCGGACTCGCAGACCGGGCCGACGATATCGAGCCGGCGCTCCGCGGCCTCGCCGGGGGCCACCGCCTCGACGGCGTGCTCGGCGCCGTAGAGGGCCGGGCGCAGGTAGTCGTTCATGCCGGCGTCGACGACAGCGAAGGTCCGGGCCCCGCCCTGCTTGAGGTACTCCACGCGGGTGAGCAGGAGCCCCGCCTCGGCGACCAGGGCGCGCCCGGGCTCGACGATCAGCTCCGCACCGAGTCCCGCCAGCGGCCCGGCCACCGCCTCGACGTGCTCGCTCGGCGCCGGCGGGCTCTCGCGGGTGTAGCGCACGCCGAGCCCGCCGCCGGCGTCGATGTGCTCGATGGCGATGCCCTCGGCCTGGAGCTCGCGGACGAGGGCGGCGGCGCGCTCGGCGGCCGCCTCGAGGGGGGCGACGGACATCAGCTGCGAGCCGATGTGGAAGGCCAGCCCCCGGACCCGCAGGGCGGGCTCGGCGGCGGCGCGGCGGTAGAGCGCGCGGGCCTCCTCGAGCGGCACCCCGAACTTGCTCTCGGCCTGCCCCGTGGCGATGTAGCGGTGGGTCGGCGCCTCGACGTCGGGGTTGATGCGGATGGCCACCGGCGCCGGGGTATGCGCCTCGCGGGCGATCGCCGCGAGGCGCTCGAGCTCGGCGGCGGACTCGACGTTGAAGCAGCGGATGCCGGCGCCCAGGGCGCGGCGGATCTCCTCGACCCCCTTGCCGACGCCCGAGAAGACCACCCGCCCGGGGTCGCCGCCGGCGCGCAGCACGCGCGCGAGCTCGCCGCCGGAGACGATGTCGAAGCCGGCGCCGTGCTCGGCGAGCAGGCCGAGCAGCGCCAGGCTGCCGTTGGCCTTGACCGCGTAGCAGACGCTGCCGCGGTTCCCCATGGCCGCCCGGTAGCGCGCCCAGCGCGCCTCGATGGCGGCCCGGGAGTAGACATAGCAGGGCGTGCCGAAGCGCCCGGCGATCTCGCGCAGCGGGACCGACTCGGCCCACAGCTCGCCGTCGCGGCGCTCGAAGCCGTCCTCGGCGGTCATTCCGGCGCCTCCTGGCGATCCCCCTCCGGGAGGTAGAGCGGCGCCTTCTGGCCGCAGCCGAGCAGCAGGGCGAGGAGCACGAGCGCGGTGACGGGTCGGTACAGGCAGGGCAATCCGGTCCTCTCGGCGCCAGCTTCAGAAACCATCCATTATAGCGGCTCGGCAGGCCGCCCATAAGCCTCGCTGCGGCCGCCGGCGCTCCCGGGCGGCGGGGCTCGGTTTGAGCCCACCGCGCCCGCCGTTATACTGATCCCTCGATCAGCTTCAACCGGTAAGGCGTGCGCCATGGCAGAGAACCCCCTGCTGCGCTTGGCTGAGCTCGGCCAGAGCGTGTGGTACGACAACATCCACCGCGGCATGCTTCCCGAGACGCTCCAGCGCATGGCGGCGTCGGACGGGCTCCGCGGGGTCACCTCGAACCCGGTCATCTTCCAGAAGGCGATCTGCGACGGGCAGGCCTACGACGCGGCCATCCGCGACGCCCTGGCGGCCACGGGGGCGGGCGATCCGGAGGCGCTCTTCGAGCACCTGGCCGTGGCCGATATCCAGGCGGCGGCGGATGTGCTGCGCCCGGTCTACGAGGCCGAGGGCGGGCAGGACGGCTTCGTCAGCCTCGAGCTCTCGCCGGAGTGCGCCCACGACGCCGCCGGCAGCGTCAGCGAGGGCCTGCGGCTCCAGCGCCGGGTGGACCGGCCCAACGCCATGATCAAGGTCCCCGCCACCGAGGCCGGGCTCTCGGCCGTCGAGGAGCTGACGGCGCAGGGCGTGCCGGTGAACGTCACCCTGATCTTCGGCGTGGCGCGCTACCGCCAGGCCGCCGCGGCCTACCAGCGCGGCCTGCAGCGGCGCCTCGCGGCCGGCGAGCCGGTGGCCACCCCGGTGTCCGTGGCCAGCCTCTTCGTCAGCCGCCTCGACGCCAAGGTCGATGCCCAGCTCGCCGCCGCCGGCGCCCCGCAGGCGCTCTACGGCCGCGCCGCCATCGCCAACGCCCGCTGCGCCTACGCCGCCTACCGCGAGGCCTTCCACGGCGAGGCCTTCGGCGAGCTGCGCGCCGCCGGCGCCCAGCCGCAGCGCCTGCTCTGGGCGAGCACCGGCGTCAAGGGCGAGCGCTACCCCGAGACCTACTACGTCGACGCCCTCGCCGGCCCGGAGACGGTGACGACCCTGCCGCCGGCGACCTACGAGGCGTACCGCCGCGACGGCGCGCCGGCGCCCCGCCTGCTCGAGGGGCTCGACGAGGCGCCGGCGGAGCTCGAGCGGCTGCGCGAGGCGGGCGTCGACCTCGAGGGGGCCCTCGAGGCGCTGGAGGCCGAGGGGGTGGAGGCCTTCGTCCAGGCCCACCGGCAGCTGCTCGCCGCCCTCGAGGAGAAGGCCCGCGCCCTGGCGACGGCCTGAGGAAGACTCGGCAAAGTACCCGGTAAGGGGAAGGAGGCTGCTATTGGCCACCTACGCGATTGGTGACATCCAGGGCTGCCGCGAGCCGCTCGAGCGGCTCCTGGAGCGGATCCGCTTCGATCCGGCGGCGGACCGGATCTGGTTCGTGGGCGATCTCGTCAACCGCGGCCCCGACTCCCTCGGGGTCCTGCGCCTGGTGCGCAACCAGCTCGGCGAGCGCGCCGTGACCGTGCTCGGCAACCACGACATCCACCTGATGTCCGTCTGGAGCGGCCACGGGCGGCTCAAGGACGCCGACACCCTGCGCGGGACCCTCGACGCCGAGGACGCCGACGAGCTCATCGAGTGGCTGCGCTTCCGCCCCCTGATGCACGTCGACGAGGGGCTCGGCTACGCCATGGCCCACGCCGGGCTGCCGCCGGCGTGGAGCGTCGCCGAGGCGCAGCTGCGCGCCCGGGAGCTGGAGTCGGCCCTGCGCGGCGCGATCCCCTTCGACGACTTCATGGACAACGTCTACGGCAACCGCCCCAACGAGTGGTCCGACGAGCTGTCGGGCTACGACCGGCTGCGCTTTATCACCAACGCCTTCGTGCGCATGCGCTTCACCGACAGCGAGGGGCGGCTGCTGCTGCGCTACAAGGGCCACCCGGGGAAGGCGCCGGCGGACCACTTCCCGTGGTTCGAGGTCCGCCGCCGCCTGCGCGCCAGCCCGGACCCGCTCACGGTGGTCACGGGCCACTGGTCGGTGCTCGGCTTCCACCGCGGCGAGGGGGTCCTGTCCATCGACACCGGCTGCCAGTGGGGCGGCACCCTGACCGCCGTGTGCCTCGACGACGGCGCGGAGCGCGTCTACAGCGTCGACTGCACCGAGCGCTAGAGCGCGGCGCGCAGCCGCTCCCAGTCGAAGGCGGGGCCCGGGTCCGTCTTGCGCGCCGGGGCGATGTCGCTGTGGCCGACGACGGGGGCCTGGGCGAGGCCGGGGTAGGCGGCGCGCAGGGCGCGCAGCAGCCCGGCGAGGCTGGCGTACTGCGCCGGCGTGTAGGGCGTGACCTCGTCGCCCTCGAGCTCGATCCCCACCGAGAAGTCGTTGCACTCGCTGCGCCCGGCGTAGCGCGAGCGGCCGGCGTGCCAGGCGCGCCGGTGCAGCCGGACGTACTGTGTCAGGGCGCCTTCCCGGTCGATGAGGGCGTGGGCCGAGACCCGCAGCGCGGCGATCTCGCGGAACGCGGGGTGGGCGTCGGGCGGGAGGCGGTTGGTGAAGAGCCGATCGATCCAGCCGCCGCCGAAGCCCCCCGGCGGGAGGCTGATGGCGTGGATGACGATGAGCTCGAGCCCGCAGCCGGGCGGCCGCGGCCCCTCGTTGGGCGAGGGGACCCAGCGGGCGGAGGCGATCCGGCCGCTGGCCGTATCGACCTCGGGGATCGCCGGCCCGTGCGCCATGGGTCCCTTCTACCGAAGCCTTACAGGAGAGGGCCGCGCCGCGGCGCGTAGCGGGGCGTGCCCGCCGGGGCCCCGCGGCGCGGCGGCGGCGCTCAGGCGCCGATGGGCAGCTCCAGGGAGCGCCCGAAGGCGGACTGGTAGCGGGCCTTGAACGCCTCGCCGGTGAAGGTGTGGTTCTGGGTGCCGCTCTGCTCGACCTTGATCGCGCCCATGAGCGAGGCGATCCGGCCGGTGGTCTCCCAGTCGATGTCGCGCAGCAGGCCGAAGAGCAGGCCGGCGCGGAAGGCGTCGCCGCAGCCGGTGGGGTCGGCCACCTGGCTGATCTTCGCCGCCGGGATGCGGATGGGGTCGCGGCTGCCGGCGTAGATCAGCGAGCCCTCGCCGCCCCGGGTGACGATCAGGGCGTCGACCCGCTCGGCGATGTCGGCGAGCTCGAGGCCGGTGCGCTCGGTCAGCAGCTGCGACTCGTAGTCGTTGACCGCCACCCAGGTGGCCTTCTCGATGAACTCGCGCAGCTGGTCGCCGTCGAAGGCCGGCATCGCCTGGCCCGGGTCGAAGATGAAGGGGATCCCCGCCTCGGCGAACTGCCGGGCGTGCTTGACCATGCCGTCGGGCCCGTTGGGGGCGACAACCCCGACCTTGGCGCCGGCGTCGGCGGGCACGTCCACCTGGTGCGCCTCGCCCATGGCGCCGGGGTGGAAGGCCGTGATCTGGTTGTCGTCCATGTCCGTGGTGATGTAGGCCTGCGCCGTGTAGTGCTCGTTGATGGTGCGGATGTAGCGCTTCTCGATGCCGTGGCTGGTCATCCAGTCGTCGTAGCTGCCGATGTCGGCGCCGACGGTGGAGAGCGGCAGCGGCTCCTCGCCGAGGAGCTTGAGGTTGTAGGCGATGTTGCCGGCGCAGCCGCCGTACTCCCGGCGCAGCTCGGGGACCAGGAACGAGACGTTCAGGATGTGGACCTGCTCGGGCAGGATGTGGTTACGGAAGCGGTCGTGGAAGACCATGATCGTATCGAAGGCGATCGATCCACTGATGATGGCGGACATTGAATCCTCCCTCTGGGAATTGCCTGGTTCGTCCTACGCCTCCCAGCGCAGGTTGAGCTCGCGGGCGGCCTTGACGTCGTCGAGCCGGCGCACCGGCAGGCGGTAGGGCGCGCCCTTGAGGCTGTCGATGTCCTCGCGGGCCTCCTCGCGGATGCGCACCATGGCCTCGACGAAGCCGTCGAGCTCGCGCTTGCTCTCGGTCTCGGTCGGCTCGATGAGCAGCGCCTCGGGGACGAGCGTCGGGAAGTAGGTCGTCGGCGCGTGGTAGCCGAGGTCGAGCAGCCGCTTGGCGAAGTCCATGACGTTGGCGCCGAGCTCCTTGGCCTCGCCCTTGAGGCTGACGATGAACTCGTGGCTCGCCCGGCGCTGCGGGTAGGCGACGGTGAAGCCGGCCTCGCGCAGCCGCGTCATGAGGTAGTTGGCGTTGAGCGTCGAGTACTCGGCGACCCGGGTCGCCCCCTCGCGGCCGAGCATGCGCAGGTAGGCGTAGGCGCGCAGCAGGATGCCGGTGTTGCCGTTGAAGGTGCACAGCCGGCCGATGGTCTCGGGGCAGTCGGCCTCGGTGAGCCAGCGGTAGCGGCCCGCCTCCTCGGCGACCCGAGGGACCGGCAGGTAGGGCAGCAGCCGCTCGTTGACCCCCACCGCCCCGGCGCCGGGGCCGCCGCCGCCGTGGGGCGTCGAGAAGGTCTTGTGCAGGTTGAGGTGGATGACGTCGAAGCCCATGTCGCCGGGGCGCGCCTTGCCGAGGATGGCGTTGAGGTTGGCGCCGTCGTAGTAGAGCAGCCCGCCGGCCTCGTGGACCGTGGCGGCGATCTCCTCGATGCGGCGCTCGAAGACCCCCACCGTCGACGGGTTGGTGAGCATGATCCCGGCGGTCTGGGGCCCGACGGCGGCCTTGAAGGCCTCCATGTCCACGTCGCCGTCGGCGCCGGTGGGGATCTCCCGGACCTTGTAGCCGCACATCGTGGCGGTGGCCGGGTTCGTCCCGTGGGCGGCGTCGGGGACGAGGATCTCCTCGCGCCCGGTATCGCCGCGGGCGTCGTGGTAGGCGCGGATCATCGCCACGCCGGCGAACTCCCCCTGGGCGCCGGCCATGACCGACAGCGAGACCGCCCGCATGCCCGTGAGCTCGGCGAGCTCGCCCTGGAGCTCGTGGATGCACGCCATGACCCCCTGCCCGGTCTCCTCGGGGGCGAGGGGGTGGCGCTCGAGGAACTGCGGCAGCATGGCCGCCCGGTTCGCCCCCCGGGGGTTGTACTTCATGGTGCACGAGCCGAGGGGGTAGAAGTTGGTGTCGATGCCGAAGTTCTTCTGCGACAGCCGGGTGTAGTGGCGCACGGTCTCGAGCTCGGAGACCTCCGGCAGCTGCGGCGGGCGTTGGCGGCGGAAGCGTCGCGGCAGGCTGTCCGAGCTGGGCGCCGCCGCGGGCGCCTGGGCGAAGGCGCGACGCCCCTTGCGGCTGATCTCGTAGATGAGCACGGGTTCAGACTCCTCCGTCATGGTTACAGGGCGCGCTCGACGTCGTCGTAGTCCGGCTCCTGGGCGATCTCGGGCACCAGCTGGGTGTAGGCGATGCGCCCCTGGGCGTCGATGAGGACCACGGCCCGGGCGCACAGCCCCTCCATGGGGCCGTCCTCGATCCGGACCCCGTAGTGGCGGGCGAAGTCGCCGTCGCGCAGCGTCGACAGGGTCAGGACGTTGCCGATGCCGGCGCCCTCGCAGAAGCGCTGCTGGGCGAAGGGCAGGTCGGCCGAGACCGTCAGGAACAGCGTCCCGGCGTGCTCCTGGGCCATGCGGTCGAAGCGCTGGGCGGAGGCGCTGCACACCGAGGTATCGAGGCTCGGGACGATGTTGAGCAGCAGGGGCCGGCCCCGGTAGTCCTCGAGCCGGTGCTCCTGCAGCTCGCCGTCGGCCAGCCGGAACGAGGGCGCGGAGGCGCCCACCGCCGGGAGCTCGCCGCAGGTGTGGATGGGGGTGCCGTGGAGCGTGATCTCGGCCATGGCGCTGTAACCTCCTCCGCGCGGGGCGCGGCTTGTCGTCAGCCGTGGGCGCGCCGGCCGCTGCCGTGGAGCGCCTCGGAGAGGGCCGCCGCGAAGCGGTCGATCTCCTCGCTGGTGCGCGTCTCCGTGGCGCAGACGAGCAGGGCCGGGCCCCACTCCGGGAACTCGGTGCTGAGGTCGAGGCCGCCGAGGACGCCTTCTGCGGCCAGGCGGGGCAGGACCTCGTCGGCAGGGGCCGGGATCCGCAGCGGGACCTCGTGGAAGAACGGGCCGTCGAAGAGCCGCTCGACCCCCTCGATGGCCGTGAGCTTGTGCACCAGCTCGCGGGTGTGCTCGTGGCAGGCGGCCGCCACCCGGCTCAGCCCCTCGGTGCCGAGCAGCGCCAGGTGGATCGTGGCCGCGGTCACCATCAGCCCCTGGTTGGTGCAGATGTTCGAGGTCGCCTTCGAGCGGCGGATGTGCTGCTCCCGGGCCTGCAGTGTCAAGGTATAGCCCGTCCGGCCGTCGGCGTCCACGGTCCGGCCGACGATACGCCCGGGGAGCTGGCGGACGAGGTCCTTGCGGGTGGTCATGAACCCGAAGTAGGGGCCGCCGGAGGCGAGGGGGATGCCCAGCGGCTGCCCCTCGCCGCAGGCGATGTCGGCGCCGTTGCTCCCCCACTCGCCGGGCGGGGTCAGCAGCGCCAGCGCCACCGGGTTGCACACCGCGATCGCCAGGGCGTTGAGCCCGTGGGCCCAGTCGGTGAGCCGGTCGACCTCCTCGAGGGCGCCGAAGAAGTTCGGCTGCGGGATGACCACCGCCGCGAGGGGCTCGTCCTCGAAGCGGCCGAGGGCCTCCGGGTCGATCCGGCCGACGGTGTCGTCGAGGGGGGCCTCGATGAGCTCGATGCCCTGGTTGGCGACGATGGTCCGGACGACCTCCCGGTAGCGCGGGTGCACCGTGCGCGGCATGAGCACCCGCTTGCTCTTGACCTTACGGTTGGCCCGCACCGCCATGAGCACCGCCTCGGCCAGGGCCGTCGCGCCGTCGTAGAGGGAGGCGTTGGCGGCGTAGAGGCCGGTGAGCTCCGACATCATGGTCTGGAACTCGTAGATCACCTGCAGCGTCCCCTGGGAGGCCTCCGCCTGGTAGGGCGTGTAGGCGCTGTAGAACTCGCCCCGGGTGGTCAGCTCCCAGACGGCGGCCGGGACGTGGTGGTCGTAGGCCCCGGCGCCGATGAAGCAGGCGGGCTGCTCGTCCCGGCTCGCCCGGGTGCGCATCAGCCGCGTGAGCGCCATCTCCCCCATGCCGGGGGCGAGGCCCTCGAGGCTGGCGCTGCGCAGCGAGGACGGGATCTCGTCGAAGAGCCCCTCGATCCGCTCGACGCCGATGGCCTCGAGCATCTCCTGGAGCTCCTCCTCAGTGTGCGGGATAAAAGGCATGGTACTCGGTCCCCGTTCTGGCCGGCGGGCCTTAGCCCTCGTCGGCGACGAGCTCCTGGTAGGCGGCCGCGTCCAGCAGGTTGTCGAGCTCGCTGGGGTCGGCCGGGCGGATCTGGAGGATCCAGCCCTCGCCGTACGGATCGGAGTTGACGAGCTCCGGGCTGTCGCCGAGGGCCTCGTTGCCCTGGATGACCTCGCCGCCGATCGGCGAGTAGACGTCGGAGGCCGCCTTGACCGACTCGACGACGGCGCAGGCCTCCTCGGCACGGAGCTCCGTGCCCTCCTCCGGGGGCTCCACGAAGACCAGGTCGCCCAGGGTCTCCTGGGCGTGGTCGGTGATGCCCACCGTGACGGTGCCGTCGGCCTCAGCGCGGGCCCACTCGTGGTTGCGCGTGTACTTGAGGTCTTCGGGTACCTGGCTCATTGGGATTCCTCGCGGTTCGGGAGTGGAAGTGCGTCCATTCGCCGCGTTGTCGCCTAGACGCGTACCTTACCATGCCGGACGAAGGGCGGTTGAACGGCCCGGGCCGGCACTTCGCGATTGCGGATGACCACGCGGTAGCCGCCGCTGGCGGCCGCGGGGACCCGGGCCAGCGCCACCGGGGCGCCGACGCTCGGGGCGTAGCCGCCGCTGGTGATGACGCCCTCGCCGGCGTCGGTGCGGACGGTGTACCCCTCGCGGGCCGGCGCGCGGCCCTCGACCACCAGGCCGATCAGGCGCTGCTGCGGGCCCTGCCGGCGCTGCGCCTCCAGGGCCTGGCGGCCGACGAAGTCGCGCTCGGCGGGCTCCCAGGCCACCGTCCAGTCCAGCCCCGCCGCCAGCGGCGAGGTCTGCTCGTCCATCTCGTGGCCGTTGAGGTTCAGCCCCGCCTCGAGGCGCAGGCTGTCCCGCGCCCCGAGGCCGCACGGGGTCCCCCCCGCCTCGTGGAGCCGGTGCCACAGCTCGGCGCTCCGCTCCGCCGGGAGCACGATCTCGAAGCCGTCCTCGCCGGTATAGCCGGTGCGGCCGATGAAGGCCGCCTCGAGCTCGGTGCTCTGGAACGGCCGGAGCGCCAGGGCCGGCTCCGCGGCGGCGCCGTAGACGGCCTCGAGGAGGGCGGGGGCCTGCGGCCCCTGCACGGCGATCATGGCGAGCTCGTCGCGGGCGGCGGCGTCGAGGCCGCGGCGCTGCGCCTCGTCGAGCAGGTAGGGGAGGACCCGCTCGCGGGTGGCGGCGTTGGAGATGATGCGGTACCCCCGCTCCTCGCCGCGGGCGTAGACGATGAGGTCGTCGATCACGCCGCCCTGCTCGTTGAGCAGGCAGCTGTAGAGCGCCCGCCCTGGCCGGCCGTCGAGCTTGGCGACGTCGTTGGCGAGCAGCTCGCGCAGCATGGCGCGGGCCCCCTCGCCGGCGAGGTCGGTGACCGCCATGTGCGAGACATCAAAGAGCCCGGCGTGGCTGCGTACCGCCTCGTGCTCGGCGATCTGGGAGCCGTAGTGCAGCGGCATGGCCCAGCCGGCGAAATCCACCATGCGGGCACCGGCATCCACATGGACGGTGTAGAGCGGGGTTTGATGCGGCATTTCGGGGAATCGTTCTCAAGAGGTGACAAAACACTATACTCACAAAGGCGGTCGAACCCAAATTCACGCCCCCTGATAGATCCCGTAGGGGCGGGGGGAGAGGCCGCCGGGGAAGGCCGATAAGGCCTTTTGGCGCAGTGCCTTAGCTCACTCCTCGGGGCCGTGGGCGAGCGCCGGCAGCTCGCCGGTGAGCCCCATGGCCTGGCGGAGCCAGGCCCGGCGCGCCGCCGGCAGCTGGGCGACGCCGTGCAGGCCGAGCCCGCGCAGCAGGCCGAGCATCGGGAGGTGGTGGCCGGCGAGGAGGTGGAGGCCGTCGACGGCGCTGCTCGGGAGCCAGCTCGCCGCCCGCCGGGTCCGCTCGAAGCGCCGCAGGGCGGCGGCATTGCCGGGGTCCCGGCCCCGCCGGCGGGCCTCGAGGACGGCCTCGGCGAGGGTCGCCGCGTCGAGCAGCGCGAGGTTCAGCCCCTGCCCGGCGAGGGG
>NZ_NRSH01000030.1 GCF_016584055.1 Halorhodospira neutriphila
TCGCACACCGCTCTTAGTTCCTCGGCCTGCTGGCGCCGGCAGGCCGACCCCCCAGGGGCCCCGCTGCCGAGCCGCTAGGGGGCCGAGGACAGCCACTCCCGGATGCGGAGCCGGTCGATCTTCCCGGCCCCCGTCAGCGGCAGCTCCTCGCAGAAGCGGATGCGCGCCGGGACCTTGTAGCGGGCGAGCGCCCCGGCGGCGTACTCGCGGATCTGCTCGGCGTCGACGTCGGCGCCGGGGCGGGCCACCACGGCGGCCGCCGGGACCTGGCCCCAGCGGGGATCGTCGACCCCCACCACCGCGACGCGGTGGATCCCGGCGTGGTGCCCGAGGACGCGCTCGACCTCCTCGGGGGAGATGTTCTCGCCGCCGCTGATGAACATGTTGTCCGCCCGGCCGACGATGCGCACGTCGCCAGCGGCGTCGGCGTAGGCCAGGTCGCCGCTGTCGACCCAGCCGCCGGGGCGCAGGGTGCGGGCGGTGCGCTCGGGCTCGTCGAGGTAGCCGTCGAAGGTGTGGGGGCTGCGCATCAGCAGCACCCCCACCTCGCCGGCGGCCACCGGCTCGCCGCTGTCCGGGTCGACGATGCGGTAGTCGGTGTGGAACATCGAGCCGCCCACGGCGTCGTGGCGCTCGCGCATCTCGTCGAACCCCAGGTCGCCGGGGACCACCATGAAGTCCGAGGGGCCGGCCTCGGTGAGCCCGTAGGACTGGCTCACGGGGACCCCGCGGTCCCAGAAGGGCTGCATGGTCGGCGCCGAGCACGGGGCGCCGGCGGTGGTGATGCCCGCCAGCGTGCTCAGGTCGGTGCCGGCGAAGCGTGAGTCCTCCGCCATGAGCTGCAGCATCGCCTCGACGCCGCCGAGGTGGGTGATCTCCTCGCCCTCGATGAGCTCGAGGGCCGCGCCGGGGTCGAAGGTGCGCGGGAGCACCGTGTAGCCGCCGGCGTAGTAGACCGGCGTGAGGGTGTTCCAGCCGCCGATGTGGAACAGCGGGAAGGTCAGCAGCTCGCGTTGCGGGCCGAGGGCGCCGCCGCCGGTGGCGAGGATGTCGACGGCGTTCCAGACCATCTGCCGGTGGGAGACCACGCAGATCTTCGGCGTGGCCGTCGTCCCGCCGGTGTGGACGTAGAGGAAGGGGTCGGCCAGGGCCAGCGGCCGGTTGACCGGCCCCGCCGGCGCGGCGCCGCCCGCCTCCACCGCCGCGTGGTAGCGGCCCGCGCCGTCGGCGAGCTCGACCCGCACGGCGCCGTCCGGCAGGCTCAGGGCCGCGGCGAGCTCGGCGAAGGCCTCGTCGTAGAGCAGCGCCCGGGGGGCGATGCGGCGGACGAGGTCGTTGAGCTCCGGCACCGCCAGGCGGTAGGAGAGCGGCGCCAGGACCACGCCGGTCTTGCCGCAGGCCAGGTAGAGGTCGACGGCCTCGAGCCGGTTGCGGGAGAGCAGGCAGACCGGCTCCCCCGGACCGATGCCGAGCGCCTCGGTGAGGAAGGCCCCGGCGCGCCCGGCGCGCTCGTCCATCTCCCGGTAGCTCAGCCGCCGGCCGCTGTCCGGCTCGTAGAGGGCGGGCCGCTCCGGGGTCAGCGCCGCGCGCCGCCCGGCCCAGTCGCCGACCCAGTCCATCGGCAGGTGGTCGTAGCTCGGCCTCTCGCGATCCATACGTGCCTCTCGCCGTGCGGGGGCTCAGCCGCCGTGGCGCTTCTTCCAGTAGCGGCGCAGCCCCAGCGCCGACATCCACGACGGGTTGATCGCCTCGTGCCGGGCCCAGTCCTCGGCGTCGAGGCCCTGCTCCTCCTGCGCCCACCGGCGCAGCCACGCCGTGTAGCGCTCCTGGAGCGCCGCGGCGGACTCGGCCTCCGGCGCCTCGGCCTCCACCCACTGCTCGGCGGCCCGCAGCCCGCGGCGCAGCGCCGCCAGGTGCTCGGCCGGGTCGAGGAAGAGGCCGAAGTGGGTGGGCGCCAGGTACTCCGGGCGCTGCGCCTCGATGTGCTTGAGGCTGCGCCGCCAGCGCTCCGGGTCGAGCTCCGGCGGCGGCATCGGCGGGACGACGACCCCGGAGTGCGGCATGCGCACGCCGCCGACGTCGCCGGTAAAGCAGATGTCGTCGAGCTGGTAGGCCAGGTGGTGCTCGGCGTGGCCGGGCGTCTCGAGGGCCACCACGGCCACGCCGCCGGCGGCGATCTCGTCGCCGTCGTCGAGGGTGGTGATCTGCGCCTCCGGCACGGGCAGGCACTCGCCCCAGAGCCGGTCCATGTCGTCGCCGTAGATGCGCTCGGCGCTGCTGAGCAGCTTCGTCGGGTCGACCAGGTGCGGGGCGCCGTTGGGGTGGACGTAGATGTGCGCCCCCTGCTGCGCCAGCCAGCCGGCGGCCCCGGCGTGGTCGAGGTGGACGTGGGTGAGCAGGGCGTGGGTGACGTCGCCCGGGCGCAGCCCCCGGCGCCCGAGCTCGAGCTCGAGGCCGCCGATGGTGCTGCCCGGCCCGGTCTCGACGAGCATCACGCCGCCCTCGTGGCGGATCAGGTAGCTGGCGATCAGGTGCGACTGGCCCTGGAAGTGGAGGTCCATGACCTCGACGGGCACCCCGGAGCGCGAGCGGATGGTCTCCACGGCCGACCTCCTTTGCTTGGTACAGTGTAGTATTGAGTGTCGGTCTACACGCTCTACGCTATCACGCCCAATCACGCAAGCGCCGCTGTGCGCGCGGCACCACACCGTCCGCACCGGCTGAAGGAAGGCTATGCCGCTACTCGAAGTCCGCGATCTCCACCTCGCCCTCGGCCACCACCCGCCGCTGCTCGAGGCGATCAACCTCGCCATCGACACCGGCGAGCGGGTCTGCCTCGTCGGCCGCAACGGCGCCGGCAAGTCGACGCTGCTGCGGGCCATCGCCGGGCGGATCCAGCCCGACGAGGGGCAGGTCCACTGCCCCGCCGGCGTCCGGGTCGCCCAGCTCGCCCAGGAGCTGCCCGAGGCGCCCGAGGGCACGGTCTACCAGCACATCGCCGCCGGGCTCGGCGACCTCGGCGAGACCGTCGAGCGCTACCACCGCCTCGCCGAGGCCGTCGCCGCCGGCGACACCGCCAGCCTCGACGCCCTGCAGGCCTGCCAGGACGAGCTCGACGCCCGCGGCGGGTGGGACCTCAAGCAGCAGGTGGAGACCGTCATCACCCGCCTGGAGCTCGATGCCGACACGCCGGTGGCCCACCTCTCCGGCGGCGTCCAGCGCCGGGTGCTGCTCGGCCGCGCCCTGGTCACCAACCCCGACCTGCTCCTGCTCGACGAGCCGACCAACCACCTCGACATCGACGCCATCCAGTGGCTGGAGTCGTTCCTAGGCGACTGGCCGGGGGCGCTGCTGTTCATCACCCACGACCGCGCCTTCCTGCGCCGGCTGGCGACGCGCATCGTCGAGATCGACCGCGGCCGGCTCTACGACTACCCGGGCGACTACGACACCTACCTGCGCCGCCGCGAGGAGCGGCTCAACGCCGAGGAGCACCAGCGCGCCGAGTTCGACAAGCGCCTCGCCCGCGAGGAGGCGTGGATCCGCGAGGGGGTCAAGGCCCGCCGGACCCGCAACCAGGGGCGGGTGCGCGAGCTCCAGCGCATGCGCGCCGAGCGCGCCGAGCGCCGCGAGCACCAGGGCCAGGCGCGCTTCCGGGTCCAGGAGGCGGAGCGCTCCGGCAAGATCGTCGCCGAGGCCTTCGACGTGCGCTTCGACTACGAGGGCGAGACGCTCATCCGCGACTTCGACGCCACCATCCTGCGCGGCGACAAGGTCGGCATCATCGGCCCCAACGGCTGCGGCAAGAGCACGCTGATCCGGCTGCTGCTCGGCGAGCTCGAGCCCCACACCGGCGAGATCCGCCGCGGCACCCGGCTGCAGACCGCCTACTTCGACCAGCAGCGCGCCACCCTCGACGAGGACGCCACCGTCCAGGACAACGCCGCCGGCGGGCGCGAGCACATCGAGGTCGAGGGGCGCTCGCGCCACGTGCTCAGCTACCTGCAGGACTTCCTCTTCCCGCCGCAGCGCGCCCGGCAGCCGGTCCGGGCCCTCTCCGGGGGCGAGCGCAACCGCCTGCTCCTCGCCCGGCTGTTCAGCCAGCCGGCCAACCTGCTCGTGCTCGACGAGCCGACCAACGACCTCGACGCCGAGACCCTGGAGCTGCTCGAGGAGCGGCTGCTCGCCTTCAGCGGCACCGTGCTCGTGGTCAGCCACGACCGCGCCTTCCTCGACGCCGTGGCCACGCAGTCGCTCGCCTACGAGGGCGACGGGCACTTCCGCGAGTACCCCGGCGGCTACAGCGACTGGCTGCGCCAGCGCCCGGCGGCGGCCAGCGAGGTCGCCGGCCTGCCCGGCCGCGGGCGCGGCCTCGGCGGCTCTAGCGGCCCTAGCGGCTCCGCACCGAGCCCCCGCAAGGGGGCCGGCTCGGCCCCGGCCGCCGGGCCCAAGGCCGCGGCGGCGGCAGCGCCCCAGCGCCTGACCCGCCGCGAGGAGGAGGAGCTCGAGGGCCTGCCCGAGCGCATCGAGGCCCTCGAGGCCGAGCAGGCCGAGCTCCACGCCCTGCTCGGCGACCCCGAGCTCTATACCGAGGAGGGCGGCGAGGCGCGCATCCACGCGGCGCAGCAGCGGCTCACGGCCCTGGAGGAGGAGCTCGAGCGCGTCTACGAGCGCTGGCAGGCGCTGGAGGCGCGGCGCCGTTGACGGCGGCGGCGTGGCTGGCCACGGCGGGCGGGGCGACGGCGACGCCGGGGCTCGGCGCCCTGGTCACGGCCCTGCTCAGCCTCGCCCTGGCGGGGCTCGTGCTCCGCTGCCCGCCGCGGGGGCAGGCGGCCATCGCCGCCGGCCTGCTGCTCCCCGCCGTGGGGCTCTGCCAGCTCGCCTCGGGCGCCTTCGCCGACAAGGACGACGCCCGGATCGTCGCCGACGAGGTCCTGACCTTCCCGGTCGCCGTCGCCGCCCAGGGCGCGGCCCGGCACCCCGCGGTGCTCGGCGGCGCCTACCTCGCCAGCCGGGCGCTCGACGGCCTCAAGCCGCCGCCGGCCCGCCAGGCCGAGGGGCTGCCGGGCGGCGTGGGCATCGTGCTCGACGACCTGGTCACCAACCTCTACACCGCGCTGCTGCTCGCCGGCGGCTGCGCCGCCTACCGGCGCTACCGGCCCTAGCCGGGCCCCGAGGGGGCGTGTTTGAAATTGCTCCAAGGTACTTTATGCTCTTGAGCCTGGTAACCTCTCTGGGCGCATGGGTGCTGGGGCTGCAATGGGGAGCGCGGAGGACACGGAAGCGCGGGCGGTGGAGCACTTCCAGGAGCAGCTGCTCGCCTGCCTCGCCGAGGGGGTGTTCGGGGTCGACCTCGAGGGCCGCTTCACCTTCCTCAACCCGGCGGCGTGCCGGCTCCTCGGCTTCGCCGAGGAGGCCGAGGCCATCGGCGGCCACGCCCACGCCCTGACCCACGCCTTCCGGGCCGACGGCGGCCCCTACCCCGCCGGCGACTGCCCGATCCAGCACGTGCTCCAGACCGGGCGGGCCCTCGAGGCGTGGGAGGACCTCTTCTGGCGCCAGGACGGCAGCGCCCTGCCCGTGCTCGTCTACGCCGCCCCGCTGCGCCGGGGCGAGGGGGCGAGCGCCACCGGGGCCGTCGTCTCCTTCCAGGACATCACCGAGCGCCGGGCCGCCGAGCGGGCCCTGCGCGAGCGGGAGGCGGAGCTCGCCGAGGCGCAGGCGCTCGCCCGCCTGGGCAGCTGGGTCTCCGACCTGCGGCGCAACGAGATCCGCTGGTCGAGGGAGGTCTACCGGATCTTCGGCATGGAGCGCTCGCAGTGGGGCGCCACCCACGAGGCCTTCATGGCCACGGTCCACGCCGAGGACCGCCCGCGGGTGCAGGCGGCCATCGACGCCGCCCTCCAGGGCGCGCCCTACGACGTCCGCCACCGCATCGTCCGCCCCGACGGGAGCGTGCGCACCGTCCACGAGCGCGGCTCGGTCACCTTCGACGAGGAGGGCCGCCCCGAGCGGATGATCGGCACGGTCCAGGACGTCACCGAGCAGCGCGCCCAGGAGCAGGCCCTGCACGCCCTCCAGGCGGTGACGGGGAACCCCCGGCGCAGCCTCGACCGCAAGCTGCGCGAGCTCCTGGAGCTCGGCCGGGAGATCTTCGCCCTCGACGGCGGGTGCCTGATCCACCTGACGCCCCGGGGCCACCGCCTGCGCCAGGCCGCCGGCCGCACCCTCGGCCCCCCCGGCGAGCTCCTCGCGCCGGGCTCGGGCCCCTGCCCGTGCACCGCGCTGCAGGCGGCAGACGGCCCCCTCGGCTACCACGACCTGCAGGCCGCTCCCGCCGGGGAGACACCCCCCGGCGAGGTGTGCCGCGGGAGCTGCCTGGCGATGCCGATCCCCGTCGAGGGCGAGGCGCCCGAGGCGCTGCTCCTGTTCAGCAGCGGGGCGCCCCGCGCCCCCTTCAGCGAGTTCGAGCGGGAGTTCCTCACCCTCATGGGCCAGTGGGTCAGCTACGAGCTCCACCGCGAGCGCCAGCGCCACGCCCTGGAGCGGGAGCGCAACCTGTTCATCGGCGGCCCGACGGTGGTCTTCCACTGGGACAGCACCCCCGGCTGGCCGATCCGCCACGTCTCGCCCAATGTCGCCGAGGTGCTCGGCTACCGCCCCGAGAGGCTGCTGGGGTACCGCTACAGCGAGCTCGTCCACCCGGCGGACCTGCCGCAGCTGAGCCGGGAGATGGCGGAGCAGGCCGAGCGGGGGGATACGCGGGCGGAGTTCACCCCCTACCGGCTCCTCAGCGCGGACCGCGGCTACCGCTGGATCTACGAGTCGACGGTCATCGAGCGCGGCGAGCGGGGGGAGATCGGGTCGCTGCACGGCTACCTGATCGATATCACCGAGCGCGTCGCGATGGAGTCGCAGCTGCGGCTGCTGGCCGCCACCTTCCGCAGCAGCCACGCCGTGTTCATCACCGACGCCGAGGGCGCCATCCAGCGGGTCAACCCCGCTTTCACCCAGCTCACCGGCTACACCGACGAGGAGGCCATCGGCCACCACCCCGGCGAGCTGCTCCACTCCGGCTACCAGGGCTGGGCCTTCTACCAGGCGATGTTCGAGCAGCTCAAGGAGCAGGGCGCCTGGGAGGGCGAGATCTGGGACCAGCGCAAGGACGGCGCCATCATCCCGCTCTACATGAGCGTCTCCGTGGTCCGCGACCAGCAGGGGGCGATCGAGCACTACGTGGCGGTCTGCCACGACATCAGCCGGCAGAAGCAGCTCGAGGCGGAGCTCGAGCGCCAGGCCTTCTACGACCGGCTCACCGAGGTCTCCAACCGGCGCCACTTCGAGAGCCTGCTCGAGCAGGAGAGCCAGCGGGCCCATCGCTACGGCCACGCCCTCTCCCTGGTCTTCCTCGACGTCGACCACTTCAAGGCCCTCAACGATACCTACGGCCATGAGATCGGCGACCGGGTCCTGGTGGAGCTGGTCCAGCTCCTCCAGCAGCGGTTGCGCGCCTCGGATCTGGTCGGCCGCTGGGGCGGGGAGGAGTTCCTGGTCATGCTGCCGGAGACCCCCGCCGAGCAGGCCCGCCAGGTGGCCGAGAGCCTGCGCGCCCAGGTCCAGGAGGGGCTCATGCCCGGGGCGGGGGCGATCACCATCAGCCTCGGGGTCGCGGCGTACCAGCCGGGGGAGGCGCTCAAGGACTTCATCAAGCGGGCGGACGACGCGCTCTACAGCGCCAAGTACAGCGGCCGCAACTGCGTGGTCACCGCCGGCTAGGCCCTCCTCCCCCGCGCCCGCGCCGCCCTAGTAGAATGGGGGGAGGAATCCCCCTTCGGCCCTGACCCCCAGGAGGCAACGATGCAGTACCTGCACACCATGGTCCGTGTCAGCGACCTCGAGGCGTCCCTGGACTTCTACTGCAACAAGCTCGGCCTCGTGGAGGTGAGCCGCCGGGAGAGCGAGCGGGGCCGCTTCACCCTCGTCTTCCTCGCCGCCCCCGGCGACGTCGAGCGGGCCGAGGCCGAGAAGGCGCCGCTGCTCGAGCTGACCTGGAACTGGGATCCGGAGACGTACACCGGCGGCCGCAACTTCGGCCACCTCGCCTACCGGGTCGACGACATCTACGCCACCTGCCAGCAGCTGATGGACGCCGGCATCACCATCAACCGCCCGCCCCGGGACGGCCACATGGCCTTCGTCCGCTCGCCGGACGGGATCTCCATCGAGCTCCTCCAGGCCGGCGAGGCGCAGCCGCCCCGGGAGCCGTGGGCCTCCATGGAGAACACCGGCACCTGGTAGGCGGGGCCCGCCCCCTGGCCCGCCGGCGGCCGGGGGGCCGCGGGGCCGCCCGCAGCGGCGGAGCGCGGCGCGCTACTCCCGGCCCTCCTGGTAGCCGGTGACCATCGACTTGAGGTAGGCGTACCAGGGGCTGCCGGTGGTGGCCGCGATGTAGACGTGGGCGACGATGAACACCAGCATCGCGAAGGTCGCGGCCACGTGGACCCCCGCCAGGCCGTAGAGCGGCAGCACGCCGCCGAGCGCCGAGTCCCGCCAGGCGTCGTAGAAGAGCATCAGCAGCCCGGTGATCCACAGCGCCGGGGCGATGGCCGCCTTGAAGACGAAGTAGGCGAGGCGCTGGAGCGGGTTGTGCTTGGCCGCCGCCGTCTTGGCGAAGGGCTTGGGCTCGCCGGAGAAGATCCCGTAGCCGTAGTAGCCGGCCATGCGCAGCAGGCCCGCCTCGCGGGGCACGTATTGGCGCCACTCGCCGGTGGTCAGGTGCCAGAAGATAGCGAAGGCCCACAGGACGATCAGGGTGACCGCCAGCACGACGTGGGCCGAGAAGGCGGCGCCGAAGCCGAAGAGGCGGTAGACGCCGTGCATCTCCAGGCCCGTCAGCAGCAGCCCGAAGATCAGCACGGCCTGCATCCAGTGCCAGAAGCGCTCGAATCCGGTGAAGATGCGCGGCTTGCTCACGAGGGCGACTCCTCTTGCGCGCGGCGGCGGCGCCAGAGCACCAGGCGGATGCCGCCGTGGACGGCCACGCCCGCCAGGCTCAGCCCGACGGCCGCCCAGCCGACGGCCTCCACCCACGGGTGGCGGTCCTCGCCGGGGACGTAGATCCCCGGCAGCCCGGCCATGCGCCCGCCATCGCTATGGCAGGCGCCGCAGCCCAGGGCCCCCTCCGCCGGGGCGACCATGTGGGTGACCGGCCAGTACATGCGGCTCTCGACGAAGCCGTGCTCGCCGCTGTAGTCCGCGTCGGTCTGCCCGAGGCGCTGCGCCGCCTCCATCCCCGCCGCCAGGGCCTTGTCCCAGTCGTAGTTGCCCCAGTAGGCGGCGTCGCCGGGGCCGAAGAGCTTGGGCACCAGGAGGGTCTGGCGCACCCGGTCGTAGGGCTGGCGGCCCTCCATGATCTTGAACGGCCAGATCTTCGCCCCCGGCTCGTCGGGGCCGCCCTCGGGGCGGTTGATGGGGACCACGCCCTCGGGGTCGATGCGGTCCTCGAGGAGGGTGTAGCGCATGTTGCCGTTGAACCAGCGGTAGCTCGGGGCGTAGTCCTCGGCCCACTCGAAGCTGCCCTTCATGCCGTGGTAGACGACCCGGCCGTCCTCCTCGCGGACCACGGGCTCGCCCTGCTCGTCGAGCCGGCCCGCCGTGGACCAGTCCCAGCGGGTCTTGGTCTTCAGCCCGCCGCGGGCGATCTCCGGGATGTGGCAGGTCTGGCAGGCGATGGCCTCCGAGTGCTCGTTGAGCTTGTCGTGGACCCCGCCCTCGTGGGGGGCCTCCCCGTGGCAGGAGCGGCAGGCCGGGCGCTCGTGGGGGTTGTGCCCCTCGGCGTCGGTCTCGATGCGGTAGCGGCTGCCCGCCTGGATGTGCCCGGAGAACTCGTGGCAGGTCGAGCAGGTGAAGTCCTTCCCCTGGGGCGACATGTGCACGTCCAGCTCCCGGGGCGGGTCGATCAGGGAGCTGTCGAGGTCGCCGTGCTTGACGGCGTCGCCGCCGCCGCCCTCGAAGTGGCAGCTGCCGCAGGTCTCGCGGCTGGTGCGCCCGACGTGCTGCGCCACCGCCGCCAGGTCCGGCGCCTCGAAGAGCCTGCCCTGGAAGCGCCGATCCTCGTAGGGCGGGTGCCCGGCGGCGGTGGGGAACTTCTGGTAGGTGCCCGTGGTGTCGTGGCAGACGAGGCAGTCGACGCGGTTCTCGGCGCTGAAGTCGAAGTCCGCGTCCTCCCAGCCGTAGCCAACGTGGCAGGAGCTGCAGCGCGGGTAGTTGCCGGCGATCCCGAAGCACAGGCTGTTGACGATGTTGCGCTTACCGAGAGTCTGGCCGGTCTCCGGCTGCTCGTAGCGCCAGGTCCAGTGGATGCTCCGGTGGACCTGCTTGGCCGCCTCGGTATGGCACGACAGGCACGCCTCGGTGACCTCGGTGGCGTCCTCGAACGGGCCCTCGAGCACCTCGAACTGGGTGTGGTCTGCCGTCGACTGCAGGCGCGACTCCTGCTCGGAGGCCGGCTCGTCGACGACCTGCGCCGACGCCGCCGAGGCGAGGAGCGCCGCGAGGGGCAGGGCCAGGGTGATCCGGTGGAGGCGCTTCAGGGGCAAGCCGGCTCCCTCCTGCAATCGGGTCTCTTAGGGCTATAGCCTAGCTCAATCGCCCCCCGCCGGGATACACCCGCGCAGCCGGGCGGGGACCGCTCAGCGCTCCCAGTCCGCGATCAGCCGCTCGAGGCGGTGCAGGACGTGATCCGAGGACTCGGCGAGGTGGTCGAGCTCCTGCTTGGCGGCGTCGATATCGCCGGCGTTGTAGCGGTCGGCGGCCGCCTTGCCGTGGCGGTGGACCCCGGCGTGGGGCTCGGCGAGGGCCTTGAAGTCCGGGTGCTCGAGCAGCTGCGGGTCGGCCACGTAGTCGTACCAGCGGCCGAGCCGGCACTGGTGGTGGTCGGCCAGCTCCCCGGGGTCGACGCGCTCGCGACCGGCGAGCATGGAGGCGATCCGCCGCTTCCAGAGGATGTGGTCGTTGCGCGACTGGTGGAGCGACAGGCAGGGGATGGGCAGCTGCTCGAGGCGCTGGATCTGGTGCTGGACCGCCTCGTGGCCGCCGGCCATGGCGTCGAGGACCGACTCGAGCTCCCGGGTGGAGCGGTCGGTGCGCTCGGAGATGCCGTTGATCGACTCGGCCACCTCGTTGACCGCCGTACGCTGCTGGTTGAGCTGCTCGGCGACCTCGTGGACGCGGTCGGCGACGGTCTGCATGCGGCTGTTCATGTCCTCGATCTGCTCGCCGGAGCGCTGGATGGCGAGCTGGCCCTGCTCGACGGCCTCGCCCATCTCCCGCTGGACCGTGCCGATCTGCTCCATCTCCTGCTGCAGGTCGCCGATGCGGCGGCTGATATCGACGCTCGCGTCCTTGCTCTGGTTGGCGAGCTTGCGCACCTCCTGGGCGACCACGCCGAAGCCCTGCCCCGCCTCGCCGGCGCGGGCCGCCTCCACCGAGGCGTTCAGGGCGAGGATGTTGGTCCGTGAGGCGATCTGCTGGATCGCCTCGACCGCCTTGCCGATCTCCTCGGAGGCGCGGGAGAGGGCCTCGACGCGCTCGGTGCTCTGCTGCGTCTTGGCGCCGATGGCCGCCATCGCCCGGTCGGCCTCCCGGCCCGCCGACTGCGCCTGCCCCACCGCCTCGCGGGCGTGGTCGGTCTCCTCGGCGACCTCCTTGGCGTGCCCGGAGATCGACTCGACGCTCGCGGAGAGCTCCTCGGCCGCGGCGGCGATGGACTGGACCTGCTCGGCGGTGTAGGTGACGTTGAGCCGCATCCCCGAGGCGGCCATCACGCTGTCGGCGACCCGCCGCGAGACGGTCACCGCGGTGTCGATATCCTCCTCGCTGCGCCGGCCGAGGGTCTCCGCCAGGTGCCGGGCGGCCCGCTCGAGCTCGCCGCTGCCGGGCAGCGCCGGCGGCTCGCGCCCCTCGGCGAGCTCCACCAGGTACGCCGCCACCGCCCGCTCCCGCGCCCGGGCCCGGAAGGGCGCGGTGAGCGCCGACCACCACCGGCGCAGGAGCCCGCCGCGCGGGGGCGCGGCCTGGAAGCTGGATTGGTACACCGTCGCCATAGTCGTCCCTTTTGCCCCCTCGCTGTGCGCGCCGATACCTTACCAAGGTTGCGGCCGGCGTTGCCCAGCCTCGGGGGGACCTCTCTCCAGAGAGATAGGAGATTCAGCGCCGCTGCAGGGCCGGCGCCTCCCATACGGGGACCAGATCCGCCGGCAGCGCCGGGATCCGCCCCAGCTCGCACCCTGACTGCTGCCCCGGCGCGTGGAAATCGGACCCGGCCGAGGCGAATAGCCGCAGGCGCCGGCACCACCCGCTGAGCTGCTCGACCTGCCGGGGCTGCGGGGCGCTGCCGCAGCTGACCTCCATGCCCTCGCCCCCGGCGGCGATCAACGCCTCGAGGGTGCGGCGCAGCCACGCCCCGGTGAGGTCGTACCCCAGCGGGTGGGCGAGCACGGCGATCCCGCCGGCCCCCACGAGCCAGGCCACGCCCTCCTCCAGCTCGGCCCAGTCGCCGTGGACGTAGCCCACCCGGCCGCGGCCGAGGTAGCGCTGAAAGGCCTCCTGGTAGCCGCGCACCCGGCCGCTGTCGACCAGCCAGCGGGCGTAGTGGGCGCGGGTGATCTCCGCCGTCCCCGCCGCCGCCCGGGCCCCCTCGAGGGCGCCGCTGAGCCCGGCCCGCTCCAGGCGCTCGCCGATGGCCTCGCCGCGCTCCCGGCGGACCCGCTGCATGCGCGCCAGCCCCGCCTGCAGCCGCGGCTCCTCGGGGTCGATGCCGAGGCCGACGACGTGGAAGGTGCGCCGTTGCCAGCGCACCGACAGCTCCACGCCCGGGATCAGGCGGATGCCGTGGGCGGCCGCCGCCGTGCGCGCCTCGGCCAGGCCGGCGACGGTATCGTGATCGGTCAGGGCGAGCGCCTCGACCCCCTGGGCGGCGGCGCGGGCGACGAGCTCCGCCGGCTCGAGGGCGCCGTCCGAGGCGCTCGAGTGGCAGTGCAGATCGTAGTGCGGGGGCATCAGCAGTGGGCCGCCTCCTCCTCGCTGCGGGGCGCGCTCTCCTGGTAGCGCCAGAGCCGGGCGTAGGCGCCGCCGCGCTCGAGCAGCTCGCGGTGGGTGCCCGCCTCCACGATCCGGCCGCCGTCGAGCAGCAGGATGGTGTCGGCGTCCTGGATGGTGGAGAGCCGGTGGGCGATGGCCAGGGTGGTCCGCGAGACCGCCAGCTCCTGGAGGGTCCCGAGGATCGCCTGCTCGGCCGCCGAGTCGAGCGACGAGGTGGCCTCGTCGAGGACGAGGATCGGCGGGTCCTTGAGCAGCACGCGGGCGATGGCGATGCGCTGCTTCTCGCCGCCGGAGAGCTTGAGCCCGCGCTCGCCGACGAGGGTGTCGAGCCCGTCGGGCAGCTCGGCGATGAGCCCATCGAGGTGGGCGCGCCGGGCCGCCGCCCAGATCTCGTCATCGCCGGCGCCGGGGCGGCCGTAGCCGATATTGTAGCGGATGGTGTCGTTGAAGAGCACCGTATCCTGCGGGACCACGCCGATGGCCGCGCGCAGGCTGCGCTGGGTCACCTCGCGGATATCCTGGCCGTTGACGGTGATCCGCCCGGCGTCGACGTCGTAGAAGCGGAAGAGCAGCCGGGCGATGGTCGACTTGCCGGCGCCGCTCGGGCCGACGAGGGCCACCTTCTGCCCCGGCCCCACGGCGAAGTCGATGCCGCGCAGGATCGGCCGGTCCGCCTGGTAGCCGAAGGTGACGCCCTCGAAGCGCACGGCGCCGCCGTCGGGGGCGAGCTCGGCGGCGCCGGGCCGGTCGGCGACCTGCGGCGGCTGCTCGAGCAGGCCGAACATCCGCTCGACGTTGACCAGCGACTCGCGCATCTCGCGGTAGACGAAGCCGAGGTTGTTGAGCGGGATGAACAGCTGCAGCAGGTAGGCGTTGATCATCGTCAGATCGCCCAGGCTCATGCCGCCGCCGAGGACCTGGGCGGTGGCCATGCCCATCATCGCCGTCACCGCGGCGCCGACGATCAGCGCCTGCCCGGAGTTGAGCGCCGCCAGGGAGACGCGGTTCTTGATTCGCGCCTCCTCCCAGGCGCGCAGGTCCTCGTCGTAGCGCTGCGCCTCGTAGGCCTCGGCGTTGAAGTACTTGACCGTCTCGTAGTTGAGCAGGCTGTCCACGGCGCGGGTGTTGGACTGGTTGTCCATGGCGTTGGCCTCGCGCACGAAGCGCGTCCGCCACTCGGTGACGTAGAGGGAGAAGGCCACGTAGAGCGCCACGGCCACGAGCACGGTGAGCACGAACTCGCGGTCGAAGGCCACCACCAGGACGCCGGCCACCAGGAGGATCTCCAGCGCCGTGGGCAGGATGCTGAACACCAGCGAGCGCAGCAGGAAGCTCATGCCGCTGGTCCCGCGCTCGATATCCCGCGCCAGGGCGCCGGTGCGCCGGGTGAGGTGGAAGCCGAGCTCGAGGCGGTGCAGGTGCTCGAAGGCCTGCAGCGAGGCCCGGCGCATGGCGCGCTCGGCGACCCGGGCGAAGACGGCGTCGCGCAGCTCCTGGAACAGCGTCGCCGAGAAGCGCAGCAGCCCGTAGCCGACCACCAGCGCCGCGGGGACGAGCAGCACCGCCTCGCCGCTGCGGGCGCCGTCGAGGTAGTCGACGAGGTACTTCAGGGCGACGGGGACGAGGACGTTGGCGAGCTTGGCCGCCACGAGCAGGCCGACGGCGGCGATCGCCCGGCGCCGGAACTCGGCGAGGTACGGCAGGACGCTGAGGATGACCCGCCAGTTGGGGCGCTGCCCGCTGTAGTCGTTCTTCTTCCGGCTTCGCAACTCGCCCCCGCTCCGTGACCGAGGCGCCATGGTAGCACTTCACGGCGGGCGGGCCGGACGGCTTAGGCGCCGGCGCGGCAGCAATGGTATCCTGCTCGATTGGCAAGAGCTCGGGACGGCAAGACGAGGGAGCAGGTAATGCGGGTAGCACTACTCGGTACCGGCGCCATGGGGGCCCCGGTGGCCCGGCGCCTGGCGCAGGGAGGCTGGCCGGTGACGGCCTGGAACCGCACGATCGAGCGCGCCCGCGCGCTCGAGGACGACGGCGTGACCGTCGCCGAGACACCGGCCCAGGCCGTGGCCAAGGCCGACGTGGTGCTGCTGTGGCTCGCCGACGCCGACGCCATCCGCGCCAGCCTCGACGAGGCCGGCGGCTACCCGGCCCTCGCCGGGCGGCTGGTCATCCAGATGGGGACCATCGCCCCGGACGAGAGCCGCGAGCTCGCCGGCGCCGTCGAGGCCGCCGGCGGCCGCTACCTCGAGTGCCCCGTCCTCGGCAGCATCCCCGAGGCCCGCGACGGCCGGCTGATCCTCATCGCCGGCGGCGACGAGGTGACCTTCGCCGCCGCCGAGCCGCTGCTCGCCGCCATCAGCCCGTCGCCGACGCGGGTCGGCGCCGTCGGCCAGGGCGCGGCCACCAAGCTCGCCTTCAACCACCTCATCGGCGCGCTCACCGGGGCCTTCTCCCTGAGCCTCGGCCTGGTCCGGCGCGAGGGCGTCGACACCGAGACGTTCATGGGGCTGCTGCGCGGCAGCGCCCTCTACGCGCCGACCTTCGACAAGAAGCTCGAGAACATGCGCCAGCGCGACTTCGCCAGCGCCAACTTCTCGACCCGGCACCTGCTCAAGGACCTGCGGCTGTTCGAGATGGCCGCCCGCGAGGCGGGCCTCGACCCGCAGACCGTCCCCGCCCTCGCCCAGGCGGTGGAGCAGACGGCCGAGGCCGGCGCCGCCGACGCCGACTACTCCGCGCTCTACGACACCCTCGACCCCCGCTGAGGCGGGGGCGCCCCCTTCGCTCACTCTCACGCCACGGGAAAACACCCTCTCTATGGTCGAAAAGCTGCGCAACGTCGCCATCATCGCCCACGTCGACCACGGCAAGACGACCCTGGTCGACCGCCTCCTGCAGCAGTCCGGGACCCTCGAGGCCCGCGGCGAGGACCCCGACCGCCTGCTCGACACCGACGACCTCGAGCGCGAGCGCGGGATCACGATCCTCTCCAAGAACACCGCCATCGACTGGCAGGGGTACCGGATCAACATCGTCGACACCCCCGGCCACGCCGACTTCGGCGGCGAGGTCGAGCGGGTGCTCTCCATGGCCGACTCGGTGCTGCTGCTCGTCGACGCCCACGACGGCCCCATGCCGCAGACGCGCTTCGTCACCGAGAAGGCCTTCGCCCTCGGCCTGCAGCCGATCGTCGTGGTCAACAAGATCGACCGCCCCGGCGCCCGGCCCAACTGGGTCATCGACCGCACCTTCGAGCTCTTCGACGACCTCGGCGCCACCGAGGAGCAGCTCGACTTCCCGGTGATCTACACCTCGGCGCTCGGCGGCTACGCCGGCACCGACCCCCAGGTCAGCGACGGCGACATGAGCCCGCTGTTCGAGACCCTCGTCGAGCAGGTCGCGCCCCCGCAGGTCGACCGCGAGGGCCCGCTGCGCATGCAGGTCACCACCCTCGACTACTCCAAGTACCTCGGCCAGATCGGCATCGGGCGCATCCAGCGCGGCCGGCTCCAGCCGGGCACCAACGTGACCGTCGTCGACCGCCACGGCGAGCAGCGCAGCGGCCGCATCCAGACCCTGCTCGGCTTCCTCGGGCTCAAGCGCGTCGAGATCGAGGGCGCCGAGGCCGGCGACCTGGTGGCGGTCACCGGCATCGACCCGCTCGATATCTCCGATACCCTCTGCGACCCGCAGGCCGTGGAGGCGCTGCCGCCGCTGACCGTCGACGAGCCCACGGTGAGCATGGGCTTCGAGGTCAACAAGTCGCCCTTCGCCGGGCGCGAGGGCCGCTACGTCACCAGCCGCCAGATCCAGGAGCGCCTCGACCGGGAGCTCAAGTCCAACGTCGCCCTGCGCGTCGAGACCACCGACGACGCCGACCGCTTCCACGTCTCCGGCCGCGGCCTGCTCCACCTCTCGGTGGTCCTCGAGAACATGCGCCGCGAGGGCTACGAGGTGGCCGTCTCCCGCCCGGCGGTGATCACCCGCGAGGCCAACGGGCGCATCGAGGAGCCCTACGAGCGGCTCGTCGCCGACATCGACAGCGACCACCAGGGCAGCGTCATCGAGGCGCTCAACGAGCGCGGCGGCCAGCTCCAGGACATGCAGGTCGACCACAGCGGCCGCGTCCGGCTCGACTACCACATCCCGGCCCGCGGGCTCATCGGCTTCCAGACCGAGTTCATGAGCCTGACCTCGGGGACCGGGATCCTCACCCACGTCTTCGACCACTACGGGCCGCGCAGCAACCGCGAGGTGGGCCAGCGCCGCGAGGGGGCGATGATCTCCGGCAACGAGGGCAAGGCCGTCGCCTACGCCCTGTTCAACCTCCAGGAGCGCGGGCGGCTGTTCATCGGCCCCAACGAGCCGGTCTACGAGGGGATGATCATCGGCCTGAACAGCCGCGATGCGGACATGACGGTCAACCCGCTCAAGGCCAAGGAGCTGACCAACGTCCGCGCCGCCGGCAGCGACGAGAACGTCATCCTCACGCCGCCCATGGAGCTCGGCCTCGAGCAGGCCCTGGAGCTGATCAACGACGACGAGCTCGTCGAGATCACCCCGGAGTCGATCCGCCTGCGCAAGCGCCACCTCACCGAGAGCGAGCGCCGCCGCCACAAGCGCGCCTGACGGGCGCCCCTGCCCTGCCCGGGCCTCCCCTGCACGGCCAGCAACGAAAAGAGGCCGGCCCCCGAAGGGACCGGCCTCTTCACACCGCTCGGGCTCGCCGCCCGCCTGGGCGGCGTTAGGCGGAGTCGGTGTGCACGTGGCCGTGGGCGAGCTCCTCGTCGGTGGCGTCGCGCACGTCGACGACCTTGACGTCGAAGTTGAGGGTCTCCCCGGCCAGCGGGTGGTTGGCGTCGACCTCGACCTCGCTCTCCTGGACGTCGGTGACGGTGAGCAGGATCGGCGAGCCGTCCGGGCCCTGGGCCTGGAACTGGTTGCCGACGGCGACCTCGGCCTCCTCCGGGAACATGTCCTTGGGCACGTTCTGGATCAGCCGCTCGTCGCGGTCGCCGTAGGCGTCGCCCGGCTCGAGGGTGACGTTGACCTGCTCGCCGGCCTCCTTGCCGTCCAGGGCGCGCTCCAGGCCCGGGATGATGTTCTCGTTCCCGTGGAGGTAGGCGAACTGCCCGCCCTGGGACTGGTCGATCACCCGCCCTTGGCTCTCGGTCAGGGTGTAGTCGAGGGTGACGACCTTCTGGTTGGCTACCTGCATCTTGGCACTCTCCGGCACTCTTTAAACAAGATCGAATTATGGTATCAGAGACCTGCCGGTCCTGCCCAAGGCAGAAGCGTGCCGAGCCGGGCTAGCGCGGGCCGCGCTCGACGGCGACGTCGCACTCGGCCTGCTGGAGCACGCGCCGGGCCACGCTCCCGGCGACGGTCCCCCGCCAGTGGGAGTGGCCGCGGGTGCCCAGGCAGATGAGGTCGGCGCCGCGCTCCCGGGCCCGCTCGGTGATCACCCGCGACGGGTAGCCGGTGGCGACGTGGCAGTGCAGTGTGCGCTGCAGCGGCTTCTCGAGGCCCTCGGCGAGCTCGGCGAGGCGCTGCTCGCCCTCCTGGCGGCCGGACTCGATGGCGCCCTGTAGCTGGCTCTCGTGGAGGTTGGCGCGGTAGACCCACTCCAGGGGGGCGGTATTGAAGACGTGGAGGAGCTCCAGCTCGGCGTCCGGGGCCAGCTGCGCGGCGTGCTCCACCGCCTGGCGCGAGCGCTCGGAGAAGTCCACCGGCACGACGGCCCGCCGGTACCCGCCCTGCGGCGGGGCCTTGACCACGAGCACGGGGCGGTCCATCTCGTGGGTCAGGGCCTCCGCGGTGGTCCCCAGGAAGAGGTCGCGCAGGGCGTGGTGGCCCCGGGCCCCGACCACCACGGCGTCCGCCCGCCACGCCTCGGCCTCGGCCGCGATCTCGGCGTGGCCGCGGCCGAAGGGCGAGGCCACGGAGTAGCTCGGCGGCTCGGCGCCGTCGGCCGCCCGGGCGAGCTGCTCCGCGACCTGCTCCTCGCTGGCGCGGACGAGCTTGGCGGTGGTCTCCTCCCGGGTCGCCCCGGCCCCGGTGCGGAAGAGATGGGAGATCGTCTGCTCGTCGAGGTCGGCCTCGAGGACGTGGATGGCCCGCAGCTCGGCGCCGAGCCGGCGGCTCAGGTCGATGGCCCGGCGCGCGGCGCCGTCGGCCTGGGGGGAAAGGTCCGTCGCCAAGAGGATTCTCTGCACCGTTGCCTCCTACTCGGTATAGCCTGTCAGCTCCACGTACCCGACCCCGCTGACGGGCCCCTCGGCGGAGCGGCCGCTCGCCCGGACCGCCCCCTCCCAGTAGCGGAAGCCGCCGCGCAGCTCCTGGTCGGCCAGGGTGGGCTCGATGACCAGCTCCACCCCCTCCTCCGGATATTCTAGACGCCAGCGGGCGGGATAGGTGGCCTCGCCGTCGGGGCTCTCCCAGCGCTCGAGCACCTCGAGCGTCAGGTCTCCCCAGTCCAGGGGGCGGCTGCTCCCCTGCCGGTCGATCCAGACCCCCGCGCTGCGCGGATCGGTGCTGCCGTCCTCGCGGCGCAGGCGGTAGAGCATCAGCTCCCGGCCGCTGTCGAGCTGCAGGGAGATCCAGTCCCAGCCGGACTGCCCCTCGCTGAGGGCGCTCGTGCCCCACTCGCGGTCGATCCAGGCGGTGCCCGAGACCCGGTGGCGGCCGGCGGGGGTCGTCACCTCGCCCGCCGCCGCCAGACGCGGGGCGCTGTAGTAGTACGAGGCGTTGCCCGGCTCCGCGCCCTTGCGGCTGTAGCCCCGCTCCCCCTGGAGGACGAGGGGCTTGGCCAGCTCCAGGCGCAGGTCGACGGCGACCCCCTCCGCCGCCAGGCGCGCCCGCAGCTCGTCGAAGTCCCCGCCGACGGCGGTGAGCGCCCAGTCCTCCAGCCAGACGCGGAAGGGCTCGGCCCGGGCGCCGGCGAGCCCGAGGGCGCCGCGGCTGAAGCGCTCGAAGTGGTGGAAGCGGCCGGCCGCGGTGTCGGTGACCGTGAAGTGGGCCATCCACAGCTGGCGGGTCGCCCAGCGCGAGGCCAGGCGCAGCGGCTCGGGCGTGAGGGCGAAGCGGAAGAAGGTGGCCTGGAAGCCGAAGTGGCGGCCCGCCTCGGACTCGAGGTTGCCGGTGACGTACCACCACTCGTGGCGGTAGTCGGGGTGCGGGCCGTGGTCGGCCGGGAAGAGCAGCGGCCGCGGCCCCTGCGGCCGGGCGAAGCCGGCGGCCTCCTGCTCGCCGGAGAGGGCCTCGGCGACGTTGACCCCCGCCTCGCCGGAGGGGCCCTCCCGCCCCGGCGGGGGCGCCTCGCCGCAGGCCGCCACCGCCGCCGCGAGGAGCGCGG
>NZ_NRSH01000031.1 GCF_016584055.1 Halorhodospira neutriphila
GCCCGCCGCCTCCGCGGGGCCGGACGGGCCCGCGGAGGCGGCGGCAGGCCCGGCGGGGGCCGGCGGCTCGGCGATCGTCGCGCCCCGGGGGACGTAGACGTCGACCCCCATCCGGCGCAGGTAGGTGAGCTGTCGGCGATCCATCCCGCGGGCCCTAGACGTCGCCGGCCTGGGGGTGGCGGCGCTCGCTGCCGGCGAGGATCTTGTTCAGGGCGTTGATGTACGCCTTGGCCGAGGCGATGACGATATCCACGTCCGCGCCCTGGCCGTTGGCCACGCGCCCGCCGCGCTCGAGCCGCACGGTGACCTCGCCCTGGGAGTCGGTGCCGCTGGTGATGTTGTTCACCGAGTAGAGCAGCAGCTCGGTGCCCGACTGGACCAGCGAGTCGACGGCCATGAAGGCGGCGTCCACCGAGCCGCTGCCGGGCGCCACCGCCCGGCGCTCCTCGCCGTCGATGAGCAGCGAGACGGTGGCCTCGGGCTGCTCGCCGGTCTCGGAGCAGACGTGGAGCGACAGCAGCCGGATGCGCTCGTTCTCCAGCGCGGCGCCGGCCTCGGTGACCAGGGCCTGCAGGTCCTCGTCGAAGATCTCGTGCTTCTTGTCGGCCAGGGTCTTGAAGCGGGCGAAGGCCTCGTTGAGCTGCTCCTCGGAGTCGATGTGGATGTCCAGCTCCTCGAGCCGGGAGCGGAAGGCGTTGCGCCCGGAGTGCTTGCCCAGGACCATGCGGTTGGTGTGCCAGCCGACGTCCTCGGCGCGCATGATCTCGTAGGTCTCGCGGTGCTTGAGCACCCCGTCCTGGTGGATGCCCGACTCGTGGGCGAAGGCGTTGACGCCGACGATGGCCTTGTTGGGCTGGACGTGGAAGCCGGTGATGTTCGCCACCAGCTTGGAGGTGGGCACGATCTCGCGGGTGTTGACCCGGGTCTGGCAGTCGAAGACGTCCTGGCGGGTGCGCACCGCCATGACCACCTCCTCCAGCGCCGCGTTGCCGGCGCGCTCGCCGAGGCCGTTGACGGTGCACTCCACCTGCCGGGCGCCGGCGTGGACCGCCGCCAGGGAGTTGGCCACCGCCAGGCCGAGGTCGTTGTGGCAGTGCACGGAGAAGACGGCCTTATCGGCGTTGGGGATGCGCTCGCGCAGGCTGCGGATGAGCCCGCCGAACTGCTCGGGGACATTGTAGCCGACGGTATCCGGGATATTGATGGTCGTGGCGCCGGCGTCGATGGCCGCCTCGATGATCCGGCAGAGGAACTCGCCGTCCGAGCGCCCGGCGTCCTCCGCCGAGAACTCGACGTCGTCGCACAGCTGCCGGGCCAGGCCCACGGCGCGCACCGCGGCGTCCACCACCTCCTCCGGGCTCATCTGCAGCTTGTTCTGCATGTGGATCGGCGAGGTGGCGATGAAGGTGTGGATGCGCCCGGCCTCGGCCTCGGCCAGCGCCTCGCCGGCGGCGTGGATATCCGCCTCGCGGGTGCGCGCCAGGGCGCAGACGCGGCTCTCGCGGACCGCCTCGGCGACGGCCCGGACGCTGTCGAAATCGCCCCGGCTCGCCGCCGGGAAGCCGGCCTCGAGGACGTCGACGCGCATGCGCTCCAGGCCCTTGGCGATACGGACCTTCTCCTCGCGGGTCATGGAGGCGCCGGGGCTCTGCTCGCCGTCGCGCAGGGTGGTGTCGAAGATCTTCAGGTGCTGCTCGGCCATGATAGGGGCTCCTTAGGGCGGTCCTTGCGCCGCCGTCTCGCGATTCGCTCGAAGGGTGCGCTCTAGGCGCCGGACGGCTGTCCCGGCCGGGGGGAGCGCGGCGCGGTCGGCCTGGGGCCTAGCGCTGCCGCAGCCACCCCTCCGCGGCGGGACGGGTGGTAAGGAGCCGTACACCGCCGGCGCCGCTGCAGCGGAGCCAGCGGCCGGAGGCGGGCGTTGCAGGGAGGGCGGTGTGCGTTTCCATGGTCCCTTTGAATATATCGCCGCAGGGCGCCTGCGGCAACCGTCGGACTAGGCGCGCCGGCGGCGCAGCCGGCGCCGGCGCAGGCGCAGCACGGTCAGGGTCGGTCCCGAGACGAGGTAGGCGAGGAAGCCGAGGAACAGCGCCGTCGGCGGGTGGACGCCGACGAGGACGACGCCGAGCACCAGGCCGACGACGGCGGGGAAGCGCACCCGGTAGCCGAGGTCGACCTCCTTGAAGCTCACGTAGCGGATGTTGCTGACCATCAGCACCGCCGCGGCGACGGTGATCACCACCGCCGGGACGACCCCCACCTGGCCGGCGATCCCGAGGCGCTCGCCGAACCAGACCAGGCTGACCACGACCCCGGCGGCCGCCGGGCTCGGCAGCCCCTGGAAGTAGCGCTTGTCGCCGACGCCGCTCTGGGTGTTGAACCGCGCCAGGCGCAGCGCCGCGCAGGCGACGTAGAGGAAGGAGACCAGCCAGCCGCCGTTGTCCCAGGGCAGCCCGGCGCCGATATCCCCCAGCGCCCAGAGGAAGACGACCAGCGCCGGGGCCAGGCCGAAGCTGACCAGGTCGGCGAGCGAGTCGTACTGGACGCCGAAGTCGCTCTGGCTCTGGGTCAGCCGCGCGACGCGGCCGTCGAGGCCGTCGAAGACCATGGCCACGACCACGGCCAGCGTGGCCTGGCCGAAGTCGCCGCGCATCGCCGCGACGATCCCGAGGAACCCGAAGAACAGGCAGCCCGTCGTGAGCAGGTTGGGGAGGAGGTAGATACCCCGGCGCCGCGGCTTAGTCATGGCCACCGGCAACGGGCAGATCGCGGGCGCGCCACGCCATGATCCCCCCCTGCAGGTTGTAGACCTGCCGGAAGCCGTGCCGGGTGAGCGTGTGCGCGACGAAGGCGCCGCGAAGGCCGCTGTGGCAGTAGACCACCACCGGCCGGTCGGTGGCGTCGGCGATCTCCCGCCAGCGCTGGCGGATCTGCGGCGTCGGGATGTGCACCGCCCCGGGGATCGTCCCGCCGCGGACCTCGCCGGGGGTGCGCACGTCGAGGAAGAGGGTCTCGCCGTCGTTGACCCGGCGGGCCGCCAGGGCCGGCGACAGGGGCTGGTAGCGCCGCGTGAGGCGGCGCCAGAGCAGCCAGGCGCCGAGGGCGGCGAGCGCCGCCCAGAGGGCGGCGCTGCCCGGATTCTGCTGGAGCCAGCTCAGGAGCTCAGACATGGCGCATCAGGCCCCTGCCGCGCAGCCCCGCCGGGCAGCGCGGCAGGCCGCCCGGCCGCTAGTCGCGGTCGACGATCTTGTTGGCGGCGATCCACGGCATCATCCCGCGCAGCCGCTCGCCGACCTCCTCGATGGGGTGCTCGGCGGAGAGCCGGCGCCGGGCGTGGAGCGTGGGCGCCCCGGCCTGGTTCTCGAGGACGAACTCCTTGGCGAAGGAGCCGTCCTGGATCTCGCGCAGGATCTCCTTCATCGCCGCCCGGGACTGCTCGTTGACCACGCGCCGGCCGCGGGTGAAGTCGCCGTACTCGGCGGTGTTGGAGACGGAGTAGCGCATGTTCGCCAGGCCGCCCTCGTAGAGCAGGTCGACGATGAGCTTGGTCTCGTGCAGGCACTCGAAGTAGGCCATCTCCGGCGAGTAGCCGGCCTCCACGAGGGTCTCGAAGCCGGCCTCGATGAGCGCCGAGATGCCGCCGCAGAGCACCGTCTGCTCGCCGAAGAGGTCGGTCTCGGTCTCCTCGCGGAAGCTCGTCTCGATGATCCCCGAGCGCCCGGCGCCGTTGGCCACGGCGTAGGCCAGGGCGATGTCCTTGGCCCGGCCGCTGGCGTCCTGCTCGACGGCGATCAGCGACGGGACGCCAGCGCCGGCGACGTAGGTCGAGCGCACCGTGTGGCCCGGGCCCTTGGGGGCGATCATGACCACGTCGAGCCCCGCGGCCGGCCGGATCTGGCCGTAGTGGATATTGAAGCCGTGGGCGAAGGCCACGGCCGCGCCCGGCTTGAGGTTCGGGGCGATCTGCTCGCTGTAGATCTGCGGCTGGTACTCGTCGGGGGCGAGGATCATGACGAGATCGGCGCTGCCCGCCGCCTCCTCGATGGAGGCGACCTCGAGGCCGGCGGCCTCGGCCTTGGCCGCCGAGGCGGAGCCGGGCCGCAGCCCCACGACGACCTCGACGCCGGACTCCTTGAGGTTGTTGGCGTGGGCGTGGCCCTGGGAGCCGTAGCCGATGACGGCGACCCGGCGCCCGGTGATCAGCGAAAGATCGGCGTCCTGATCGTAGTAGACCTTCATGATTTTCCCCCTGGTACGGATTCGCGAAGCGGCGGCGGCTCGCCGCAGGCTAGCAGTCGGCGGGGCCGGCGGTCACACGCGCAGGTGGCGCTCGCCGCGGCTGATGCCGATCACCCCGGAGCGGACGACCTCGAGGATGTTGCTCGAGCCGATGACGTCGACGAAGGCGTCGAGCTTGTCGCTCGTGCCGGTCATCTCGATGGTGTAGACCTTGTCGGTGACGTCGAGCACGCGGCCGCGGAAGATATCGGTCAGGCGCTTGAACTCCTCGCGCTGCTCGGCCGCCCCGGCCGTCACCTTGATGAGCATCATCTCGCGCTCGATGTGCTGCCCGTCGGTCATGTCGACGACCTTGACGACATCGAGCAGCTTGTTGAGCTGCTTGATGATCTGCTCGATGATCTGGTCGTCGCCGATGGTCACCAGGGTCATCCGCGAGATGGTCGCGTCGTCGGTCGGCGCCACCGTCAGGCACTCGATGTTGTAGCCGCGCGCCGTGAACATGCCGGCGATCCGCGACAAGGCGCCGGACTCGTTCTCCACGAGCATCGAGATGATATGACGCATGGCCTCCCTCAGCTGCCGACCCGAAGCGAGATAACCATAGAAAGCTACTGGCCCATCCCCGACGGGTCAAGGGCAGGCCGGCGCGCCCGCTGCGCGCTCCCGCCCCTTCGCCACGCCTCCCCGGCTGCGCTACCCTAGGCCCACTCGACCCCGTCCGAAGCCCGAGCCGGCCCGAGACCCAGAGCAGACAGAAGGACCTCAGGCGATGCGCGTCACCCGCTTCCCCCTCTCCACCACCCGCGAGACGCCGGCCGACGCCGAGATCGTCAGCCACCAGCTGATGCTGCGCGCCGGCATGATCCGCCGGCTCTCCGCCGGGCTCTACACCTGGCTGCCCCTCGGGCTGCGCGTGCTCCAGCGCGTCGAGCGCATCGTCCGCGAGGAGATGGACCGGGCGGGCGCGCTGGAGGTGCTCATGCCGGCGGTGCAGCCGGCGGAGCTCTGGCAGGAGTCGGGGCGCTGGGAGAAGTACGGGCCCGAGCTGCTGCGCATCCAGGACCGCCACGAGCGCGACTTCTGCTTCGGCCCCACCCACGAGGAGGTCATCACCGACCTCTTCCGCCGGGAGATCCGCAGCTACCGCCAGCTGCCGGTCAACTACTACCAGATCCAGACCAAGTTCCGCGACGAGACCCGGCCGCGCTTCGGGGTCATGCGCGCCCGGGAGTTCCTGATGAAGGACGCCTACTCCTTCCACCTCGACGACGCCGGCCTGGAGGCCGAGTACCAGGCCATGCGCGAGACCTACACCCGGATCTTCGAGCGCACGGGCCTGGCCTTCAGCGCCGTGGAGGCCGATACCGGCGCCATCGGCGGCAGCGTCTCCCACGAGTTCATGGTCCTCGCCGACTCCGGCGAGGACGCCATCGCCGCCTGCGAGGCGAGCGGCTACGCCGCCAACGTCGAGCTCGCCCCGGCCCCGCCCCCCGAGCAGCCGCGCCCGGCGCCGGGCGAGGCGCTCCAGGAGGTCGCCACGCCGGGGCAGCGGACCATCGCCGAGGTGGCCGACCACCTCGGCATCCCCGCCTCGCGCCACGTCAAGACCCTCCTCGTCGAGGGCGCCGAGGGCGGGCTGGTGGCGCTGCTGCTGCGCGGCGACCACGAGCTCAACGAGCTCAAGGCCGAGAAGCACCCGGCGGTGGCGGCGCCGCTGACCCTCGCCGGCGCCGAGCGCGTCGAGGCGGAGCTCGGCTGCCCCCTCGGCTCCCTCGGCCCCGTGGGCCTGCAGGGCGTGGCGCTGATCGCCGACCACGCCGCGGCCCAGGCGGCGGACTTCGTCTGCGGCGCCAACCGCGAGGGCTACCACCTCATCGGCGTCAACTGGGGTCGCGACCTGCCCGAGCCGGAGACCGCCGACCTGCGCACCGTCGAGGCCGGCGACCCCAGCCCCGACGGCGGCGGCCCCCTGGCCATCCGCCGCGGCATCGAGGTCGGGCACGTCTTCCAGCTCGGCAAGACCTACAGCGAGGCCATGGGCGCCACGGTCCTCGACGAGGCGGGCCAGGAGCGCACCGTCACCATGGGCTGCTACGGCATCGGCGTCTCCCGCGTGGTGGCGGCGGCCATCGAGCAGAACCACGACGAGCGCGGCATCCGCTGGCCGGAGCCCATCGCCCCCTTCCAGGTGGCGCTGGTGGCCATCAAGCCCGAGCAGCCCGACGTCGCCGAGGCCGCCGAGGCCCTCTACGCCGAGCTCATGGCCAGCGGCCTCGACGTCCTCTACGACGACCGCGAGGCGCGCCCGGGGGTGAAGTTCGCCGACATGGACCTCATCGGCATCCCCCACCGCATCGTGATCAGCCCCCGCGCCCTGCAGCAGGACACCGTCGAGTACAAGCGCCGCGAGGACGCGGAGGCGACCGCCGTCGACCGCTCGGAGATCGTGACGTGGCTGAAGAACCGCACCACCCGGTAGGCCCCGGCGAGCGCGCCCTCATCGCCGGCTGCGGGCGCATCGGCCAGGCCCTCGGCGAGCGGCTCGCCGCCGCCGGCGCCGAGGTCTTCGGCCTGCGCCGCCGCCCCGAGGGGCTGCCGGCGGCCATCACCCCCATCGCCGCCGACCTCGCGGAGCCGGCGGCCCTCGCCGCGGCGCTGCCCGCGCCGCTGGACACGGTCTACTACATCGTCACCCCCGCCACATTCGACGACGAGGGCTACCGCCGCGCCTTCGTGGACGGCCTGGGCAACCTGGCCGCGGCGCTGCGCGGGCAGCCCCGGCCGCCGCGGCGGCTGGTCTTCGTCTCCAGCACGGCGGTCTACGGCCAGAGCGCCGGCGAGTGGATCGATGAGGCGAGCCCTACCGAGCCCGGGCGCTTCTCCGGGCAGCGGCTGCTCGAGGCCGAGGCCATCGCGCTGGGCGGACCGTGGGCGGGCGTCGCCGTCCGCTACGGGGGGATCTACGGGCCGGGGCGCGACGCCCTGATCCGCAAGGCCCAGGCCGGGGAGCCGTGCCAGGCGGACCAGTACACCAACCGCATCCACGCCGAGGACGTGGTCGCCAGCCTCGCCCACCTCGGTCGGCCCGCGGTGGCGCCGGGGGTCTACCTCGGCGTGGACAGCGCCCCGGCGACCCAGTGCGAGGTCCTCGACTTCATCGCCGAGCGCCTCGGCCTACCGCAGCCGCCGCGCGCCGAGGCCGGCGGCGCCGGCGGGCGCGGCGTCGGCAGCAAGCGCGGCTCCAACCGCAAGCTGCGCGAGAGCGGCTACACCTTCCGCTACCCGACCTTCCGCGAGGGGTACGCCGCGCTGCTCGGCGGCCCCGGCGCCTAGGCCGCGCCGCGGCCTAGGCGGCACGGGCCGCTCACCGGGCCGAGAAGCCGGGCGGCGCCGGGTCGTCCGCCGGCTCGCAGGCCACGGCCTCCACCTGCGCCCCCGGGTTCCACAGCTGTGCGCCTAACTTATTGATGCGCGGATAGCGCGGACCCCGAAAATGTCACAACAGACCCTCAGGCCGGGCGCTGAGGCGCCTCCACGCCCAGCTCGCCGAAGAGTTCCAGCTGCTCCTGCGAGGGCTTGGTGAAGCCCTCGTAATCCTGGCCAGCGAGGCGCACCTTGTGGCGCTGGATCCGGCGCAATGTCCGCAAGGCCCGCTCCGGCGAGTAGCTGCTGCCGGCCGCCTTGAGGCGATGACGCAGGACTCGGTGCAGGACGAGGGCCAGGAAGCAGATCAGCGCGTGGGCGCGTATGCGGTCGGGCAGGCGGTGATAGACGGGCGCGATCTGGATATCGCTCTTGAGCACGCGGAAGCCGCGCTCAATGTCCGCCAGGGCCCGGTAGCGATCCACGATCTCGCTCGCCTCGTAGGCCTGAAGACTCGTGACGAGCAGGAGCTTGCCATCGAGGCGCTCGGCGGCGGCCCAGGCCTCGTCGTCGATGTCGTAGCGGAAGTTCTCAGCGCCGAGATCGGCCTTCACGATACTCGAGAGCCTGTTCCGCACCACCTGCTGGTGGAAGCGCCGATGCGCGCTGCGGTCGGTGGAACGCCGACCGCGGCCAGGCCGACCGGCATCCTGGCTATCGAGCCGCCGGGCGAGCACCTCCCCGAGCTGATCGAGTCGGTGTACCTTGTGTCGGCGCACCGCGCTCTGCTCGGCAGCTCGCTCCGGATTGTGGGCGACGACGAGTCGACGGCCTTGCCAGGTCGCCTCCGTCACGGATTCCTCGCCGCTGGCCGAAGCCTGTTCCTCGAGCTGCGGATGGAGCTCGGCCATCAGATCCGTAAACTCGGCATAACGGCGAGCAGGCACCGCGAGGATATAGTCGACCGCCAGTCCTTCCTGCTCGGCCAGCGTCTCGAGGGTATCCACGTTATCGAGGCTGAGCAGCCCACGATCGGCGACCACGACGACGCGCTTGAGCGGGAAGCGGCTGAGCAGGCGCCGAAGCATGGGAGCCAGGGTGCGCGTCTCGGCGACGTTACCCTCGAAGACCTCGTGGGCAATCGGCAGCCCTTCGGCCGTCTGCACCACCCCGAGGGCGAATTGACGGTCCACGCCGTCTACGTCCTTGCTGTGCCCGTACCGACGCAGATCATCGGCGACCTCACGCTCACCATGGACCCGAATGGTCGTCAAATCCCAGAAGACCACGCTGAGCTCCTGGTCCAGGAGCGGCTTGAGCTGTGCTGCGATGGCCTCCTCAACCCGTCCAGCGTGGCTCATCAGCGCATCCATGGCGCGTAGCAGCTGCTCATGGTGCAGCTGATCGGCGTCCACCCCGGGCACGCTCACGTCCTCCTGGAGCCAGTCAAGGACGCCGCGCTTGCTTCGAGGCGAAGCAAGGCGGTTGAAGACCATGGCGCGGACCAGCGCCTCGGCGTCGAACCCGCGCTTGGACGAGCGAAGCGCCCGGCGCAGGGCCTCATCCAGGCCGAGCTCCTGCCAGAGCTGATGCAGCGCCCAAAGATCGCCGAAGGCGCGGGCGCGCTGGAACTCAGGCGCATCATCAGCGCCTGACCGGCCCACGGCCCGCTGGAGCCCGTCGATGATGCCATCGACCTCCGCATCGCTGAGCTGATCGGCACGCCCGAGGTTCGCGACGGTGCGCTGTTTCACGCGGCCACTCGCATCGCGGTAGCCCTCGACGAGGCGCACGTAGCGCCGCGGACCGGACCGAACGACTCGTACATACATGACACGACTCTATCAAAACCAATTACCACAGAAAAAGGCCAAAGCCTTATAGACGTGTCACAACAAAGGGTCTCGGGCAAGACGCTCGGCAGGACCGGCCAATCAGGGCGTTACCTTCACAAATCCAGGGGTGTGCCGGGGTTCAGCTGTGGAACTCGGGGGCGCCGGGTCGTCCGCCGGCTCGCAGGCCACGGCCTCCACCTGCGCCGCCGGCGGCCCCTCGTGGAGCCACTCGCGCAGCTGCGCCACGGCCGCCGGCGGCCCGCAGGCGAGGACCTCGACCCGGCCGTCGGCCAGGTTGCGGGCGTAGCCGGTCACGCCCAGGCGCTCCGCCTGCTCCTGGGTCGCCGCCCGGAAGCAGACCCCCTGGACGCGGCCGCTGATATAGCAGCGCTGCTTCTCCTGGACCATGGGCATTTCCTCCCAGCGTATTCACGACGCGGTCATGATGATCTTCACAAGGGTGGCTGATGCTGCCGGCTGAACAGATGCGAACCAACTGAGATCGCAGCTGTAGAAATGCCCTCAATGGGCGCTGGTGGCATCAACACCCTATCGTGGAAACCCCAAACAGCGACAGGACCGTAAGAGTCCATCGCCGGAGACCGTCCAGCGATCAGACTTCCCCATTGGCAACGCCGAGCCAATGCCCTATCCGGGCACGAAAAAAATAGGCCCGGGGCAGAAACCGGGGCAAGGCTCGCCAGTGAGATGCTCCCCACCGCTCTAGAATGAGCTGCAGCTGCCGGGTGTAGCGCAGCACCTGGCCAGCTACTGTGAGCCCCGGCTGCTTGCGCAGCTGACACAGGATTCAGCCATCGCGGGGAATCTGCTCCATCGGTATGTGTCCACTACCCCCCGTGTAGCACCACCCATGGACTCTCGTGAGAGATCCACGATATTAGACGACTCGGCGGTTGATCCAGTGGTAGCTGCTATGATCTGCGTGATTATATAATCGCTACGGAGTTATATGGGCCATCACACACTCTGTGACATCAGCGTGACACAGAGTGTGTGATGGCCTAGTTAAAATCACTCTATAATACGCAAAATCCCTCAGTAAATTATAGGTAATCGAACTCCGTTCGGTTCTTCAAGGCTTGGCAGGAAGAGCGCCCTGATACCTTTCATAGATCGGTTAACGATCACCCAATTATTTACACCTAGCCCCGCCACACCCCCCCATTCCCAGGGATAGTGGCGAAACTTTTGCTAGCGTCTCCCACAAAGAACTCATTTTGGAACTTATAGCCTTTATCTATGGGACAACGCATAAGCTACTTACTAGTTATTCGCGTATTACGGCGCATTACTCCTTGAGCTGCTCATCCAACCGCTCACGAGCCTGTTTCTCCTTGAACTCTTGATAGAGAACATCCTCACTCTGGGCATCCAGATCGCGGTCACTGGCCTCGACAATACCGTTGAAGATCTCCTCCATCTCGGAGTCTCCGAAGGCCACCTTGGCACACAGGCTCTGAGTCCCTCCCATGTTGACATAATCGGTCTTCACGGCCCTCGAGCCGTTGAGCTTACTCTCGGTCACCTGGCGGGAAACGCTCTCGAAGGTGGTGCCGGAACTCTCTTTTTCATCACCCCGAGTGCGGCGCTGATAGGTCTCTTCCATACTTTGGACTTTCAGATCAATCTGTTGAGCCAAGGCTTGACGCGCGTTGGCTACAGCTTCCTTGCGGTCCAAGGAGAAGTTGTTAGACTGCGGCACGCACTCGGTGGCAGCGATCCCGTCCTTGTAGGTAGGATTGGAAACCCACTCGGGCACGCCACTGGGCCCTCCCTGCTTTTTTTCTTCCGTGGTGGAGCATCCGACCACGAGTAGGACAGCACCCAGGCTTATCAAAAGTTGCTTCTTCATTGCTTTTCCCCTTTACCGTCTAAAGGCTATCGGCGTCTCTGCTAAAATAGCATCGAATCCCGATGCTCCTAGCCCCCTATCAGGGGGGACTTACTTCAACCCATTACAGTTAGCGGACCCCAGCCCGCTGGAAACTATCCAAGAGGCTTTCGCCTAGCTTGCTGCCGAGCCCCTCTGCCAAACGGCCCACCGCTCGATCTCGAGCCAAATCCGGATCTACGGAGCCGGCCTTAACGCGCTCCTGAAACTCATCAATAGCGTTACCGACCCCATCTAGAACTGTTACGTTCCCATCAGCAAAGACGAAGCTGCGATCGTCGCGCTCAACGGCGCGCAAGCTCGCCTCATAGCGCAATGTCAGATCACCACTGCCGCCTTCACGAACCTTGACTCCTTGCTTAACAAGTGTTTGACGCAGCATAGAGGCCATCTGCCGGTCAAAGCCGCTCTCTTTCGACCTCAGCACGACGGTCAAAGAGTCGAGGATACTGGCTATACGATCTGCCAAGTCGCGGAACTCACTCGGGCGCCGATAACCGGGATCGCGCTCGGCGACTAACTGCAGCTTCTCCACGGATTGCTTGCGCTGCGCCAGAAGCGGCAAAGCCGGCATTAACACTTCTAACCGTGCAAGCCGATTAGCGCTTTCCCCCGGGTCTTGTTCCAAAATTTCTCGGATACGGGCGTCAAGATCCTCAATCTTGGCAATCAGGTCGCTCTCCGCCTGATCACGATTGAGCCGTGCCAATGCATAGGCAACTCCCCCGCCTTCGGCTGCGTAGGTCTTTACGATTTCAATATTGGCCAGCTCGGTCTCAGAAACTTGGCTCTTCACGCTTTCCATGACCGACCGAGTTACGCGGCTCTGGCCATCTTCGACCTCTCGGCTACGTGTTGCCGTCGTTTCACCTGAGATGGTGACCTCGAGGCGTTTAACGAGCTCGGTCCGAGCCCGGTCTTGAGCCCGGTTTATAGCCGATGCAGCATCAACGTGGATCTCCGCTGATCCCACGCCATAGACAACCCCCTTCTTCTTCGGAGGGGAAGTTACCCAGGGCGGCGGCCCGTCTCCTGAGCCGCTACTGGAAGAGGCCTCATTGGCGGAAGAAGGCTCGGAAATGCCATTAACGGCACAGCCGCTCAAAATCAAGACAGCAAGGGCCAGCAGGGCCATCAGAAGGCGTACGCAAATCATGACCCACACCCTATCAAGCTAAAAAAGTCCGCCTTTATCCGCCACTTTCTTGATCTTCTTCTGTCCATACCAAGCCTCTTCCGTCGTCGTGAGGTTGATGAGCTCAAGGTCCACCTGATAAAAGGTGACTCGTTTACCACTAGCCTGTTGAACGGTCGAGTTGATACTCCCAGCAAGGGCGAAGTCAGCGCCAGTCTCAGCACCCATCTCCGCCCGAGTCTTCTCGGTAGCGTACACGTCCTGCTGTTCCCGCTCTTCGCGGACCGCCTCACGCTCAGCGCCCCCGGATACGAACTGCATCTTACCTGACTTGAGCATGGCCCGTTTCAGATCGTTGATGAACGTCCCTACCGGAATATGTTCGTGTGACTTATTTCGGACGGACTGGATAATGACTCGAGGCTTACGATCATGTTTTTCCTCCCACTCCTTAAGCCAAGGGAAGGTAACCATGTCCTCGATCATCTTGTCCGCTACAAGCTTCGAGTCGGTAGCATTCCACGAATCGGTCACATCGATCTGCTCTTCGGCCCCAACACGGGACACCTTCGTGCTGCATGCAGCCAGCAAGCTCACGGCCATGAGAGCAGCCATTGCAATCACCACAGTGGAACGTGGCCCTCGCCTTTTAAACATGCTCTTTTTCCTATGAAGCGATATCTTTTTGTAGAGTCAGCCTTTCAGCATCGAGACTGCTAAGATGTCAGCGATCCAGACCTGATTGGGCTGCGCGGTATTGAAGTCTCGCTCTAGCAAATTGGGGGCTACTAAGCGCCGGTGATCGCTGAGCATAGTGGCCCGAAAACGCCGGCACTGACGGCACTCAATGTCCGCCTCGCGCATCAAGTAGCAGGCCTCGTGGGCAATCTACCGGATAGCCCTCACGGTGCAACTGTGCAGCCATACGGCAGCTTCCGGGGCTCCCCCGCTTTTGCTCATACACTTGCTCAACCCGTGGGATTAGCATGCTCCGCTCCAGACCGACGGCCTTTCGCCGATGCCAGTCGTAGTAGCCGCTGCGAAAGACCACCAAGCTCTGGCCCAGCCGGCCGATGCCATGGCTCACTCTCTCCGACTTGATGAACCCGTACCTGCTGACACTTACTCGCTAGCTAATTTCCTCTCGTAAGATCTCTCTTGGCTAGGATCGAAAGTCCGCTGGACCCAAACCTTGATCTCACCGGCCTTTACCGAGATCGTTTCCTCTGCGCTTCCCGCCATGCCTGTCCCTTGCGTCTCGATGGTCAGCTCATGTTCGCCAGGCTCCACAGAGTAACGCGCCAAACGAATGTCGTAGGGCAAAGTTAGCCAATTCCGAGTTTCCGCTGCACTGGTCGCCGAAGTAGCTACCTTGGCCAAAAGACTGCCGAGAAATCCGCCTGCCTGCTTACCGGCTTCAGCCGCGAAGACGTTCTTGAACGTAGCACGAGCCATCGATTCGCGCAACTCTTGGCCAGCTTTCACAAGCTCATTCTGTATGAAGAGCTGAGAAACTGACTCCGCCTGATCCAGATAGCCGACCTCTTGGCCGTCGATACTCAGCTGAGTTCTTCCCGCGTTGGTCCGCAACGGCGAATAATAAGGCACAGTAACGCGAATTCCGCTCCTGCCGATATTTTGCGGGATATTAAGCTCTGATGCTATATCCCATAGAGGGCCGACAGGTACCGTCTTATCATTAACTCTGTAATCCCCCCCGGGAAGATCTCCCTGGGCAGAATATCCGATAAGCATATTACTCTTGAGCTTATCGATTCCCTTGTCCGCGTAGAGGAGGTAGAACCATCTCAACTGATCTTTTTTATGCTGAGGCTCACCAGTTGCTACCTGCTTTAGACGAAATGCTTTTTGGTTGGGTACCGCTGAAAGATGAAGATTCAGCTCGTCACGTTGCGGTACCATCCCGAGGTGCTGGATAACGACAATCTGCCCCTTGTCTGGATCGAACGACTGGACGCGCTCTCTCGTACGCTCCGTCAACTTCTGCTTAGCGAGTCGCCGCCACTCCGACTCGTAGCCACCAGCCTTCTGCATGACCCGAACCGTATCCAACCAGGCTTGTTGGGCCATGTCCTTATCGAGGTTGTACTGCTCGCTATAGCCTTCCTCGTAGAGTTCGGCGGCGTCTCGGTACGAGATGCGTGCATCGTCCAAGGCACCATTCTTCTCATACAAGAGCCCAGCGAGATAGCGAACATAAGCGTCTTCCCGAAAGATCAGATCCTTTTTATCTAACCAGTTACCGCGAAACTTTTGGAAGATCTTGAGAAGCTGGTTAAATTTCTTCTTATCTGACTCTTCATTTTGCTCGTAGGTACCTTCCTCAAAGGAGATGGAAGAGAGCTTATTATCAAGGCGCCGGATCTCGACACTAGCCGACTCGAGGTGGGAAGCACGCTGCTCTTTACTCTCCGCCTTTTGGGCTAACAGGAGGAAGTTAAGCGCCTTGTAGTAGTTGATATAGACTCGCTCAATATCATTCCCCATATACTCCCCTTGCCGCGGATTTACCATCGCTGCAGCAAGGCGATCTTCTACCTTCTTCGAGCGCATACTATCAGCAAGCTTATGCGCTTTTTCCAAGGCCTTGTTACTTGCCTTGTAATTGCCGGCTAGGTGCTGGATTGTGCCTCTCTCGAGATGATAGAGGAGCCTATCATCACCTTCCGCTTCCAGAGCTTTCTTTACTTTTTTATCGGCTTGCTCGTACTGCTCTTTTTCAGTATTTATCAAGGCCTCATTAACGCCTTCTCCATAAGTAGCGCACCCCGCAACACTTACCGTCGCAGAAACTACTCCCCCCCATTTCAAAAGTCGCGAAGACATGCTCCCTCCTTGTTTTAGTTATGCTAAGCTTGGCGCCTTTTTAGCGCTTTAAATGCTGACCCAAACCCTCAAGAACCGCTTCTAGAAAAATTCGCGATAAATTTTTAGCCGTCGGGAAACCTTAGATAAATAATCTCGCGTCTCTTGCGCAGGCAGATCCTCGTGCAAGGCCTCATAGACCTCTTCGGGATCCTTGCTGTTGATGATCTCAACAGCTTTATCGGAGAGCCTTTTCTCACCAGTAAAGGGGTAAGCTACGTAGCCGGAGCCAATATTATAAGCGGCAATCTTGGCGTAGAGCCGGCTTTCTGGATTCTCGATCTCGCTAACATAACGAGTCTCGAGTATGTTGAGGTAGACAGCCCCCGCCTGGATATTATTCTGTACATTATACAGATATTGCGGAGAGAATTTACGCGCTTCTCCGTGAAGATACTGGGCTACATCGAGTCCCGCCGTCTCGGGGACAATCTGCATCAATCCGTAGGCGGGTATGGGCGAACGCGCCATCGGATTAAAGCTGCTCTCGCTATGGATAATGGCCAATATTAGCGCTGGCTCAACGTTGTACTTTTTGGCGATCTTGGTGACTTCGTCACGATATTCCTCAGCCTTCTTAGCAGGCTGCTCATCCGGCATGGGGATCGATACGGAGATCACCTTTCGTTCCCCTTTGCCCTCCGCCTGCTCCGCAGCATCTCTCTCTGCCTTGCTAGAAGACTCGCCGTCTGAGCCATTAGCAACCTGGGGCTTCCCACCCCCACCGTTATGCCCTGAATCGTCAGAGGTTGGCTCTCTAGAGCCGCCAGCAGGCTCACTGCGCTTTTCAGCAGTGGCCCTCTCGACCATCTTCTGGACTTCCTCTCGGGAGAGCTCGCTGAGGACACGCTGGTCACCGGCATCAATCCCGCTAGCGCCAAGATCGGTACGCTCCTGGGCCCGCTGGGTAACCTCATCATCCTCGTAGGCTTCGTCGACAGTGATCTCGAGAAGCTTGTCGAGCTTCTCTAAAGCCCCCTCGACACCTTCTTCCTCGGGGACATCGATTTTAATATTATTCTCTTCGTAGTCGACGATCGTGCGCGACTTCTGGTCCTCGCTATAGCGGACCCACTGCTTTTGGTTGCTGAGCTGAGGATCTTCCCAGCTCGCGCTTAGCTCGTCCTTATAGGCTTGAAACTCTTCCTGAAAGGCCTCTTGATATGCTTGGAAGGACTTCCGCACCTCTTCCCGGTAGTTTTCGAACTCTTGCTTGTGCTGCTCACGGTACTCTTGAAATCCCTCAGCGCCTTGGGCCGTACTCGGCAGGGACGGCAAGGTACAGACAGCAATCGCTAAACTGAAAAAAATACTACGCCTTTCCATAGCAATCTTGTAACACGGCCAAATTTTATGGGAATTTGCAGGCGCCAACGGAGATTGTCAAGACTTGGTGTCAGGTTCCCTCCCCCGCCGCCGGCCCGAGGAGCTCGCTCAGGGGGCGGTCGAGGCTGCTCCGCCAGCGCTCCTCCACCGGGCGCAGGCAGTCGGCCAGGCGCTGCTCCCAGGCGTCCTGCGGCGCGCCGAGCTCCGCGAGCGGCGGCAGGGGGTAGGCCAGTATCTGCTGGAGCTCCGCGAGGGTGAACGTGGAGGCGTCGCGGCGCAGAATCCACCCTCCCTCGGCTGTCCGGTCCACGATGCGGGCGCCCTGGAGCTGCTCCAGCGCCGCCCTCATCTGGGCCTCCCCGATCCGGGGCTCGCGCCGCCGGAGCGCCTCGGTCGAGGGCGCCTCGCCCCGGCGCTGGGCCTCGTAGAGGCGGCCGAGGAGGCGGACCGCCCGCAGCAGCGCCCAGCGCTGCACCGGCTCGTCACCGCGCCGGTAGCCCTCCAGCGAGCGGGTCAGCTCGGCGCCGAGCAGGACCACCCACCAGGAGATGTAGAGCCAGACCAGGAAGATCGGCAGCGCCGCCAGGGCGCCGTAGACGGCCTCGTAGGTCGGCGCCCGGGCGATGAACTGCGCGAATCCGGCCTTGGCCAGCTCGAAGAGCAGCGAGGCCACCACGCCGCCGACGGCGGCGTGGTGGGCCGGCACGCTGCGGTGGGGGACCAGGCTATAGACGAGCGTAAAGACCACGGCCTGGACGACGAAGGGCGCCAGGCCGAGCACGCCCGCCACCACCGCCGACGGCGGCTCCAGCGGGCCGAGGCTGACCGTGCCCATGTAGGAGCTCGCCACCAGGCTCACCCCGAGCAGCAGCGGGCCGATGGTCAGCACCGTCCAGTAGACCATGAGCCGCTGCAGGGGCGGTCGCGGCCGCGCCACCGCCCAGATGCCGTTGAGCACCCGCTCGATGGTGTTGAGCAGCAGCAGCGCCGAGACCGCCAGCCCGACGACGCCGACCGCCGTCAGCTCGGCCGCCCGGCCGATAAAGGCCTCGAGGTAGTCGTCGACCACCTCGCTGGCCGCGGGGACGAGGTTCTCGACGAGCAGCCCGCGCAGCCGGTCGGTCACCCCCTCGAAGACCGGGAAGGCGGCGAAGACCGAGAAGCCGATGGTCAGCAGCGGCACGATGGCCAGCAGGGTGACGTAGGCCAGCATGGCCGCCGAGCGGGCGCAGTCATCGCTGCGGATCCGCCCGAGGAGGTGGCGCAGCAGGCCCGCCGCCGATACCAGCGCCCTGCGACGCTGTAGCCATCGGCCGGCGGCGGCCCCGTACGCCTTGAGCGAAGGGGGGTACATGTCGAGGACCGAGGGTTACTCTCCCTCCCAGACCTGCTCCCGCCTCAATCAGAGGTCACGGTAGGCCTGGATGCGCCGGGCCACCCGCTCCAGGTAGTGCTTTGTCTCCTCGTAGGGTAGCTCGCGCACCAGCGTGCGGTAGACCTCGCCGCCCGAGCGGCCATTGATGCGCTCGGCGGCCGCCGCCATGTTCGTGTCACCGGTGAAGGTGCGGGCCACATTGCCAGCCCCCGTATTGTAGCCGGCGATAGTGCAATAGAGACGGCTCTCGCGCTCGCGCACCTTGGCCATATAGCGGTAGTAGAGCAAGTGGAGGTAGGCAGCGCCGATGCGGATGTTGTTCTCGGGGTTGTAGAGGTACGACGGCGCTAGTACCCGTGAGCGGCCCGTGAGCAGCCGGGTGGCGTCACGGCCAGCGGACTCGGGGACGATCTGCATCAGCCCGTAGGCAGGAATGTGGGAGCGCGCCATAGGATTGAAAGAGCTCTCGGTGTGCATGACCGCGAGCACCAGCGACTCGGACACCTCCTGCTCCTGGGCGTAGCGGCGCGCCGGCGCCAGGTACTCGCTCGCCTTCTCCGAGGCGCTCGCCTCGGGGAGGGGCACGGAGATGACCCGCGCCCAGCCGCTGCCGGCCTCGACGCGCTCGCGCCCGGTCTCCTTTGCACTGGCCATGAGCTCCTCGGCTTTCCTATTAGCTTCCTCCGGCCCTGGCGGCTCCTCGCCGCCGAGGAAGGCGCCGAGGACCGGGCGGCGGCTAAGCTCGCCGCGCTCAACCTCGACGGGGGCTTTCTCCAGGGAGCGCTCCACTTGCTGCGCGACGGGATCGCGCTCGAAGGCGGTGGCGAAGTCCTCGCGCAGGAGCCCGGCGAGCTCACGGCGCAGACGCTCCCGGCTCCATCCCTCCGCCGTTGCCACTGAAGCGGACGGGTGCTCCTGCGAGCCGGCAGGCTCCGATGTACCCTGCCCGGAGGGGGTCCCCTCCTCAGTTTGGCAACCCGGCCCCTTTGCCGGCTCGGAGTGGGATCCTCCCGCGCCAGACTCAGGAGCATCCTCAAGATCGACCATCTTGAGCCGGATCTCTTCGGCCTCGAAGTCCACGATGCGCTGGGTGCGCCGATCCGCACTGTACTCCACCCACTTGCGCCGATCCGTGAACTCCGGGCGCTTCCAGGTCGTCTGGAGCTCTTCCCGAAAGGTCTCGAAGGCGGCCTCGTGCGCACGCTTATAGGCGGCGAAGGCCTCCCGCATGCGCGCCTTGTACGCCTGGAAAGCTTGCTGCTGGGACTCCTTATAAGCCTCAAAACTCTCCGCGTGAGCTGCCACCGGAGCGAGGAGCCCCACCCGCAAAAGATCGCGCCGATTCATCAAAACCTCCCTGCGCCGAAGAATCCGGCTCTCAAGCCGGGAAAAGCGCTTTATTATCGATGGTAAGAAAAGCCGTCGGCTCGCTGGGGCAAGGCGCAATCTCTCGTAGCAGTCCTTTGTCAACGTCCCGACAGGCGTGTAGGGCGAGCGGGCTAATCGCCCACACCGGACTTAAGTCACGACCTCCCGGCCCAAGGCCGCCGCCCCCCCTGGAAGTGCCTCCCTTTGGCAGCTACTTTACAAATACTCTCCCCCTTACGCCATATTTCCCTCCGGGCCTATTGCTTTCTGATTATCGCACCCTATATCTTGCGCATATGGCGCATGACCATCTGACCCTGCAAAGCCTCCTGGAGCTGGTGCCGGATGAGGAGCACGCCGAGGCGCTGTTCCTGTCGGCGCGCTGGCCGGACGGCCCGGTCTGCCGCTGGTGCGGCTCCGTCGGCAACGCACGCCGGCTGCCGGGGCGCAAGATGCTGTTCCACTGCCGCGACTGCGGCCGGGCCACCTCGGCGCGCGCCGGGACGCCGATGGCGGCCTCTCATCTGCCGGTCCGGACCTGGCTGACCGCGATGTTCCTGATGGCGTGCTCATCCCAGGGCATCTCGGCCCGGCAGCTCGGCTTCCGGCTCGGCCTCCAGTACCGGACCG